>DATJRF010000152.1:0-11728 GCA_035505015.1 Verrucomicrobiia bacterium | reverse complement strand
GATCCGGATGGCGCGGCAAGGCGTCGAAGAGCGGCGAGACGTCGATGGCCGCATCGAGCGCGCGCTCGCGGCCGCGGTGCGCGAGATCGTGGCGTTCCCCGATCGCGCGCAGCGCGCTCACGACGTCGCCCAGTACCGCCGAGGCGGTGGCGCGGCCGCCGGCGCCGGCGCCGCGCAGCTCGAGCGCACCCGCGTCGCGCGCGACGACGCGCGCCACGTTCTCCGCGCCGCGTGCCCGGGCGAAGGGATGGCTCTGCGGCACGAGCAGCGGCGCCACTTCGGCGAGCGCGCCGCCCGGCGCGCGCACCGCCGCCGCTACCAAGCGAATCCGCAGTCCCAGCATCTTTGCGCGTGCGATGTCGCGTTTGGTGATGCCGGAGATTCCCACGCGCCGGATGCGCGGCGAGAGCACGGCCAAGGAGAAGGCGAGCTGGACGAGCAGCGCCAGCTTATGCGCGGCGTCGATGCCGTCGACGTCGCTCGTCGGATCGGCCTCGGCGTAGCCGAGCTGCTGCGCGCGCGCGAGGGCTTCGGCGTACCCGGCGCCGTCCTCCATGGCGGAGAGTATCGAGGTGCAGGTGCCGTTGAAGACGCCGCCGATCGCCCGCACCTCGTCGCCGGCGAGCGCGTCGTCGAGCGAGCGGATGATCGGGATTGCGCCGCCGACCGCCGCCTCGTAGCGCAGGGTGACGCCGCGCGAGGCCGCAATCGCCTGGAGGCGCGGCCCCTGGGTTGCGAGCAGATCCTTATTCGCCGTCACGACGTGGCGGCCGCGGTCGAGCGCGCGCTCGACCAGATCCGCGGCCTCCACCGTTCCGCCCACGCACTCGACGATGAGATCGATGGTTGCGTCGTCGACCACCGCGCCGGCATCGCGCGTGAAGAGCGCCGCGGGCAGCGATGCCGGCCGGGGCTTGCGCTCGTCGCGCACGGCGATCGCACGCAGTTCGTAGCCTACGCCGCTGCGGCGCTCGATTGCGTCGCGTGCGGCGATCAGCCGCTCGGCGACGCTGGCGCCGACCGTTCCGCATCCGAGTAATCCGATTCCGACCGTGAGTTGCATTTCCAGGCTCCTGTTAAGATGGGAAGGCGAGGAAAAGCACGCGCCCCTCGCCGAGTTTCGGCGAGGGGCGCGGACCAAAGCGTTTTTCTTGGAGTTCTGCTGTGTGCTTACGCTTGCGGGACGCGACTCACCTCGCCGGCATGATCTTGCATGCGGCACATGAGACACATCATCGCGGTGGCGATCGCAGACATTTCAGGCAGAGTACCACGCGCGCGTCCATGCGGTCAATCCCCGACCGCGACGACGAGCCCGCGCGCTGCGAGCCGCAACGACAGCGCGCGCGAGAGGATGCCGGCGTTCGCAAAGCAGGCTTCGAACGCCGCAGCCGCGCGCTTCGGGGCGGTGCCCGGCCGCAGCAGCGCGATCAAGCTCGGGCCCGCGCCCGAGAGCGCCGTGCCGATGACGCCGCGCTCGCGCAGCCCGAGAGCCGCCGCCATTCCGGGAATGTGGGGTACGCGGTAGGGCTGGTGGAGCCGGTCGTGCATCGCCTCGCCCAGCTCCGCCCACGAACCGGTGGCGAGCGCAGCGCCGAGCAGCGCCGCACGCTGCGCGGTGAAGACGACGTCGCCGCGCGCGTAGGTGCGGGGGAGCAGCGCGCGCGCCTGACCGGTGGGGAAGTCGATCCCGGGGACGACGACGAGCGCGCGCAGGGTGCTCGCGAGCCGCAGGCGCACGTGCGCGCCGGGTTCGGCCGAGGCCGCGATGACGGCGCCGCCGTAGATCGCCGGCAGGGCATTGTCGGGATGGCCTTCGAGCTCGCAGGCCAGGCGCGCGAGCTGGCGCGTCGCGATCGCGCCGTCGCGGGAGCGAAGCGCGACCGCAAGCCCGAGCACGCCGGCGGCGGCGCTCGACCCCAACCCCTTGCCCAGCGGAATCTCGTTGCTGACGTCGATGCGGATCTTCGGCAGGCGCTCGTCCACCCGGCGCATTGCCGCGACGATCGCGTCGTGCAGGCCGTCGTGGGACGGCGCCTCGCTGCCCGGCTCGAAGCGCAGCTCGAACGCGCGCGCTCCCGCCACGCGCGCGCGCATTCGGAGCTCGAGCGCCAGGCCGACCGCGTCGAAGCCCGGCCCGAGGTTGGCGCTCGTGGCGGGGACGGAGAGCTCGTAGGATTCAGCGCGAGAGGGCACGGCCGGCCTCGCCGTCGCTGCGGGCGGCGATCCGCGCGATTGCGTCGACGTCTTTGAGCACGTGGCCGGTGAGCACCGCAACGGCGTCCGCGCCCGGCGCGATGATTCCGCTCGCGCGCAGCGCGCGCAGCCCCGCCAGCGATGCGGCCGAGGCCGGCTCGCAGCCGATTCCCTCCGCGCCGATCGCGGCTTTGGCGTCGTCGATCGCGTCGTCGTCGACGGCCAAAACGAAGCCCTCGCTCTCGCGTACTTCGCGCAGCGCCTTTTGCCACGACTTCGGCGATCCCACCGCGATCGCGCTCGCCGAGGTGCGGGCGACGACCGGAACGAGTTCGCCGCCGCTCTGCCACAACTGCGCGAACGGCGCCGCGCCGGCGGCCTGGACGACGGCGAGGCGCGGAAGCCGGTCGATCAGGCCGAGGGCGAGCGCCTCGCGGAAACCCTTGCCGATCGCGCTCGCGTTGCCGAGGTTGCCGCCCGGCATCACGACCCAGTCCGGCACGCTCCACTCGCGCGCTTCGAGCAGCGCGAACGCTGCGCACTTCTGGCCTTCGAGGCGATAGGGATTGATCGAGTTGACGATCGCGAGATCGCCTTCGACGCCGGCCAGGCGCGCGAATGCATCGTCGAAGCTGCCTTCGACCTCGACGATGCGTGCGCCGTAATCGCGCGTCTGCAGCAGCTTTGCGTTGCTGACCCCGCCGCGCGGGATGAGCGCGTAGGCCTCGATGCCCGCGCGTGCGGCGTAGGCGGCCATCGAGGAGGCGGTGTTGCCGGTCGAGGCGCAGACCACGCCGCGCGCGCCCGCGGCCTTGGCCGCCGTGATCGCGACCGTCATCCCGAGATCCTTGAACGATCCGGTCGGGTTCATGCCGAGATGCAGGTACGCGAGCGCGTCGACGCCGGCGTATCGCGCACCGGGACGGCTCGGGTAGAGCGGCAGATTGCCCTCGCCCAGCGTGACCACGTCCGCGGGGGAGAAGGCCGGCAAGAGCTCGAGCAGCCGCCAGACGCCGCTGCCGAAGCGCGGATCGTACGACGCGCGGCGCTCTCGCAGCGCGCGCTTGTAACCGGCCGGATCGATACGCGGCAGCGGTGGTTGGACGAACTCGGGGACGCCCATCTGATCTGCGCCTTCCTGAGAAGAAAAAACGAGCCCCGCGCGTTCGGCGCGGGGCTCGTCGGAGTGCGTTGTGTTCGTTCTGGTCTTCGAAACGCTACGACGATCCTGCACCGCACCGCTGCGTGGCGGTGGTGGCCGTGGTGGTGGTCGTCGTGGTGATCCGGAGCATCGTGGTCACGACCGTACCAAGGCGGCGTCGCGCTCGTCAAGGGGGGCAGGCCGCCATGACTCAATCTTTGCGCGTGCCGCGAAGTCGCCGAACGCTTCGCCCGGCAAGCGCTCCACCTTCCAGCGCTGCAGGAGCGGCCGCAGCACCCCGATCAGCTCGTTCTGCGGAACGCCCCGTGCAAGCACCTCGTTCAAACGCCTTCCGGCCGCGTCGCCGCCGACGAAGACGTCGTATATTCCGAGCGAACGGCCGACGATGCCGATCTCGCTGGTGCGCGGGCGCGCGCATCCGTTCGGACAACCGGTCATGCGAACCGCGATCTCTTCGCCGCCCAAGCCGAGCCGGGCGAGCTCGCGTTCGAGGAGATCGACCACGGCGGGAAGAGCGCGCTCCGCTTCGGCGACCGCGAGCCCGCAGGTCGGCAATGCCGGGCAGGCGAGCGCCGCACGCCGGATTCCCAGCTTCGCGGGATCCGTTTCGACGCCGTAGCTGCGCAGCAGGGCGTCGACGGCGCCGACGTCGCGTGGGGAAATCCCGGTCAAGAGGAGATTCTGCTGAGGCGTCAGGTGGACGCCCGCGCGATGGCGTTCGAGCACCGCGCGTATCCCGCGGCGCACGAGCGCCGTAACGCGGTCGGCGATCCGGCCGCTCGCGACGTGGAGCCCCAAGTAGCGATTGCCGTCGGCCTGCGCGTGCCAACCGAGGTGATCCCGAGCACCTTGGAAGCGGACCGGGTTCGGATCGGCGAGCCGGCGGCCGATCCGATGCTCCACCTCGCCGCGAAGCCAGTCGATCCCGCGCTCCTGCACGAGGTACTTCAGGCGCGCGTGCTTGCGGTTGGCGCGGTCCCCGTAATCCCGCTGGACGGTGACGACGGCCTCGGCCACCTCGAGCAGCTCGCGTGGGGCGATCGAGGCGAGCGGCGTCGCCAAGCGCGGATACGTCTCGTGCTTGCCGTGCGTCGAGCCCATGCCCCCGCCCGCGAGTACCGTATAGCCGGCGAGCGTGCCGTCCCGCTCTTCGGCGACGAAGCCGAGATCTTGCGTGAACGCGTCGACGCAGTTGTCGTCCGGGAGCGCGAGTGCGATCTTGAACTTGCGCGGCAGGTAGGACGGCCCGTAAATCGGCTCCGCTTCGGGTTCGCTCTGCTTCTCGCCGTCGAGCCAGAGCTCGTGATAGGCGCGGGTGCGCGGCGTCAGATGCGCCGCCAGCTCGTGCGCGGCGGCGGCAACGCTTGCCTGCAGCGGCGTGGCGGGCGGAGCCGGGCACGCCATGACGTTGCGGTTGACGTCGCCGCAGGCCGCCAAGGTGGTGAGCAGGGCCGCGTCGATCGCGCGGATCGTCGCGCGCAGCTCGCCTTTGAGCACGCCGTGGAGCTGAATGCCCTGGCGTGTCGTGAGGCGCAGCGTGCCGTTGCCGTAGCGGGTGGCGAGCTCGTCGTGCACGAGATACTGCTGCGCGCTCAAGACGCCGCCCGGGATCCGCGAGCGCACCATGAACTGGTATGCCTTTTCGGAGCCGGTTTCGCGGCGCTCCTTGCGCAGATCGCGGTCGTCCTGCTGATAGGTGCCGTGAAACTTGAGCAGCGTTTGGCTTCGTTCGCCGAACGAGGCGGTGCCGCTGGATAGTTCTTCGGCAATGTCGCCGCGCAGCAGGTCGCTGCCGGTTTTGATCGCTTCGACGTCGCTCATCGGTGCAGCCCACACTCGGTCTTCGCGCTCTGCGGCCAGCGCCCGCAGCGCGGATCCTCGCCCGGCCGCGTGGCCCGCGTGCACGGAACGCAGCCGATGCTCGCGTAGCCGGCATCGTGGAGAGGGTTGTACTCGAGGCGATGTGCCGCCGCGTAGCTCCAGATATCGTGTTCGCTCCAGGCCGCAAACGGATTGACTTTGACCAAGCCGAACCGCTCGTCCCAGGCGGCGACCGGGGTGCGCCGGCGATCGGCGGTCTGGTCGCGGCGGATGCCGCTGATCCAAGCGTCGTATCCGCGCAGGAAGCTGCGCTGAGGCTCGATCTTGCGCAGCGCGCAGCAGGCGTCGGGGTCGCGGGACCAGAGCTCGTCGCCGAAGCGCTCGCGCTGCTGCGCGACCGTCAGGTCCGCAGCGACGCGAATCGGTGCGACGTCGTAGCGCCGGGCGAGGCGGTCGATCAGGGCGTAGGTTTCGGGGAAGAGCAGCCCGGTATCGAGATAGTAGACGGGGACGGTGCGATCGATCCGCATGACCAGATCGAGCAGCGCGACGCCGGTGATGCCGCCGAAGCTGCAGGCCAGCGCGATTCGCGGGTGGGCATCGATCGCCCAGGTGAGGATTTCGCGCGGTGCCGCGCCTTCGAGCTCCCGCGCGGCTTCTTCGACGGCCAGCGCGGGCAATGGGATGCTCGGACTTCGTTCGATCATGATAACCTCACAAGTCGTTGGTGGAGAAAGAAAAAAGCTCCGCGCCCTTCGGCGTGGAGCTTCGTGAAGCGAGCGCTTCGCTAAGCCAAAACTATGCCACGCCGAGTCCTTCGAGGAAGCGACAGCAACACATCATGGCGTAGGCGTGCGAGAACATTTCCGACACGGTACTACGATATCGGCGCATCCGTCAAGGGGGCAGCCCTAAACTCAGGGCTCGCGCAGAATCAGCGTGGCCGGCGTGAAATCGGTGAGGTCGCGCGGCAGCTTCGCGACCTCGCGGAGATTTTCGATGCTCACGCTCGCTTCGCGGTAGATTTCGCCGTCGTAGTCGATCGCCGCAAGCGCGGTCTCTTTGTCGATGTAGAGCGCGCCGCCGATCTGCGCGAAGGTCACGTTCCAGGGAACGTCGGTGCCGGGGCCGTCGACGAAGTTGAGCGCCTCGGTGAGCTTGCGCGGCGCGAACGTCGCCGTATCGACCCAGAGATCGCGCAGGCGGTACTTCTTGGGCTGGCGCAGCGGCTTGAGCTGGAGGTGGTAGGCCGGCCCTTCGGCGAGGCGGTCGATGCCGGCGAGCGTGATGTCGTAGGCACGGTCCTTGCTGAAGACCGATGCGATCTCGCGCAGCGCCGGGGTCGGGGCAGGCGCCGGCGTCGGCGTCGCGTGGGGATCCGGATCGTGGAACTGCTCGCGAATCTCGCGCACGAGCTCGGCGGGTGTGGGAGAGTGGGGCGGCGGCGAAAGCGGCGTGCGCCCGATGCCGAACCCGTAGTTGGGAGCGAGATCGGCAACGCCCAGGTAGTCGACCGGCGCATCCGCGCGGCCGATCCGCCAGAAGAAGAACGAGAGGTTCGCGCCCTTAACCACGTGCGGGTGCTCATGCTCCTCCTCGCTCACCGCGTCGAAGCGCACGTCGCCGGTATAGCCGTCGTACCCGCTGCGATAGTGCTCGATGCGAACCTTTCCGCCTTCGACGACGCGCACGACCACGTCGTATTCCAGCTCTCCCGGATAACGCTGCGTCTGCCAGTACTCGCGCGCGCGCGCAAAGATCTCGTACGGCGATGGAGCCGGCGACGAGATGACGACGGCGAGCAGCGCGGCGGCCAACACGCTATACATACCGGGCTTTTCGCCGCGGTGTTTCGGCTAGCCGCCCGGCTCCCCGCCCTGCAGATGAGAACTCGATGAAGGGGAGAGCCGGAGCTCCTCTTCGGCGACTCCCAGGCGATCGAGCCGAAGACCGGAGACGCCAATCCCTTTGAGCGCGGCAGACGCCTGGGCGACACCGGACGTGTAGGCGCCGTGCATCGAGCTATGGAGTCCTCCCAGCGCGACCGCCTCGCCGGCGAAGTACAGGTTCCCGACCGGAGCGCGCAGGAACGTACGAGCGCCAACCGCGCCGATCTTGGCACGGCTGTACGAGCCGAGCGAATACTCTTGCCGGCTCCAGCTCGACGACGAAAAACGACCGTCGAACGCCCGGCTCGCGCCGGGGAACGTCTCTTCCATGAGTTTGAGCACCGTCGCGATTTGCTTAGAGCGCGGCATCGCTTCATAGCTTTCTCCGTCGTCGATGAGCGCCTCGACGACGTTCTCGTCGTTCATCTTCAGGAAATACGTCGGCTGACTGGGCCGATGCGAAAGCGGCGTGACCACCGACGTCTTCGAAACGTGCTTCAAAAAGCTCGCCTTGAAACCAATCGCGAACTTGTACAAGACTCCCAACGGAAGGTCGGCGATCGCGCCGCGCACGTCTAAGGGCAACTTCGGCTCGAAATGGACGCCGCCGGCGGCGAGAACCGCCATCGGAACGGTCACGATGACGGTCTTTGCACGGTACGAGGCTTGTCTCGTCGTCACCGTGACGCCGGCGCTGTCGTGCGCGATCCGCACGACCGGCTCGTTCTTGCGTACCGGCAACCCCGTCGCGAGGCTTGCCACAAAGTTACCCATTCCGGTCTTCGTTAGGAAAAAATCACCCGGCGTGGTAAACGGTGCCGGGGAGACCTCCAAGAACGTCGCGATATCGAGCAGCGAGGACTTCTTCGCCGGGACCAAGCTGGTGCCCGTGACGTTGATCGAGATCGCGTTCTGGTACCAGGGATCGCTTGCGTAGAGGCCGGTAACTTCGGAACAGGCAAAATCCTCGCCCGGTTTCGTTATCGCAGCACCTGCAGCCAGGATGCTCTGCAGCATGTCCGCGTACGTCGTCACAGCGCTCAGAACGTCCGAATCCGACGCCTTGTTCGGCCCGCGATAGAAGAGTGCGGGGAAGGTGGAGACGCCGATGACCTTAATCCCGCGCGCTTTAGCGATTTGATAGAGGATATTGCCGGAGATAACCTGCTGAAAGAACTGCGCACCGTAGTCGAACGGAAAGCCCGAAAACGTCGTATTGTCGGTGTAGACGCGCCCACCGACGCGATCGCGCGCTTCGAGCACGACGACGGATCGACCGTAGGAGAGCACCGTACGTGCGGCAGCGATCCCAGATAAACCGCATCCCACGACGATCACGTCGGTCGCGGCGCCATGCGCGAACGGCTCCGCAGCGAACCCGTCTCCCGGTGCCACTGGAAAGATCCGCGACACTCCGGAGCAAGCCGTCAATCCACCTGCGGCGAGTGTCCCTAGCGTGCTCATGAGGGCGCTTCGCTTCATTCGACTGGATTCTCCGGACCTCGGTTCAGGGGCTGCCGGAAGGCGGCTATGGGGTCAGTTTTCATACGTCTTTGCTCACGTAAACACCGCCCATCGGCGGCGACCGCCGCGCCGTACGCGTTCTGCGCGCGCGGCGCTCGCCGCGCTTGCGCTTTGTGGCGGCGAGGTAGTGGATTGTGGCGACCCGCGCGATGCCAATGCGATCGCGTACACAATGGCGTACAACGAACGTTCGTTCACGTTCCACTCCTTTCAAGCAAGATGCTGCCTGTTATCAAACGCCTCGGGACGACGCAAAGTTCCGTTACCGCTGAGTGTCGAAGCATCCCAGCCGGCAAGGTCAGGTGCTAGTACCTCAGCTCTAGCGAACCGGCGTTCGGGCTGGAGACGGGCTCGCGAGCTCATCGCGATCTAGCGCGTCAGCGCGACGCCGGAGTGGGAAGCAGCGACAGCGTCAGGCGCGACGACGAGTGGATCGTTACCCGGGTTGCGGTTCCGATCGGCGCGTGCTCGAATCCCATCATCGCAGGTGGCGAACCGCTATCGTCGCCTCGCAGGATGAGGCGGATCGAACGACCCGCGCGAAAGCAGCGGGCGTTGTCGACCAGGGCGATGCGGTACGTTTGCGGCTCTTCGGCCGGCACCGCGCGCAGTTGCGTGCCATCGTCGGAAATCGCGGCACGCCGGCAGCCCATGGTTACGTCGACGATACTTTCGTCGGGCCCGACGTCTTGAAGAACGGCGATGAAGGCCGTGTCGCCGCCGCTGCTCGCCGCTCGCAGCTCCAGCTCGACGGGTCCCGCGAGGTAGAGATCGGATGCAAGAGGCGGCGTCGACCACGCTAGCAGGCTCGGCGCGCTCGCCGGCGCGTGCGCGAGCGCCGGCGAGCGATAGACGTAACAACGCGATCCCGATGCGCCCTCGTCCATAGCCAGGGCGCCGTCGGCGCGCAAGGCAAACGACGTGGCGATCGATTCGGGCGGCGGCCACGTAGCGCTCGTGCGCCAGTTTGCGTCCGGGGCGCCGCTAACGACGTAACGCACGGGCGGTCCGTCCAAGATTCCGGTGGCGCGCCGCTTGATCCAGTGGTCGAACCATGCGAGTGCTTCGACGTGCAGGCTCTCCCACGGCCACGTCATCCCGAATTCGCCAAGCAGCGCGATCCGTTTGTGCGTGCCTTCGGGAAGCCGCCGGAACGCCGCGATGGTCGATGGGAGATGGACGGGCACGTTCTGCCAGTCGGAGGCGAGGTACGTCGGACACGTAACGCGATCGAGCAGCGGCATCATGTCGCGCGCCTGCCAGAATGCATCCTTGACCTGATGCGCGATCGATCCGGCTTCGACGAGCCGATCGAACGGGTGCGGCATGTTCCCGCCGAGCCGCAGGAGCGGTTTCATCAGCGTCATCGCCGCTTCGCCGTTGAAGTGTTCGAACTTCGCGTGAATCTTCGGCTGGCGCAGCGCGCTCTCGACGGCGGTCGCCAGCCAGCCGCGCAGCTCCCGATCGTCGAGCCCCGCCATCGCGGAGACCGCGCGCAGCCAAGATAGTCCGAACAACGCGTTGAGCACGCCCCCATGATAGAAGGCATCGAAAAGGTCGACGGTCGCGAGGGGCGCGAAAATCGCGCGGAGGTGGGGCGGCGCCTCGACCGCCGCTTCGAACTGCGTCATCGCAAACGCGCTGATCCCGATCCCGCCGACGTTACCGTCGCACCACGGCTGCGCGGCAATCCACTCCACCGTATCGAACATATCCTGCCGCTCGGTCGGCCCGAAGAAGTCGTAGCTGCCGCCCGATCCGCACGTCCCGCGGAGATTGACGATGACGTGCGCGTAGCCGCGCGGTACCCAGAAGTCCGTCGCGCCCGCCTCGACGAAACCGCTGGGCATGCCGCTGTTTTGAATTTGGCGCGGATACGGCGAGGCGGCAAACAAGGCCGGTGCGGCGCCTGCGCCCTGCGGACGATAGACGTCCGCCTTGAGCTCGACGCCGTCGCGCATCGGAATCGAGACGCTCATCATCGACGCGTCGATGCCGAACTGCGGCTGCGACAGATTGTCGTAGGTGCGGCCGGTGGTCTGGGGTCCGTTGAGCCGCCGCTGTCCGGGATCCATCCCCGCGACGCCGAGATGCAGCATGGTTATACTAGACCGGTATTTGCCATTTGATCGTCCTTTTCGAGTGGCTGCCGGGCGATTCCGGCCGCATTTCCGTACACCGGGCAGCTGAACGGGCGATTGGGGGCGCGACGACGCCGAACAATCTCGGTTCGATCGGCCCGAGGAGCTATGCCGAGGTGGTGCAGGCTTTTTCGGCGAGCACGCATCCCTTCTGGGCCAAGCTGGACGGCACCGGGACCCTGGCAGGCGTGCTGCTGCGGGTGATGAGCCCGGCCCAGGCCACGACGTGGACCAACTACACGACGAAAGATCCGAACTTTCCCGTGGATCACTTTTAGAACAACACGTACTTCAACTACCCGACACCAACTACTCGCCCGGGTACCTGGGCTATGTGGAGCATTATTACGCTACGGCTGCGGAGGGGCAGCCGAACTATCATAAGCCCACAAACGCCCTCCTCGCCAGAAGTAGCCGGTCGGAGGACGGAGCGCTTACACGTAGGGAGCGACCGACGTACTACGCGCCGCGCGCGCTGGCGTTTCATCTTCCAACCAGCATCGCATCCAACGACTTCCGCACGAGGCGAGTCGATGACGTCGTACAACCCGCCGCCAAGCTTGTCCAGAACCCACCGCGCGATGATACAGTAAAAGGCCTGCCGTCGCGGGAATCGGCGGCGCGCGCAGCGTTGCGATCAGCCGCAAGATGTCCGTAAACAGACGGCGCGGTATGGCAACTTCAGCCATTTGGAAGGCGGTGTAGCGACCGGCTGACGACCTTCGCGCCGATTTTGATCAGCTTCTCCCGCAGGCTCGTAAGGGACCAATATTATTCGGTATCAACCAGACCGATCTGCTGCAGGGCGCGCAGGATTTGCGGCTTGCGCCCTCCGCGCGGCCAGCCGACGACTTCGGCTGCCAGCTTGCCATCGCGAAAGAAATAGAACACCGGTAGTTCCCACCGGTCGATCGCAGGCCATTCGCTCTCGGCGTAAGCGAAGGTCATGGGTTCGCGCGGATGCCTCCGGTTCCACGCCGCGACCACCGCAAAAC
>DATJRF010000151.1:0-2740 GCA_035505015.1 Verrucomicrobiia bacterium | reverse complement strand
CTGCAAGAAGCCCTGCGACATGTGGTATGGGCAGTTGACGTAGTAGCGCTGCATGAGTCGTGCCATAGAGCCATCTTAGGCGTGGCCTACGAAGAATGGAAGAAGAAGCTGAGGAGTTCCGGGCGTCGAACGCTCGGCGCCATGACGCGATCCGGCGCCCGCGATGGGCGCGTCGAGCTGACGCTCCGCGGTCTCTTACTGGGAGCGGGCATCACCTTGGTCTTCACGGCGGCCAACGTCTATCTCGGGCTCAAAGCCGGCCTGACGTTCGCCTCGTCGATCCCCGCGGCGGTGATCTCGATGGCCGCGTTGCGGGCTTTCCGCAACGCCTCCATCTACGAGAACAACATCGTGCAAACGGTGGCGTCGGCGGCGGGGACGCTCTCCTCGGTCATCTTCGTGCTGCCGGGGCTCGTGATGGTCGGCTGGTGGAACGGCTTTCCGTTCTGGGAGTCGTTCGGGATCTGCGCGGTCGGCGGCATCCTCGGCGTGATGTACACGATTCCGCTGCGCCGAGCGCTCGTTACGCAATCCGATCTGCCCTACCCCGAAGGCGTCGCGGCCGCCGAGGTGCTGCGCGTCGGCAGCGGCGGCGCCGCGGGCGAGGCGGAAGGAAAGACGGGCCTGCTCGCGGTGGCCGGCGGCGCCGTCGCGTCGGCGGCGTTTGCGGCGATCGCGGCCACCAAGATCTTCACCTCCGAGGTGGACGCGTTCTTTCGCGCGGGCGCGGCCTCGACGGGAATCGGCTTCGGCCTTTCGTTTGCGCTGCTCGGCGCCGGGCACTTGGTCGGCTTGGCCGTTGGGCTCGCGATGTTCTGCGGCTACCTCATCGCCTGGGGCGTTGCGACGCCGATCCTCACCGCGCTCCATCCGATCGCCGGCAGCGCCGGCGACGTGGCGACGGCCGTCTGGTCGCATCAGGTGCGCTTCATCGGAGCGGGAGCGATCGGCGTCTCCGCGCTGTGGACGCTCGGGAAGCTGGCCGTGCCCGTCTATCGCGGCCTGCTCGCCGCGATCGAAGCCTCGCGCCGCAGCGCCGCCGGCGAGGGCGATCGGCTGCCGCGTACCGAGCGCGATCTTCCGATCGGCGTGGTTGCTTTCGTTTCGGTCGCGCTGCTGGTTCCGCTGGCCGTGCTCTTCGCCGGCTTTCTGCGCGGCGGCCCGCTCGCGGGATCGACGCTTCCGCTCGTCTTGGGTGCGATCGCGTACGTCGTCGTCGTGGGATTCTTGGTCGCGGCCGTGTGCGGCTACATGGCCGGGCTGATCGGCTCTTCGAATAGCCCCGTCTCCGGCCTCGCGATCCTCGCGGTGCTCGGCATCGCGCTCCTGCTCGCGCTCTTTGCAGGCTCCGATCCCAAGCTCTCGCAAGCGCTGGTGGCGTTGGCACTCTTCGTGACCGCGGTGGTGCTCAACGTCGCGACGATCGCCAACGACAACCTGCAGGATCTCAAGACGGGTCAGCTGGTCGATGCGACGCCGTCGCGCCAGCAGGTCGCACTGATCGTCGGCGTCGTCTTCGGCGCGCTGGTCATTCCGCCGATCCTCGATCTGCTCAACCGCGCGTACGGCTTCGCGGGCGCGCCCGCCCTGCACGGTGCCGCCGGAGCGCAGCCTCTGCCCGCGCCGCAGGCGACGCTGATCTCGGCGCTCGCGCAAGGCGTGATCGGCGGCCATCTCGATTGGGGGCTGATCGGCGCCGGCGCGCTCGTCGGCGCCGGGCTCGTGGTGCTCGACGAAGTGCTGCGCGCGACGACCCGGTACAAGCTCCCGCCGCTCGCGGTCGGGATCGGCATGTACTTGCCGCCGGCAACGACGCTGCCGGTGGCGCTCGGGGCGCTGATCGGTTGGTGCTACAACCGTCTCGCCGACCGCCGTGGAAACGGAGAATCCGCCAAGCGGCTGGGCGTGCTGCTCGCCTCCGGGCTCATCGTGGGCGAGAGTCTCTTCGGCGTGCTGCTGGCGGGCTTGATCGCCGGGAGCGGGAATGGGGCGCCGCTCGCGCTGGTTGGCGCTCGTTTCGCCGGCATCGCCAACTGGCTCGGGCCGCTTGCCTTTGCGGCGCTCGCCTTCGCGCTCTACCGGTGGATCAGTCGCCGAGCCGATGCATCGGCAGCGCTTCGCTGACGAAGCGTCCGCTCTGCGAGCGAACCGCATACGCTCGTTGGCCGTCGCGTTGCGCCACGGCGCGGAAAAGTCGACCGTCGACGATATGCAGCGCCGCATCGTCTTCGACGGCATAGCCGGGTGGAAGCGTTCGGGCGGCGATCGCGCGCTCCAGCACCGGGCGCCGTCCCGGCTCGGAGTCGTAATGCGGGCAAAAGCTCCCCGGGATCCAACCTAAGCACGCGAGCGCCCGAAACTCGCCGGGCCACGAATCGGTCAAGCCCGCCTCGAACCAGCAGAGACCGCCCGCGCTCGGGCCGGCGAGTATCGCACCGCGCTCCCACGCGGCGCGAATCGCCGTATCGATGCCCCAGGCCGCCCAAAGCAGCAGCAAGTTGCGCGTATTGCCTCCGCCCACGTAGATGACGTGCTGCTCGCGCAGCAGCGCGGCCACGTCGGAGATCGTGTTGCGAAACACGCTAAGATGGGTCAAGACTCCGCCAATCCCGGCAAAAGCGGAGTAGAAACCGTCGATCGCCTCCGACGCGTCGCCGCCGGCGGTGGGAACGTAGCAGACGTTGGGGCGCTCGACGCCGGCGAGGGAGAGGACGTAACGATGGATCGGCGCCGGACGGTC
>DATJRF010000150.1:0-17117 GCA_035505015.1 Verrucomicrobiia bacterium | reverse complement strand
GTCGTACGCCTGCCCGACCGGATAGAGAAACTCGTGCAGCGATATGGCCGCGCCCCTCTCGTAACGGTTGCTGAAGTCGTTGCGCTCGAGCATCTGCGCGACCGTCGTCTTCGCGAGCAGCTTGACGAGGTCGGCGAAGTTCAAGCGATCGAGCCATTCCGAGTTGTAACGCAGCGTCACGCGCTCCAGATCGAGCACTTTGCCCGCCTGCTCGCGATAGGTCTTCATGTTGGCTTCGATCTCGTCGGCCGTGAGCTGCGGGCGCGTGACGTTCTTGCCGCTCGGATCGCCGATCCGCGCCGTAAAGTCGCCGATGATGAGCGTGACGTCGTGACCCGCTTGCGCAAATCGCTGCAGCTTGTGCAAGACGACCATGAAGCCGAGATGGAGATCCGGGCTGGTCGGATCGATGCCGAGCTTGACGCGCAGCGGGCGCCCGAGCGCGAGGCGGTCGCGAAAATCGTCAACCGTCTCGACGTGATCGAAGCCGTCGAGCAGCGCCTCGGCGTCGGAAAAGAGCGGGTTCATCGAACGCGTCCAGTACGCCGGAGGCGCTGCCGGCGCCTCCAGCATGCGCTCGCGGGGCTCATGCGAGCTCGACGATGGTCACGCCCGACGAACCCTCGGTCTCGTTGCCGTATCGCACGCTCTTGACCGAGGGATGGAGCCGGAGATACTCCTGGAGGCCGCGCCCGAGCATGCCGGTTCCCTTTCCGTGGATCAGCCGCACCGGCGAGTTCCCCGCTAGCACCGCCTCGTCGATCCAGCGTTCCACCAGCGGCTCCGCCTCCGCGAAGCGCTTGCCGCGCACGTCGAGCTCGGCTTGCGAGCGCGTCGCCGCCTCGAGCCGCGCGCTCCCGGCACGTCCGCGCTCCCGGCGTTTCTCGGCGGCACCGGCGATACGCCGTACGTCGGTTTTTTCAACCACCATCTTCATCGGGCCGATCGCTACGAGCAGCGTGCCGCCGTAGTCCTCGACGACCTCCGCCTCTTGCGCGAGCGAAAGCACGCGCACGCGCGCGCCGGCCGCGTAGGCGCCGTCGTCGCCGCCGTTGCGCGCTTCGGGCACGATGCCCAGGTCGCGGCGCATCGCTTCGATCGCGGCGCCGAGCGAAGCCGATTGCGACGGCGTGACCTTGGGGCGCGCGGGTCCGCGCTCCGCGGCACGCCGTTGGAGCTCTCCGACGTAGTCGCGCAGCGCCTGCTGCATGCGCTCCTCCGCCTTGGCCGCGAAGCCCCGGCGCTCGCGCTCGAACCCCTCGCGCTCGCGCGCGAGCTCCTCGCGCTCCCGCGCCGCCGCGCCGCGCTCCTGCGCGAGCCCTTCGCGTTCGCGCTCGAGCTCCGCCGTACGCAGCGAGAGCTCGGCCAGCGCGGTCTCGTAATCGCGCTCGCGATGCTCGAGCAGCGCCTGCGCGCGCTCGACGATCGCCGCATCGATCCCGAGCTTTCGCGCCAGCGGAAAGGCCAGGGATTGTCCCGGGGCACCGACGTCGAGATGGAACGTCGGCTGGAAGGTTGCCGGGTCGAAGCGGACGCTGGCGTTCGCGACACCCGCGCGCCCGTGCGCGAAGAGCTTGAGCTCGGTCGCGTGGGTCGTGACGACGCCGCGGGCGCCGCTTTCCAACAGGCGCTCGAGCATCGCGATCGCAAGCGCCGCACCCGCCGTCGGCTCGGTGCCGCCGCCGATCTCGTCGACGATCGCCAGGGTCCCGGGCCCGGCCCCGCCGAGCAACTCGCGCATCCGCTGCAGATGCGCGGAAAACGTCGACGCATTGTCGGCGATCGATTGCTCGTCGCCGATATCGGCCAGGACGCGCGCAAAGCTCCCGATCGCCGTTCCCGGCGCCGCCGGGAGCTGCATCCCGCAGTACGTCATCGCGACGAAGAGCCCGACCATCTTGAGCGCCACGGTCTTGCCGCCCATATTCGGGCCGCTGATCACGAGCAAGCGCGTCGCGTCGTCGAGCGCGAGGGATTGTGGAACCGCGCGCTCGCCGAGCAGCGGATGGCGCCCGCGCACGACGCGCACCAGCGCCTCGTCGCTCAACTCCGGCTCGATCGCGTCCATCGCGCGCGCCACGTTGGCCTTGGCTACCAGCAGATCGAGCTCGGCGAGCATCTCGACGTTGCTCTCGATGCGGACCGCCTCGGCGCCGGTGCGCCGGGAGAGATCTTCGAGGACGCGTTGCACCTCGCGTTCCTCTTCGATGCGCAGGGTCCGCACGCGGTTGTTGGCGTCCAGCGCGGCGAGAGGTTCGATGAAGAGCGTCTGCCCGCTCGCGCTCGTGTCGTGGACGATGCCCGGGAACTCTCCCGCGAACTCCGCCTTGACCGGAACGACGAAGCGCCCCTCGCGCAGCGTGACGATCGTGTCCTGGATCGCCTTGGCGTACTTTGCGGAGCGCAGAATCGCGCCGACGCGGTCGCGCGCGTCGGCGCCCGCCTGCGCGAGCCCGCGACGAATGCGCCCGAGTGCGGGGGAGGCGCGGTCGAGCACCACGCCGCGCTCGTCGATCGCGTCCGTCAGCGCGCGCTGCAACTCGCGCAGCGGCGCGTAGCCCGCGAGGACGGGCGCGAGCACCTCGCTCTCGCGTGCCGCGTTGTAGGCGGCCGCGGCGGCAGCGAGCGCGTCGCCCACGGCGCGCAGTTCGGTCGCACCGAGCGTTCGCCCGAGCGCCGCGCCCGCCGTGAGCTCCGCCGTATCGACGGCCGCGCCGACGTGCAGATCGGCGCTGGCGACGAGTTCGCGCGCCGCGGCGGTGCGCCGCTGCTCGACGCGCACCCGCTCCATCTGCGCGTGGGGCTCCAGAGCGTGGGCGCGCGCCTTTGCGCGCTGCGTGCGCGTTCCCGCGATCACCCGGTCGCGAACGCTTGCGAAATCGAGGGCTTCCAGCGTTCGCCGGTCGGCCAAAGCGGTCACGGGGTCCCCGTCGCTTCTTATCCTTGGAGCTTGCGCGCGAGCAGCGCGTTGACGAGGGCGGGGTCGGCCTTGCCGCGCGACGCCTTCATCACTTGCCCGACCAAGAAGCCGCCGACGTTCGTCTTGCCGGCACGGTAGTCGGCGACGACGCCGGGATTTGCCGCCAGGACGTCGTCGACAAAGCCCTCGATCGCCGCGGGATCGCTCGTCTGCGCGAGCCCCTCACCCTCGACCAGCGCTTTGGGCGAGCCGGCGCCCTCCCACATGCGCGCCAGCAGCTCCTTGGCGATCTTCGAGTTGATCGTTTTGGCCTCGACCAGGGCGATCAGCTCGGCCAGATGCTCCGGCGACACCTTCGAATCGGCGATCGCAATGCCGTTCTCGTTGGCCAGGCGCGAGAGATCTCCGAGCACGAAGTTGGCCGACTGCTGCGGGTTCGCGCTGATCGCGACGATGCGATCGAAGTAGCGCGCGAGCGAAAGGTTGTCGAGCAGCTGAGTAGCCGGCTTCGGCCCGATCCCGTACTCGGCCGTGTAACGCTCGTAGCGCTGCCACGGCAGCTCGCCGAGCGTGCCGCGGATGCGCTCGACGTCCTCGCGCGAGATCTCCAGCGGCACGAGATCGGGATCGGGGAAGTAGCGGTAGTCGTGCGCCTCTTCCTTGCTGCGCATCGACACCGAGACGCCGTTGGCCTCGTCCCATCCGCGCGTCTCCTGCACCACGCGCCCACCCGATTCGAGCAGCGCGATCTGGCGCTCGATCTCGCTCTCGATCGCACGCCCGACGGAGCGAAACGAGTTCATGTTCTTGATCTCGGTCTTGGTTCCGAGCTCTTTGGCATCGGCGAGCCGCACCGAGACGTTGGCGTCGCAGCGCAGCGAGCCTTCCTCCATCTTCACGTCGCTCACGCCGAGCGCGAGCAGCGTGCGGCGCAGCGCCTCCAGGTAGGCGACCGCGTCCTGCGCGCTGTGAATCTCCGGCTCGGAGACGCATTCCATCAGCGGAACGCCGGCGCGGTTGAAATCGATCAGCGAATAAGCGCTGCCGGCGATGCGCCCGTCGCCGGAGCCGGCGTGGGTCGACTTTCCGGTATCCTCCTCGAGATGGATGCGCGTGAGCCGGCACGACTTTATCGTGCCGTCGTCGAGCCAGTAGCGAACCTCTCCGCCCTGGGTGAGCGGCATGTCGTACTGCGAGATTTGGTAATCCTTGGGCATGTCCGGATAGAAGTAGTTCTTCCGGTCGAACTTCGAGAACGCCGGGATATCCGCGCCGAACGCGAGCCCGGCCGCGATCATGTGCTCGATCGCCGCCGCGTTGGGAACCGGCAGCGCTCCCGGCATCCCGAGGCAGACGGGGCACACCTTCGTGTTCGGCTCGCCGCCGAACTCGTTCGGGCAACCGCAGAACATCTTGGTCGCGGTCTTCAGCTCGACGTGGCACTCGATGCCGATCACCGGCACGTACTTCTCGCGCGCGCTCACGTCGGCGCCACCTCGCCGAGCGCGGGTTTATGCGCGTCGGCGTGCCGGGTGAGCCGTTCGTAAGCATGCGCGGCGCCGAGCAGCAGCCGCTCGCCGAAGAGCGGCGCGCAGAGCTGCAGCCCCAGCGGCATCGGCGCGGAGCCGCCGTCGGGCGTGACCCACCCGCAAGGAACCGAGAGCGCCGGCAGGCCGGCGAGCGACATCGGGATGGTGTAGTAGTCCATGAGATACATGCTGTACGGATCGCTCTTGGCGTTGAAGCGGAATGCCGGCGAGCTCGCGGCCGGGCACGCGATCAGGTCGCACTGCGCGAACGCCGCGTCGAAGTCGCGCGCGATCAGCGTGCGCGCCTTCTGCGCGCGCACGTAGTACGCGTCGTAGTAACCGCTCGAGAGGGCGTACGTCCCGATGAGGATCCGCCGCTTCACCTCGGGTCCGAAACCGGCGGCGCGCGTGCGGTCGTACATCTCGCGCACGTCCGCGCCGTCGACGCGCAGCCCGTACCGCACGCCGTCGAAGCGTGCCAGGTTGGACGAGCACTCGGCGGGCGCGATGAGATAGTACGTCGCCAAGCCGTAGTCGGCGGTCGGCAGCGTCACGTCCACGAGCTCCGCGCCGAGCGCCTGCAAGTCGTGGTAGGCGCGATCGTACGCCTCGTCGATCTCCTCGCCGAGGCCTTGCGTATCGAATTGACGCACGAGCCCGATCCGCAGGCCGCCGATATCCGTGCGCAGCCCCGTCGCCGCCGGCTCGACCGGACGGTCGATCGACGTCGCGTCCATCGGATCGAAGCCGCTCATCACGTCGTACGCCAGCGCCGCATCCTCGACGCTGCGCGTCAGCGGTCCGATCTGGTCGAGGCTCGAGGCAAAGGCGATCAATCCGTAGCGCGAGACGCGACCGTACGTCGGCTTGAAGCCGACCAGATTGCAGAACGCGCCCGGCTCGCGGATCGATCCGCCGGTATCGCTGCCCAACCCGATCGCCGCCTCGCGCGCCGCGACCGCCGCCGCCGACCCACCGCTCGATCCGCCCGGAACGCGTTCCAGATCGTACGGGTTACGCGTCACGCCGAGCGCCGAGTTTTCGCACGAGCTGCCCATCGCGAACTCGTCCAGGTTCGTCTTCCCGATCGGCACGGCGCCGGCTTCGATCAGCCGCGCAACCGCCGTCGCCGTGTACGGCGCGATCCACCCTTCGAGGATGCGGCTGCCGCAGGTCGTACGCGTGCCCTCGAGGCACATGTTGTCTTTGACCGCGACCGGCACGCCGGCCAGCGGCAGTTGCTCGCCCGCGGCGACGCGCGCGTCGACGCGCGCGGCCGCCTCGCGCGCGCGCTCGGCGAGCAGGGTCAAATACGCGCCGACGCGGCCGTCGACGGCGACGGCCCGTGCCAAGAACGCCTCGGCAACCTCGCGCGCCGAGACCTCGCGAGCGTTGACTCCGCGCGCGATCTGCGCGCCCAAAAGCTCGACCATCCCCGCCATCTCCGTCACTCTGCGATGATCCGCGGAACGCGGAAGAACGCGCCCTGCCGCGACGGCGCCTGCGCGAGGACGACCTCGCGCTCCAGGCCGGGGCGCACGCTATCCTCGCGCGTGACGTTGCGCGACTCGATCACTTGCGCGGTCGCGGGCACGGCATTGGTGTCGAGCTCGGCGAGCGCGTTCACGTGCGCGAGCAGATCGCCCAGCTGTTCGCCGAAGCGATCCACCTCTTCGTCGGTCAGCGCTATCCGTGCCAGCTCGGCAACGTAGCGAACGTCAATCTTCTCGGATGACAAACTCCGGATACTCCCGTTGGTCTTGCGCGTAGCGGTCGTCGGCGGGCCAAGATGCCGGCGGAGGCGCATCCGCAAACGCCGCCTCGACCATATTGCGCGCCGCGCCGCTCTCGCTATAGAGGGTGACCAGCGTCTCGACGTGCCCCGTCTGCGGGAACATGTCGAACGGCTGCACCACCCCGACGCGGTATCCTTTGGCGCAGAGGAACTTCAAATCCCGGGCCAGCGTCGCCGGATCGCAGGAAAGATACCAGACGTTGGGTACGCCGGCGGCGGCGATCGCTCCGAGCGTGCCCTCGTCCGAGCCCTTGCGCGGGGGATCGAGGAAGAGTATTTGGGCCTCGCGCAGCGTGCGCGCGATCCCCTCCTCGCGAACCGCCTCTTCGACGCGCCCCGCCTGGAACCGCACCCGTTGCTCGAAGCCGTTGAGCGCCGCGTTGCCCCGCGCTTCCTCGACCGCGACCGCGCTCTCCTCGATGCCGAAAACGTCGCACCCGTGCTTGGCAAAGAAGAGCGAGAAGGTGCCGGCGCCGCAGTAGAGATCGACGACCTTGCGCGGCTTTGAGAGGCCGGGCTTCATGAACTCGAAGATCCGGCCGACGATCTCGACGTTGACTTGGAAGAACGATCCGGCCGAAACGCGGTAGCGTACGCCGTGGATGACCTCTTCGATTTCCGCGCGCCCCGCGAGCACGCGGTGGTGGCGCCCCACGATGGCGTTGGCGCTGGAGAGATCGTAGGAGTTCGTTATTCCCACCGCGCCGGGAAGCTGCGCCATCAGCGCCGGCGCCGCTTTGGCCGCCTTCTCCGAAACGTGCCGCGTGGTGACCGTCACCACCGCCTGCGAGGTTGCGCGCGCGCTGCGCGCGACCACGTGAACGGCTTCCTGCATCGCCTGCGACGTATCGGGATTCATGCGTGCGAGATTGAAGCGCGCGACGTAGTCGCTCAACTGCGGCGAGACGATCGGGCAGCCGTCGATCGGAACGACGTCGTGCGAGCGCTGCTGGTAGAAGCCGATCGTGGGCACGGTGTAGCGATGATCGACGACCAGGGACATCTTGTTGCGATAGTTGCGCGGCGAGATCATTCCGATCGGGTCGCGCACCGGGACCTCGCCCAGGCCGCCGATGCGCTGGAGCGCGTTGCGGACCATGTCGGCTTTCCACGCCAGTTGCGCCGGATAGCTCAGATGCTGCACCTGGCAGCCGCCGCACGAGCCGAACGCGGAGCAAAAGGGCTGCACGCGAAAGCGCGAGCCGCCGAGCAGCTTGACGAGCTTCGCGACGGCGTACTTCGGCTTGACGACTTCGATCGCAACGCGGGCGCGCTCCGAGGGGAGCGGGCCGAAGCAAAAGACGACCATCCCCGCGGCGCGGCCGACGGCCTGCCCGTTGGCGAGAAGATCGGTGAAGTCGACGTCGAGCTCGGAACCGGCGGGCAGCGCCGGCGCGCGAGGCGTTCGCTTACGCGCTATTTCTTTGCTCGTCAAGAGTCTTGAGCAACGAGTTCGCCTCGTCGATCAATTGCTGGATCCGCTGACTCGTCGGATCGTCCGGCGGCCGGCGCGCGACGAGCAGGACGCGCACGATCGTATAGGCCAAGCCCGCGGCGAGCCCGGCCGCTCCGATCCACATCAGCGTGCGGGCCAGCCGGCGATCTTCGCAATCGTCGGGGCGGCCCTGGTCGGAGTTCTGGTCGGACGGGTTCACGGCGATTCTCTCCTTTGTGATAAGCCGGTGGTGTTGATTTCGCGAGCCGCATGATTGCTTCATCTCGCGGCTAAGAGTCTACCCGCCGATGATCTCCGAGGAACGAGCGGAAAGGCATCCGCTGCGAGAGTGGTCGCTCCCCCTGCTGCTCTCCGTGCTGATCCACGCGCTGGCCGTCCCATGGGCGCTCTGGGCGCTCTCCAGCCGCCTGCTCATCGAGCGCAGCGCCCGCCCGCCGCTCGAAGAGGTCGTGAACTCGACCGCCGTGCGCATCGAGCACCGCCGGCCGGTTCCGCGGCCGCGAGCCGCCCCGCCGCACGCCGCCGCCCGCTCCGCCGCGCCGCCCCAGCGGGCCGCTGCCGAGCGCGTTCCGGTGCCGCAGCCGCGGCCGAGCGAGCTCGCGGTGGTGCTCCCGAGCGCGACGCCGGTGCCGCCCCGCGCGCGCCCACAGGCGCCCAGCACCTTCCAAGAGCAGGTCGCGCAGCAGGAGCGCGCCTTCTCCGACGAGGTCGCCCGCCTGCGCAAGGCGGACAACCCGCTGAGCATCGCGACCACCTCGCCGCAGCCGGCGACGGCGTACCATCGCGCCTACTTCGACGTCCCCGGCCGTCGCCAAGCCGAAGCCGCCCAAGCGCTGCTCTTCCCGCAGCAGCACTGGTTCGAGGGCACCCTGAGCTGCTATTACGTGCGCTACGCCGCGCAGTTCTCGACCGGCGCCTCGGAACAAGGGGTGGTCCCGTGGCCGGTCTGCTACCCGCGCAACGACGACCGGATCGCGGAGTTTCCGTACCCCGGCGTGCGGCTGCCGATCCCGTATCCGCAACCCGGCTACGTGCTCCCGCCGGGAACCTTCCTCTCGCCGTTCCTGCGGCGCATCTACACGCGCACGGTTCAGTAGGAAAGAGAATGGGCCGGCGATCGCTCGCCGGCCCTCGGCCTCTAATCGTGGGGTGATTAGAGAGCTTGCGCCGATTTCTCAGCTACCCCGGCTATGCTGTCCGCGGTATGCGGTTAACCTTACGCGAGGCGTACGACCGCGTCTAGACGCCGTTTTGCACATGTGGTCGTAACGCACATAGGTGAAGTTTCTCCCCAAGGCGCCGCTCCGGCAGGCTCCGTGGCTCCCTGCTACGAACGTCGCGCGCGCATGCCCCTTGGGTTCCTGAGGCGCTGCGGCGCTGCGGCGCTGCTCGCCGTTATCATGGCGCTCCCCGCGATACCGGCCTTCTCCGCGGCGCAACTCGCTTCGGTGGCGGTCTTACCGGCCCGGGGCGGAGCCGTACGCATCGCGCTCACCTTCACCACCGGCGTTCCCAACGGCTGGACGCTGATCGGTTCCGGCACGCAGACGCCGACGATTCTTCTTCCCGGGACGACGCAAGCGGCCAGCGTGAGCCAAGTGCCGTACGCCGGCATGGGCGGCGTGACCTCGATTTCGATTACGCCGAACGCGGGCGCGCTCTCCGTCACGCTGCACCTGAGCCGGCCTCTTCGCTTGGCAACCAGTACGACCGCGAGCGCGATCTTCATCGCGGTCGCACCCGCGCCGCGCGAAGCGCCGACGCCCTCGCCGTTCAACGTTCCGAGTGCGGGCGCCGGTCTAGGCGGCGAGAGCTACGAGGTGGTGCCGCTCAAGTACGCCGACGTCAGCGAAGTCGTCGGGCTGCTCGTGCAGGGCCAGCAGATCACGCCCAACGACGTCTTTCAACCGGAAGGCTCGATCTTCAGCCTCCCGACCAACAACGGCGTGCCGGTGCAATCGTCGTCGCCGTTTTCTCCGCTCGCGAACCAGACCCCGACCAGCTTCGGCGAGCGCGTCAACGACAACATCGGCTACGACCGGCGCCTCAACGCGATCGTTCTCTACGGAACGCCCGAGCAGATCGCGCAGTATAAGGCCTTCATCGCCGCCGTCGACATTCCGGTCCCCAGCGTCATGCTCGAATGCGCGGTCCTCGAGCTCGACGAAACGGCCGCCAAAAACCTCGGCATCGACTTCACCAACCCCAACGGCGCGGTCGCCAGCGGCGCCGCGTCGCTCGGTCCGCTCAACTCCTCGCAGGGCATCTACACAGCGCCGAACCTGACGGCCCAGCTGCAAGCGAGCCTCTACGCCACGATCTCGAAGGGCGGCGGAAAGATCCTGGCTACGCCGCGCATCCTCGCGCTCAACGGCGAGCCCGCGCAGATCCTCAGCGGCGACGCGCTGCCGATCGCCTCGACGACGGTCATCCCCGGCTCTTCGGCGATCACGCAATCGACGATCAACTACATCGCGGTCGGCATCAACATGCAGATCGAGCCGCGCATCGATCCCGACGGCTACGTGACCTCGCACATCTATGCCGAGGCCTCCAGCGTCACGCAGTACGTCAACACCGGCGGCCAATCGGTTCCGCAGGTGAGCTTGCGGCAAGTCAGCACCGAAGCGACCGTCAAAGACGGCCAGCCCTACATTCTCGGCGGCTTGCTGCTCGACGAAGAGATCACGAATCTCTCGAAGATTCCCGGCATCGGCGACCTGCCGCTCATCGGCGGCTTCTTCCGCGTCCGGCACGACACGACCCAGCGCACCAATCTCTACATCATCATCACGCCGCACATCATCCACACGCTCGGCGTCTCGAACGAGCCGGTCCCCAAACTGCCCAACGAAAGCGTCCCCGGCCCTCTGCCGACCTTCCAAACCCCCAATCCCGATCCGCTCGGGACGGGCACCGCCTCGCCCACCGCTACGCCGTAGCCCGCCGATCGGGCTTCGGACCAGGAGGTTGCATGCCGGAATCGCCGTCGCGCCCGACGGCAACGTCTACGTCGCGGATGCGCTCGCGAACGACATCGTCAAGATCGATCCCTCCGGCAAGAAGACTCGCGTCGGCTCGGGCTTCCTGCGCCCGCACGCCGTCGCAATCGACGCGGCGGGAAACGTTTACGTCGCCGATGCCGGGCATAGCATGGTGAAGAAGGTTGCTCCATCGGGAGCCGTCAGCGTCCTCGGCTCCGGCTTCGCCCTTCCTTATGGCATCGCGGTCGGCGCGAACGACGCGGTCTATGTCGCGGACTATGGACGCGGCGCGATTTTCGAGATCACTCACGGCGGCAAGAGGATCAGGGCACTCGGATCGGGATTCAGGCACCCCGCCGGGGTGGCAGTCGCGAGCGACGGCGACGTCTACGTCGCGGACACCGGCAACCACGCCGTAAAGAAGTTCTCTCCTTAACGGCAATTCGCCGCCCTCCTCTCGCGGCAGTCAAGTGCCTTTGCCCGGAATCAGCCGGCGACGCGCCGTGGTCTTCTCTTCCGGCATGCGGAGTTCATAGAGCTTCGGATCGTGACTCGAATTGGGTATGACGTTGAAAGCCCGTCGATACATAGCGACAAACGCGCGCGACGACGGCACGCTTTCCGATATCGCATAAACGCGACCGCGGGATAGCCACGCCTTCATATAGCCCGCCATATCGGCGGCATCGCCGGGGACGAGTACGCGGGAGCCCAATGCTCTCTGAACGTACGCCGCATAGGCTATAGGCGTCGCGTACGTCCATGGAGCAATAATTATACTGTCGCTCGTCGTCCCTTCTATAACGTCGTGGATATAGGAGAAGCCGAGATGATCCGATCGCTGAACGAACAAAGCTCGCCCCGAGTACGCCTTAAACGCAATCAACACCGCGCACGCGAGATACACGACCGTCAGCGACGTTTTGGTAACGCGTTTCAATCGGGCCAGGACGTCCGCGACGCCTAGCGCAGCGGCAGAGTAGATACCCCACAGCGGCAGGATGTAGTACCGAAGCGGATCCGATTCCGCGGGGAAATTCGCGATGAACGCCGTGACGGCAAGGGCCGGCGCGGTGAGAAACAGCGTTAGCCGCCAGTCCCTTGCGCAAAGGGCGAGAAGCAGCAGCGAGACCAATACTGGGGTGCCAGCCGCGTCGGCAAGCTCCCGCCATCCAAAGAGAGCGGACGTAGCCAGTCGCTCGGGACTCGCAAGGGAACTCAACGCACGAGGCGCGGCGACCTGTGCTCCGCTCACGACCGTTAAGAGGCTTTCCGCCGTTCGTGGATCGCCCCAATCCCAAAACGGCCGTCCGGGCGGAAGGCCGAGCGAGAGCGTAGGGTCGAGCCGACGATCGACGACGAACGAGGCGCGAATCGGCATATAGCTGTATACGAGTACGCCCGTTCCGATAGCGATACCGAGCGCTACCGCAGAGCTGCGTATCAACCTTGGATGGCGAATACTCCGCACGACGATGAGCGCCATCGGCGACGCCAGATACAGAAGGGCCGCCCCCTGCGTGCCGAGCGCCGCCCCGGCGACAAGTGCCGCGAGGAACAGAGCCCCCGAAGCGTTCGTTCTCCACCACTGCCGCACGAGAACGAGGGTTAGGCTCACGAGTACTATGGCAAGTCCAAAGACATCCGTGTGCGTAGCGTGCGCCCAAACGGGGAACGTGACCGCAAAAGCTAGCGCCCCCAGCATCGCTACAAAACCATCGACGCGTTCTGCTACGGCGAGTCCACACAAAAGGCTCGATGCGGCCGCCACTTCGATGGCATTGAGCAGGGCAAGACGATAAGACACCTCGCCGATCATCCAGAGGTGAGAAAAGAGCCATCCGAGCAATATCTCGCTCGGATAGCCGGTGGGATGCGCCAACCCTAAGATAAACGGCACCGTATTCATCTCGGCCGTATCCCAAAAACCGACATCGCGATCGAGTGAAAGAACGTACAGCAATAGAGCAAGGAAGAATGTAGCTATGGCAGGTAGCCACCGCCGCTGTCGCTCTGTGAGCCCCTTCACACGTACTATCTGCAACTACGATAAATTTCCGGAGGCGTGAACGCGAGTCGCCCTTTAGCCGTCTTAAGAAAAGGAGTCTCCGAACGAACGATGGCGATCTCCTGCTTGGAGGTTGCTATTTCGTCGGCTAGTGGAAGTTGTGCGAGCGCACGCCGTCGACGACGCCTTCGCCGTCGAAGGCCCAGACGCGCTCGGCGAGCAGGTCGATGCAGCCGCTCTCCTTTTGTAAGCGGCCTTCGATCACGAGCGTCGAGCAGGTGCGAATCGTGCGGCGGTAGCGTTCGTAAACGTCGGGGCGCACGATCACGTTGACCAAGCCGGTTTCGTCCTCGAGCGTCAGGAAGACGAACCCCTTGGCGGTGCCGGGGCGCTGGCGCGTGATCACCAAACCGCCGACGCGGCAGCGGCGGTTGTTCGGCGCCTGCGCCAGCTTTGCCGCAGGTACGACGCGCTGCGCGTCCAGCAGCGTGCGAAAGTGTTCCATCGCCTGGCCCGCCGGCGTAACGCCGGTCGCCCAAAGATCGAACGCCGTCTCGCGTTTGGCACCCAACGGCTGGAAACGCACCGCCGGCTCCTCGACGTCCATCAGTTTTCCCAGCTCGCCGCGCGCCTCGCGCTCGTCGAGCGCGCGCAGTGCCCACATCGCGTCGCGCCGCGACGGGAACCACGGCTCGAACGCTCCGGCGACGGCGAGGTTCTCCATCGCCTCCTTCTCCAGTTGGGTGCGCTGCGCGAAGGCGAGCAGATCCTCGAACGTACCCCCGCCCAGCGCGGCTTCGAGCCGCTTCTTCTGCACCTCGCCCAGCCCGCGCACCAGATGAAAGCCCAAGCGCAGCGCGCCGCCTTCGTCGACGAACGACCAGTACTCGCTTGCGTTGACCGCGATCGGCTCGACCCTCACGCCGTGGCGGCGCGCGTCGTTGACCAGCACTTCGGTGGAGTAGAACCCCATCGGCTGAACGTTGAGAATCGCCGCCGCAAAGACCGCCGGATGGTGGCACTTCACGTACGCCGAAGCGTACGCGAGCAGCGCGAAGCTCGCCGCGTGCGATTCGGGGAACCCGTAATCGGCGAACCCCTCGAGCATGTGAAAGAGCTGCTCGGCCGCTTCGCGGTCGATCCCGTTCTCCACCATCCCATCGACCAAGCGCGGATAGATTTCGCGCATCCGTTCGTGCGAGCGCTTGTGCCCCATCGCGCGCCGCAAGCGATCCGCCTCGCCCGGCGTGAATCCGGCCGCCTCGATCGCCAGACGCATGCCTTGTTCCTGAAAGAGCGGCACGCCGAGCGTGCGCTCCAGCACCGCCTTGAGCTTGGGATGCGGATACGTCACCGGCTCGAGCCCCGCCCGCCGCCGCAGAAACGGATGGATCATCTGCCCCTGAATCGGCCCCGGCCGAATGATCGCCACCTGCATGACGATGTCGTAGAAGCACGCCGGCTTCATCCGCGGCAGCATCGACTGCTGCGCCCGCGACTCGATCTGAAAGACTCCGATCGTATCGGCCTTCTGCAGCATCGCATAGGTATCGGAATCGTCCGGCGCAATCGTATGCAGGGCGAGCGCGGGGCCGGCGCCGGTACGTTTGTGCAGCGAGAAGGCTTCCCGCAGAAGCGAGAGCATGCCCAGGCCGAGGAGGTCGATTTTGATCAGGCCGAGCTCCTGGAGATCGTCTTTGTCCCATTGGATGATGGTGCGGTCGCGCATCGTCGCCCATTCGACGGGCGCGACGCGCACGAGCGGGTCGCGCGTGAGCACCATGCCGCCGGAGTGGATGCCCATGTGCCGGGGGAAGCCGTCGATCCGCTTGCAGAGCGCGTAGAGGCGCGCGCCGAACTCGCCTTGCGCTGCGGTGACGGATTCGAGGGATTCGATGGCGTCGAACTCGCGGGCGACCGTCTCGACTTGCGCGAGGCTCAAGCCCAGGGCCTTGCCGGCGTCGCGCAGGGCCGAGCGAGTACGATACGTGATGACCTCGGCGGCCATCGCGGCGTTGGTTCGCCCGTAGCGGTTGTAGACGTACTGGATGACCTGCTCGCGATCTTGATGCGCGAAATCGATGTCGATGTCGGGAATCTCCTGGCGTTCCTCCGACATGAAGCGCTCGAAGAGCAGGTCCATGCCGATCGGATCGACGGCCGTGATGCCGAGCGCGTAGCAGACCGCCGAGTTGGCGGCCGAGCCGCGCCCCTGGCACAGCACGCCCAGGCGATCGGCCTCGCGCACGATATCCCAGACGATCAGGAAATAGCCGGCCAGATCCATCTTCGCGATGATGCCGAGCTCGTATTCGAGCTGCCGCTCGACGTTCGCACCGAGCGGGCTGCCGTACCGCCGCGCGGCGCCGCGATAGACGAGCTCGCGCAGGTACGATTGGCGCGTCGAGCCCTCGGGAACGGGAAAGAGCGGAAACTGCCCCGTCAAGCGCCCGAGCCGGAAGCGGCAGCGCCGTGCGATCGCAAGGCTCCGCTCGATCGCTTCGGGATAGGCCGAGAAGATGCGCTCCATCGCAGCCGCACTCTTGAGGTGGTACTCGGCATTGGGGCGCAGCAGCTTCTCGGCGTGCGCGCGCTCGAGCGTCGTCGTGCGCTTGACGCAGCCGAGCACGTCGGCGACCGGAGCGTGCTCCTTCTCCGCATAGACGACGCCGTTGGTCGCGACGCAGGGCAGGCGGCGTTCGCGCGCGAGGCTCGCCAGCAGCTCGTTGCGCTGCGCCTCTTCGGCCGTGAGATGCTGCTGCAGCTCGAGATGGAAGCGCTCGCCGAAGAGCACGCGCAAGCGATCCGCTTCTTGCGCCGCCGCCCCGGGACCGTCGCGCGCGAGGGCGCGCTCGACGCGGCCGTGCTCGCCCCCCGAGAGCGCGATCAAACCATCGGTCCGCCCCTCGAAATCGCCGAGCTGCAGCCGCGCGTCGCCCTTGCTGCCGCGCATCTGCGCCGTCGAGATGAGCTCGCAGAGATTCGCATAGCCGCGCTCGTCCTCGACCAGCAGCACGATGCGTGCGCCGTCCTCGAAGGTGAGCTCGCTCCCGGCGATCGCGTCGATGCCCCGCTCGCGCGCGCGGGTCGCAAAACGGACCAGCCCGTAAAGCCCGTCGCGATCGGTGAGCGCGATCGCCTGCAAGCCGAGCGCGGCGGCCCGGTCGACGAGTTCTTCGGGATGCGAGCCGCCTTCGAGAAAGGTGAAGTTCGACCAGCAGTGCAGCTCCGCGTAGCCGGAGCTAGTCGTACGCGCCTCGGAGGTACCAATGCGCGCCTTGGCGATAGATGCGGCAGAGCTCCCCGTCGGCGAGCAATACGTCGTATTCGTCGCGCTCGCCGTCGCCGGTGCCGATCCGCCACGGGCCGGAGCATTCGAGCACGGCGCGCAGCGGGTCGCCGGCGTAGGCCGGCTCTCCGCCGCGCAAGCGCACCGGTATCTCGCGCACGGCGAGCAGGCGCAGCTGCGGCACGATCCGTTCGGCGCGAGGCGGCGCCGTCTCCGGCGCGAGCCGCTCGAACGCTTCGCGCTTGGGCGGCTCGAACGGATCGTAGGCGAAACGCTCGTCGAAGGCGTGGGCCGGCTTGGTGCGCGCGCGGCGAACGCGCTCGCCGAGCGCCGCTTCGATGCGCGCGATCGCAACCGCCACCCGCTGCGGGTCGACGTCGGCGGCGACGAAGAGCGATTGCGCCTCGCCGCCCTCCTCGAGACGCAGCGCGCGCAGGCGCAGCCCGACGATCGGCGCGTCGAAGATCGCGCCTTCGAGTTTGGCGCGCAGCACGTCGAGCATCGCTTGCTCTTGCGCCGTCGGAATCGCCATCGGTACCTCGAAGAGCGTCGTCGCGCCGTTCTCCAGCTCGACGTCGAGCCGCAACGCCCCCGCGCGCTTGCCGCAGCGCTCCAGGTCGGCACAGATTCGCGCGAGCAGTACGCGCAATGCGAAGAAGACCTGCGCTTCGTCGTCGGCATGGCCCTCGCCGAAGATCGCCGCTTCGATCGCGACCGCATGGCCGCGCGGAACGAACGGCGTCCGGTCGACGCCGCGCGCGAGCGCGTGCCACCTCGCCGCGGCCGTACCGAAGCGCCGCACGAACGGCCCGTGCGGCAGGCGCGCCAGATCGCCGAGCCGGTCGATGCCGAGCAGGTGCAGCCGCTCGAGCGTCCCCCCATCGAGTTCCAGCAGCGAGAGCGGCAACGGCGCGAGCAGCGCGCGCTCCGCTCCGGCCGGGCAGATGCCGCCGGGGGCCGCGAAGGCCGCCGCGCGCGCCGCGAGCGCATTGGCGCCGACCCCGTAGCAGAAAGGCAGCGCAAAGGCGCGCAGCACGTCGCGCGCGCGCGCGATCCACGCGCGCGCGTCGCCGTCGATGCCGCGCATCTCGGCGTAAGCGAGCCCCGGCCGCACGTCGTCGATCAGCGGCGAGAGC
>DATJRF010000149.1:0-24437 GCA_035505015.1 Verrucomicrobiia bacterium | reverse complement strand
GAGCGAGGGCAGCCCGGTGGTCATGATCGCGATCACGTAGGGTGCGTTGTTTTCGTAGACGATGCCGGCGTCGTTGAGCGTGTCGAAGAGGGAGCCCGTTTTGTGGGCGATCGTTACGTCGTCGGGAAGCGGTTCGGGAAGCAGCGAGTTGAACTGATCGGCCTCGAGAATCGAGATCATCTCGTTCGAGGACCACGCGTCGATGAGCTGGCGGCGCGCCATCATTGCGAGCAGCCGAACCAGATCGTCGGGCGACGTGCGCAGCTCCTGGCGAATCGACCAGCCCTCGGTGCGAATGTCGTCGCGCAGCCGCGTGTGCTCGAGCCCGAGCTGCAGCATCGTTTCGTTGACGTTGCGCAAGCCGACCAGGCGAATCAACATGTTGGTCGCGGTGTTGTCGCTGATCTCGATCATCTTCTCGACGAGCTCCGCGACGGAGTAGGTCGAGCCGTCGGGCGCGTCGCAGAGCTCGCCCGAGCCCCAGTCCTTATCGCGCTCGAGCAGCGTGACGCGGCGCTGCAGATCGAAGCGCCCGTCGGCGAGCTGGCGAAACACCGTCACCATGACCGGTATCTTGATCGTCGACGCGGCCGGCATGCTGTCGCCGGCGTTGAAGCCGACCCGGTAGCCGGTGCTCAAATCGAGAACCTCGAGCGCGTCCGATGCCGGCAGGCGCGAGGCGAGCTTGCGAACCTGGTAACCCAGCTGCGCGAACGGGGCGGGGACGTAGGCGAGGGCGCGCGTGCACGTGGCCCCAAGGAAAGCGGCACACGCGAGGAGGATCGCGGCACGGCGCAGCATGGACGGCGGTTCGTCCTGCAACCGCGCCGGTTCCTTCTCGCGGACTCGGAGAATGCGACGGCGAACGCGGCGCGCATGGAAGCACCGGATCTGCGCGCGGGGCCACCGCGGCGGTGGAATGAGACGCTAGGCGGCGTGGCCTGGCTGCCGCGGCTCGTGGACAAAGCACGCGCGGCGCTGGCCGGACGGCTGGGCGGCTACCTGTACGGGCAGAGCCCGATGGATCGCGGGCTGTTGCGCCGGCTCGGCCTGAGCCATCGCGAGTTTGCCGTCATCGTTCGCGACGCGCTCGACGACGATGCCGTGCTTCGCGCGCTCCTCGCGCGAGATGCGCAGGCGTTCGAGCGGGCGCGCGCATGGGCGCAGGCCGAGCTGCCCGACCGCCACCGCCTCTTTCTCTTTCTGATGGATTTCGACGACGGCTATCTGGGCGAGCCGTGGATCGCGTTCAAGCGCGCCTCGAACGCCGTCACCAACGCCTTCTGCGCGGCCGTCAAAGCCGTCTACCCGTCGAACGCAGCCGAGCGCGCGAAGGCCGAGTAGCGATGCCGCGCGATCCGTGGAGCGGGTTCACCGACGAGCGCGTCACGCGCGCGCTCAAGGTGCTGATGATCGTCGTCCTCGCGATGTACGTCGGCCAGTACGCGATCGAGATTTTGGCGCGCATCCGAACCGTCGTCTACGTTTTGATCGGGGCGGTCTTCTTCGCGTATCTGATCTATCCGCTCGTCAAGCTGCTCTCGCGGCGCATGCCGGTCGTGGCCGCGATCGTGCTCGTCTACGCCGCGCTGCTGGGAGCCTTCGCGGCGGCCGCGGTCTATTTGATCCCGCACTTCATCGTGGAGATGAGCCAGATCGTCGCACAGTATCCGATTCTCGTCGGGCGCGTGGACCAGATGATCGCCGATCCCAACGATCCGTTCCTCTCGCATCTCTCGCCCTGGATGCGCGCCGAGCTGCTGCGCGTCCCGGGCGAGATCGCCGCGTGGATCAAGATCCACGGAATCGAGACGTTCAGCCACGCCCTGGTCGTGCTCATGGGGACGGCGGCGATCGTCGCGACCTTCGTCATCATCCCGATGGTCGCCGCCTACTTGCTGCTCGATCTGCCGAATCTTCGTCAAGCGCTCTTCACGCTGATACCGCAGCGGCGGCGCGCCGCGACGATCGAACTGCTGCATGAGTTCGATATGGTCGTCGGCGGCTTCATTCGCGGCCAGATGCTGGTGGCGCTCTGCGTCGGCGTGCTCGTAACGATCTCGCTGCTCGTCCTGCACGTCCGCTACGCCTTCTTGCTGGGGCTCCTCGCCGCGATCGGCGATCTGATCCCGTACGTCGGAGCGATCCTGGCCTTCATTCCGGCGGTCGCGTCGGCCTGGATCAACAACGGCCCGCTCAACGCGCTGATCGTCGCCGTCGTCTTCATCGCGATCTTCCAGGCCGAGGGGCACTTCATCGCTCCCAACGTCGTGAGCAAGCAGGTCAAGCTCAGCCCCTTCGTCGTCCTGCTGGCGCTGCTGGTCGGCGGGGACCTGGCGGGCCTGGTGGGGATGCTCGTAGCCGTCCCGGTGGCGGGCGTGATCCGAGCGATCGTGGTGCGGGTCTTTCCGGCGAAGCCGACGAACGAGGCCGCACCGTGAGCCAGACCGCAATCCGGGCGCAGCGCGTCGACATCGTCGGGGTCCCGATGGACCTGGGCGCCAGCCGGCGCGGGGTCGATATGGGTCCGTCGGCAATTCGCTACGCGCGCCTGCACGACAAGCTTCGCGCGCTGCAGATTCCGCAGATCGTCGACCACGGCAACCTCGAGGTACCGATTCGTGAATCGGCCGCGACCGAGGACCAGCACGCGAAATACTTCGGCGTCATCAACGAGGTTTGCGAACGGCTCGCGGCGGTCGTCGAAGCGGCGGTGCGCGAAGGCGGGATTCCGATCGTGCTCGGCGGCGACCATTCGATCGCGATGGGAACGCTCGCCGGCCTGACCCGCGCGCGCGGCACGCCGCCCGGGCTCGTGTGGATCGACGCGCACGCCGACATCAACAGCCCCGATTCGTCGCACAGCGGCAACGTCCACGGCATGCCGCTCTACTTTGCGCTCAAGAACGGCTTCGCGGTTTCGGAGCGGACGGTGCAGATCGGCCTGCGCGACGTCGACGAGGGCGAGAAGGCGATGTTACGCCAGTGGGGCGTGCGCGCATTCTCGATGACCGACGTCGACAAGCTCGGCATGGTCGTCGTGATGGAGCAGGCCCGCGCGATCGCGGGAGCCGGCGGCAACAAGATTCACGTCTCGTTCGATATGGACGGGATCGATCCGAGCGAGGCGCCCGGCACCGGTACGCCGGTCAAAGGCGGCTTGAGCTATCGCGAAGCGCATCTGGTCATGGAGATGCTCTACGACTCGGGCGCGCTCGGCTCGATCGAGATGGTCGAGATCAATCCGATTCTGGACAACCGCAATCAAACCGCGACGCTCGCCGTCGGGCTCATCTGCTCGGGTCTGGGGAAATCGATCCTCTAACCCTCTGCGCGGTGCAGACGCTGGGTTTGCAGCGGGCGGGCGCGGCGCGCTCGCTCGCCGCGTTTCTGGCCGAGTGCGATCCCGACGTCGCGGCGCTTGCCGCGATCGAGTCCGGCGACGCCCTGGCGCTGGCCACACGCTTCGATCGCGACTGGGCGTTCGGCGCGGTGAGCCTGCTGTGGAAGAAGACGCGTTTCGCCGCGAGCGCCGCGCAGGAGCGGCGCGGCGTCCTGTGTGTCGACGCAATCCACGGCGGTTCGGCGATCGCCCTGCTTGCCACCCATTTTTCCGAAGGTCGCGAGCGCGTGCGCGAGCTGCGCTCGGCACGCGCCTTGGTGCGCAAGATCGACGGCGATGCGCTGCTGTTCGTCGCCGAGCCGCACGGGCGCCTCGGTTTCCGCGATCTGGGCTTCGACTCGGCCGGCGAAGGCGAGGGCGCCGAACTCGTCATCGCGACGCGCGGCTACGGGGTCGAGTCGTCGTCGGCGCCGGCGACCGCCCCGGGTTTGGGCGCCGCCCTCGTGGTGAGGACAGCGAAAGCCTGATCGCGGGCAACGGTCGAGCGCCGAAACGGCGCGTGATCCGGAAGGGGCCGGCTCGCCCCGGTTGAAGCTCGGCGGATGCTTCGATGGTTGAGAACCGGGCGCATGCGCGTCGATACGATACCTCCAACACTCGCCGTGGCCTGTGGGGCAGACGCCGCGTGGAATCACATCCACGACCTCAACGGAACCCTGAGCGGCACTTTTCTTTTCGTCTGGCCGGTCGTCATCGCAGCGGTCTTCACCTATCTTCTCTCGCGTTGGGCCTGCGATTCGTACGTGCGTTTGAGTCTGGCGAAACCTCCGGCCGCACGGCCAACGGATAACAGCTCAGGCTGACCGGGCTACCGGGATATCCCCCGCGCGTCGACTCACCGTCCGGGCCAATTCCCCAATACTAACGCCGAACCGTTTCGCGATATCTTGCTGCAACTGCTCGGCGCAAGGGGCCGTCATGCGCGGGTTTATACGCTTAAAGCCTGATCGTGGCGTGGGATTGGCAGGCGACACCCCCGCCGCAGACGGCCGGATCCCAGTTCGCGTCGGCGAGCAGGGATGCGATCCGCGATTCAAGCGCGGCGTCGGGCTGCGGATCGTAAACGATCGCCTTCGTCTTGCCGTCCTCCCCGACCGTCACGATCAGCGTGAGATGGACGCCGAGTGCTTGCAGTGCGCGAAGAACCGCAGGGTCGAGCACCGGGTCGGGCTGCTCGGCGCCGAAGGGCAGGTAGCCGCCGGCGCCTTTGCCGACGCTGGCCACGTCGCGCTCGGCGGGCGTGGCGGAGGGTTGCGGATCCGGCTGGCCGGCGCGGGCGGTGCCGTCGCCGGCCGACGAGGCGCGGGCGAGGTTCGGAGCTGCCGAAATTGCGCTGGCGATGGCCGGGGGCGGCGAAGCGCTGTGGCGCGGCGAGCTCCGCGAAAGCTCGGGGTGCTCGGCTGCCAGCGTCACCTTCGGATGCAGGCTGAGATGAGGCGCCTGCGGGCGCGGCTGCGGCTGCGCGTGCATGTGCGGCGGCGCGACCTGGATATGCGTCACCTGCGTAAAACTGACCGTTTCGACCGCGGGCGCGGTCGAGGCAGTCCAAGCGAGCGCCGGGATACACAGAACCACCAAGCCATGGAGGAGCAGCGAGCCGAGCGTCGCTCGCCCGAGGCGTGAAGGCGTCTGGGTCGCGGTGATCATCGCTGCCTCCGAGGCTCCCTTCGGTTCGAACGCGCGGCGGCCCCGCGGCGTGACGGCCGGAAGGCGTCAGCCCCTGCCTGGGCGCACTTCTGGGCGGTGATCGAAACGGATATCGTCCTCTACCAAGCCGAGTGGTGCCCCTACTGCGCGCGCGTTCGCTCCAAGCTCACCGACTTGCTCATCTCCTACCGGACCGTGAACGTTCCGCAGGAGCACGCGCACCGCACGACCGTGCGCGAACTCTTCGGCGTAACCGGCATTCCATCCATGACCGACGGCGAGGTGAAGATCGCCGACGACGACGACGCGATCGTCGCGTACCTGGAGCGGACCTACGGCAAGAAGTAGGCGTTACTCCGGAACGCCGCGATCCTTCTCGATCACTTCCCGCCATGGCGCAAACCGGCGCGGGCGCAGGAAGTATTCTTCGGAGTAGGGCGCGGCGAGCGGCGTAAACTTCGGCGGCGTCTGCGTGAAGTCGAAGACGTTGCCGAGCGAGTTGGCGGTCGCGTCGCTCGCACCGAGCGAGGCCGCGCCGAAGTTCTCTTCGATGAAGCGCAGGATGCTGCCGAAATCGTATTGCGTGTGCGAGACGTACCCGTGCTTGGCCCAGGGCGAGATGACGATCGCCGGGACGCGCATGCCCAAGCTCGTGTAGTCGATCTGCGGCGGCGGGACCGGATCGTAGAACCCGCCCCAGTCGTCCCAGAGTACGATGATTGCCGTTGAGTTCCAGTACTTGCTCTTGCCGACCGCGTTGACGACCGAGGCGACCCACGACGGCCCGGTGTCGCTGCCCGCCGCCGGATGATCGGAATCCTCGAGCGTCGGAATCACCCACGAAACGCTCGGCAGCGTGCCCTTGGCGATGTCGGTGAAGACGGCCGTATTCGGGTTGACGACGTGCGCTTTCCAATCGGGGCCGTAACGCACGTGCTTGATCGCGTCGTACGCGTCCCAGACCTCACCCGAGAAGTCCGCGCCGCTGCCCTCCCACGACTCGACGTAGTACTTCCACGAAACGCCGGCTGCGTCGAGAACGTCGGCCATCGTGCGATATTGCGTGAAGCACGGGAAGGGCCCGTTGGGAGAGACGATGCCGTCGGTCTTGATGATCGACGTCGTCGTGCCGTCCGGGGCGTCGCAGCCCCACGGCATATTCGTGGGTGTATCGACCAGCGACTCGGTCGCGTCGAGGCGCGTCGTGCCGGCGATGAGTTGCTGGTGAGCGGTAAAGCTGTCGCTGGTCTCGGTGGAGAACATCATGTCGGCCAGCGTGTAGCGCTGCGCCATCTGCCAGTACGGCTTCGTCTCCGAGCGCTCGACGTAGGCGTACGGATAGGTGCCGGCGGGCGGGCCGACGCCGACCGTGCCGGAGTTGATGCCGGCGAAGCCGTCCATCTTTCCGCCGTCGTATTCGATTTCGAAGGCATGGTGGCTGTGATCGATGTCCATGCCGCCCAAGCAGCCGCAGGTTTGCAGCGTGATCGCGTGGACTCGCACCGGTTTACCATCGGCACAGAAGGTTTGGCCCTGATTGTTAACCTTGTGGCATGCGCCGGTCGCACTCGTGGTCGCGCCCGGAAATCCGAGGAAGAGGCTGTTGAAGCTGCGGTTCTCCTGCACCATGACGATGACGTGCTGAATTGAAGGCAGCGGCTGCGTCGAGGATACCGGCGCCGGAGCATAGTTGACCGTCCCGCTGCATCCGCTCGCGACGAGCATCGCCGGGACAATCATCGCAAGCCAAAACCGTTTCAAACCCTCTCCTCCAAAGCGCTATCGTCCGTGCTGGATTCCGATTCTCCGCGGCGCTCCCTGCCGATCGCTCACGCCAGGCCGCCGCCCCACGCGTCCCAACCGGGAGTGCGCGCGCGGGCGAAGAGCTCGATGCGCGGCCGGTCGCCGCACAGCTCCACGATCAGCTCGCGAAAGACGCCGGGTTTCTCGCTGTGGGCTCCGCGGCGGTGCAGCACCACCTGCGCTTGGCGCATCGTGCGAATCGGAAACGGCCGTCCCGTTGGGTTGGTGGTTGCGACCAGCAGCAGCTCGGTCGTCGGCTTGGTGAAGGTCGGCGCGACGCCTTGCCCCGCGATGATCTCTCCGCGCGCGTTGATCTTCACCCACACGTACGCGATGCCGCGGTAGTGGAGCTTCCACGCGCGCAGCAGGTCGATCGCAAAATCGAGTCGTGGGCCCGTCGCCCATAGGAAGACCGCGGCACGCTTGGCGAGCAGCGAGGCGACGTCGAGTTCGGCGAGCTCGCGTTGCGTCATGAGCGGATAGTGCTTCGCTGCGGCGGCATCCTTGACGGCGCTGCCGTAGTAGTACCATGGCGGGTCGAGATAGACGACGTCGTAACGCCGCTTCGGAAACGGCGGCAGCTTCGCGTGCCGCGGCGCGACCGCGCGTTTGGAAAGCCGCCGCAGCTGTTCGAGATTCTTCGGCGAGCGCGCCGGCATCCTTAGCGCACCCAGAACGCGGCGATCAGTGCGCCGCACAGCGTCGCGCCGAGATTGACGGCGTCGTTCTGCGCCCAGGCGAATCCGCGGCGCAGCACCGTCGCGCTGCCGCAGCGGTGCGGGTTCGTCTCGCAGTCGACGTTGCAGGCGGGGCAGCGGCGCAGCGCTTGAACGCTCGCGCCGAGCAGCGAGTCGAAGAGCGAACCGGCGAAGCCGGCGACCAGCACCGGCCAGAAGGGCGCGACGCCTGCGGCGCTCGCGACCAGCGCGACGACGGCTGCGCCGCCGAGGCTGGCGAGCGTTCCGGCCGGCGTGATTCCGCCGGAGATGCCGTGCGCCACCGGGCGCAGGCCCAAGATCGAGCGAGGGAGACCCGGCGCTAGCGTGCCAATCTCGGTTGCCCACGTGTCCGCCGACGCCGCCGCGAAGGCGCCGGCGAAGGCCGCGAGCGCCGGCGCGCCGAGCAGCGGAACGAGTGCGACGCCGAGCGCCGGAACGCCGCCGTTGGCCAAGACTTGCCAGGCGTCGCGCGCGCCGTGCTTCTCGATGTCGAGCAGCGCGCGCTTGCGCGAACGCCCGACGCGCGAGAGCAGCGTCGAAGGGATAAAGAAAGCAAAGAGCACCAGCGCCGCCGGCCAGCCGCCGATGCCGAAGACGATCGTGCCGATCGCAAAGGCTGCGAGGGCGCCGCTGCGCGAGAGCGAGTGCGCGCGCGCGGCCGCGAGCGCGACCAGCGCGGCGAGCAGCGCGCCGAATGCGAGCTGGATCACGCGCGCAGCGCGTAGTGCGCGGCGAGCGCGTCGAGCAGGCCGTCGGTCGTAAAGACCTCCGCGATGACGTCGACGTGCAGGCCGCAGTCGCGCGCGGCTTGGGCGGCCACCGGGCCGATGCAGGCCACGGCCTTGCCGCGCGACGCGGCCACCGCCGCCTCGTCGCCGCCGAGCGCGGCGGCGAAGCCGCGCACGGTGCTCGCGCTCGTAAAGGTCAGCACGTCGGAGCGCGCGACCTTCTCGCCGAAGGCGGGGTCGCGAACGAAGACGGTTTTGTAGGCGGCGATGACCGTAGCCGGTATGCCGGCATCCTCGAGCATGCGCGGCAGCACGTCGCGCGCCTCTTGCGCGCGGTAGACGAGCACGCGCTCGCCGGGGCGGCAGGCTTCGATCAGCGCGCGCCCGATCTCTTCGCTCACGTAGGCGGCCGGGACGAGGTCGGCGCGGACGCCGTAACGGCGCAGGCGTTCCGCCGTCTTGCTCCCGATCGCGGCGACCTTGACGCCGCCCAGATAGCGCGCGTCCGCATCGAGCGAGCCGAGCCGGTCGAAGAAGGCGTCGACGCCGTTGCGCGAGGTGAACGCGACCCACGCGTAGGACGCGAGCTCGTCGATCGCGCGATGCGCGGGATGCGGATCGTCGGGCGGCGCGATCGCGATCGCCGGTGCGAGCACGGGCTCGACGCCGCGCGCGTAGAGATCGCGGGCCAGCTCTTCGCTCTGGTGCGCGGGGCGCGTCACGAGCACGCGCTTGCCGAAGAGCGGCGTGCGGTCGAACCACGCGATCTCCTCGCGCAGCCGCACCACCTCGCCGACGATCGCGACCGCGGGAGCGCCGATGCCCAGCGCGAGCGCTTCGCCGGCGATGGTCGCCAGCGTCGCGACGGCGGTGCGCTGCGATGGCCGCGTTCCGTCGGCGACGAGCGCCGCGGGCGTCGCCGGATCCAGGCCTTCGGCGATCAGCCGCTCCGCGATGGCGCCGAGATTGCCGGTCGCCATGAGCAGCACGAGCGTGCGCCCGGGATCCGCCAGCTTCTGCCAGTCCAGCGCCGACGCCGGCTTGGTGGGATCCTCGTGACCGGTCGCGACGGTAAAGGCGGCGTTGTGCTCGCGGTGCGTCACCGGAATCCCGGCGTAGGCCGGCGCGGCGATCGCCGAGCTGATGCCGGGAACGATCGCGAACGGCACGCCGGCAGCGGCCAGCGCCTGCGCCTCCTCGCCGCCGCGTCCGAAGACGAACGGGTCGCCGCCCTTGAGGCGCACGACGCATTTGCCCTGGCGGGCGTTTTCGATCGCCAGCGCCTCGATCTCGGCCTGCGGCATGGCGTGGTCTCCGCGGCGCTTGCCGACGAAGATGCGTTCGCAGCGCGCTGCCGCGAGCGCCAGGATCGCGTCGGAGGCGAGCGCGTCGTAGAGCAGCACGTCCGCCTCGCGCAGCACTTCGGCGGCGCGTAACGTCAACAGGCCCGGGTCGCCCGGGCCTGCACCGACCAACCAGACTTTGCCGTAGCCCTCACTCGTCGGCATCGGCCCGCACCGCCTTGGGCACCAGCTGCGCGATGTGCTCGGCGAGATTGAGCTCGAAGAGCTCGTCGAGGACGCGCGCGTGGCTGAGCGCCTCGGCGGCGTTGTCAACCGCCTTCTCGCGAATCTTCAAGATCACCGAATGGAGCAGCTTCGAGACGATCGTCATCGACATGCCGGCCACGAGCAATCGCTCGCGCTCGGTGAGATCCGGGCAGCGCGCGAACAGCCGCTCCAGCTCGCCCGCGCGAATTGCCTCGGCGCGCTGCGTCAACGTCGAGATCACCGGCACCGCGACGTGGGAGCGGTACCACGTCGCGAAGCGCGCGACGTACTCATCGACGATCTCTTCGACGTCGGGGATCGCCTCGCGGCGCACTTCGAGTTTCCCGTCGACGACGCTGTGCAGCGCGTCGACGTCGATCAGTGCGACGTTGGGAACCTCGGCGGCGCTCGGCTCGACGTCGCGCGGAACCGCGATGTCGACGATGAAGAGCGCCCGCCCGGGGCGACGCGCCATCGCGTCGCGCACGAGCTGCTCGGTCACGACGAAGTGCGTCGCGCCGGTCGATGCGACGGCGAGATCCGCCGCTGCGAGTGCTTCGAGCAACCCCGGCATCTCGACGGCCTCGCCGAAGCCGGTCTCCGCGACCAGCTCGCGTGCGCGCGAGAGCGTCCGGTTGGTCACGATGAGCTGCTCGGCGCCTTCGGCGCGCAGGCGCTTTGCTGCGATGCGCCCCATCTTGCCGGCGCCGACGACCACGACGGATTTTCCGTGCAGCGATCCGAACCGCGCCTTGGCGGCATCGACGGCGGCGGTGGCGATCGAGGCGGACTCGTCGCCGATGCGGGTCTGCGAGCGCGCCGTCTTGCCGGCGGCCAGCGCGTCGCGGAAGAGGCGGTGCAGCGTTTTGCCCAGCGACTTCGCCTGCTGGCCGACGACGTACGCTTCTTTGACCTGGCCGAGGATCTCGGCTTCGCCGATCAGCATCGAATCGAGTCCGGTCGAGACGCGGAAGAGATGCTCGATGGCGGCGCGGCCGAGGTGCGTGTAGAGGAACGATTCGATGTCGTAGCCGGTCGCGCCGTGGCGGAAGTTGGCCAGGAACGACTTGATTTGCGCGACGCCGGCCTCGTAGTCGTCGAGCTCGGCGTAGATCTCCAGGCGGCCGCAGGTTTGCAGCATCGCCGCTTCGCTCACCGCCTCGTAGTCTCGCAGCGCGACCAGCGCCTCGCCCATGCGCGAGGCGGGGAACGCATGGCGCTCGCGCACTTCCACCGGCGCCGTTCGATGCGAGAGACCGATGCAGGCTATCGGCACGCCAGGGCCTCGTCGTTGCTCAGGCGGTGCGTGAGGATCGAGAGCTCGCCCGCGAGATCGATGTTGCGCACGATGACCGGTGCCCGCAGGTGCAGCGGCGCAGGCGCGAAGTTGAGGATCGCGCGCACGCCCAGCTCGGCGAGCCGTGCGGCCGCGCCGGCGGCGGCGTCGGCCGGCACGGCCAGCACGCCGATGTTGCACTCGCGCGCGGGCAGCTCGTCGCCGATCCGCGCGACGTCGAGCACGTCGAGATCGTTCCAGCGCTGCCCGATCACGGCCGGCGAGTTGTCGAAGATGGCGGCGATGCGAAAGCGCGCCTCGCGAGCGGTGATGAAGCTGGCAAAGGCGTGCCCGAGATAGCCGAAGCCGACGATCGCGATGCGCCAGTCATGCTCCAATCCTAGGACCCAAGCCAGCCCTTCGACAAGCGGATCGATCGCATAGCCCTGGCCGCGGCGGCCGAGCGGCCCGAGCGCCGAGAGGTCGCGCCGGATCTGCGTGCTGGAGATCGTGTGCCCGAGCAGCGCCGCCAAGCCGTGCGAGGTGACGGTCGCTTTCCCGGCCGCTTGCGCCTGACGCAGCGCGCGGTGATAGGCGTAAAGGCGAGGGATCGAGACGCCGACGAGGGGGCCCGCGACGGAGGCCGGGCGGGATTTTGGATCGATCATCCGGCCGCCAGGATTTCGTCGACCGCGGCGCGCGCCGCATCGAGGGTGCGCTCGATCTCGCGCGTGGTGTGGGCGCTGGAGACGAAGCCGGCTTCGAACTGGGAAGGGGCGAGATAGGTGCCGCGTTCGAGCATCGCGTGGAAGTACTTCGCGAAGAAGGTCGTATCCGACTTCATGGCGCTGGTCAGATCGGTGACCGGTCCATCCGTGAAGAAGGTGCAGAACATCGAGCCGGCCTGCGTCGAGTAGTGCGGCACACCGTGCTTGGCCAGGATCTCGTGCAGGCCGTCGACCAGCAGCTTGGCGAGCACCTCGAGGCGCTCGAAGAACGTCGCGTCCTCGCGCAGGATGCGCAGCGTCGCTAAACCGGCCGCCATCGCGAGCGGGTTCCCGGAGAGCGTGCCGGCCTGGTAGACCGGCCCGTCGGGGGCGAGGTAGGCCATCACCTCGGCGCGGCCGCCGAAGGCGCCGACCGGCAGGCCCCCGCCGATCACCTTGCCGAGCGTGACCAGATCCGGCGCGATACCTTCGCGCTCGGCGGCGCCGCCGCGCGCCACGCGAAAGCCGCTCATCACCTCGTCGAAGATCAGGAGGGCGCCGTACCGCGTGCAGAGCTCGCGCAAGCCCTTGAGGTAGCCGCCGTTCGGAAGCACGAGGCCCATGTTGCCGGGATAGGGCTCGACGACGACGGCGGCGAGCTCTTTGCCGTGCATCTCGAACGCGGCGGTGGCCGCCGCCAGGTCGTTGAACGGAAGAACGATCGTATCGCGGGCGACGCCTTCGGTGACGCCCGGCGAGTTCGGCACGCCGTTGGTGAGCGCGCCCGAGCCCGCGGCGATGAGGAACGCGTCGGCGTGCCCGTGGTAGCAGCCGGCGAACTTCACGATCTTCGGGCGGTGCGTGTAGCCGCGCGCGAGCCGGACCGCGCTCATCGTCGCCTCCGTTCCGCTCGAGACGAAACGCAGGCGATCGATTGCGGGCACCATCGCGACGATCGTCTCGGCCAGCTCGCTCTCGATCTCGGTCGGCGCGCCGAACGAGCTGCCGCGCGCCGCGGCGGCGGCGATCGCCTTGACGACCGCGGGATGCGCGTGCCCGAGCACCAGCGGCCCCCAGGAGAGTACGTAGTCGACGTACTCGTTGTCGTCGAGATCGCGCAAGATCGCGCCCGTGGCGCTCTTGATGAAGACCGGCGATCCGCCGACCGCCTTGAAGGCGCGCACCGGCGAGTTGACGCCTCCTTCGATCACGCGTTTGGCGCGCGTGAAGGCCGAGATCGAGCGCTCGTAGCTCACCGTACGCCCTCCAGGTCGGCGGCGGTGTTGACGTTGCGGAAGCGCTCTCCGTCCATCGGCACGAAGCGCGCTTGCAGCCGTTCGATCAGCTCGTGCATGGCGCCGCGGCCGTCGCGCAGCACCGCTTCGCCTTCGCGCAGCAAGGCCGCGCGATCGTAGAGTGCGGCGAGCGGCTCGATCGTGCCGCCGTGCTCCGGCACGACGGCTTCGTCGCCGGCGCGCCGCGCCGCAGCGAGCTCCTCGAGCAGCGACCGATCGGCGTTGGGCAGATCCGCGGCGACGGCGAAAACGAAGCGCTCGCGCACTTCGCCGCAGGCGGAGAGCAGCGCGGCGAGCGGGCCGCGGCGCGGCCAGCGATCGACCAACACCGGGCAGTCGAGCTCCGCGTCGATCTCCGGCGAGAACGATCCCTTGGCTGCGACGTAGACCGGCCAATGCCCGCGCACGCGGGCGTAGACGCGCAGCAGCAGCGGCTGGCTCGCGACCGGCGCGCTCAGCTTGCCCGGAAAGCGCCGGGCTTCGCCGCCCGCGAGGATGACGACGGCCGCCTCACCCATGGCGCTGCGCCCAGCTCTTCGCAAAATAGGTGATGACGATGTCGGCACCGGCGCGCGCGAATGCGGCGAGCGTCTCGTCGATCGCGCGATCCCCGTCGAGCCAGCCGCGCTCGATTGCGGCCTGGAGCATGCTGTACTCGCCGCTGACGTTGTAGACGGCGATGGGCACGTCGAAGCTCTCGCGCGCGGCGCGCACGACGTCGAGATACGCAAGGCCGGGCTTGACCATCACGACGTCCGCGCCTTCCTCGATATCCAGCGCAATCTCGCGCAGTGCTTCGCGCAGGTTGGGCGGATCCATCTGATAACCGCGGCGGTCGCCCTGCTGCGGCGCCGAACCGGCGGCCTCGCGAAACGGTCCGTAAAAGGCGGAGGCGTATTTCGCGCTATACGCGAGGATGCCGGTCTCGATGAAGCCGTGGGCGTCGAGGGCGCTGCGGATCGCTTCGACGCGTCCGTCCATCATGTCGGAAGGCGCGACGAAGTCGGCGCCGGCGCGTGCGTACGAGAGCGCGACGCGTACCAGCAACGCGACCGTCGCGTCGTTGTCGACCTCGCCGCGCTGGTCGAGAATGCCGCAGTGGCCGTGATCGGTGTATTCGCAGTTGCAGACGTCGGCCATCACGGCGATCTGGGGGACCGCGGCTTTGATCGCCGCGATCGCTCGCTGGACGACGCCGCCGGGATCGTCGTTGTGCGAAGCCGTCGCGTCCTTGTGCGCGGGAATGCCGAAGAGCATCACCGCTCCGATGCCCAGAGCGTGCAGCGCCCGCGCCTCCGCGGCCGCGCCGTCGACGGTGAGCCGTGCGATCCCGGGCATCGAGGCGATCGGTCCGGCGTCTTGCGCGCGCTCCGCGACGAAGAGCGGCTGCACCAGCCGGTCGGCGGTGACGCGGTGTTCGCGGACGAGCGCGCGAATTGCGGCGGTGCGCCGTAGGCGACGCGGACGAATCACCGGCGCTCCAGGCGCTCTTTCGCAAGCGCGACGAAGGCTTCCACCGACGCCTCGGGCGCGACCGCGTCGGCTGGGAAGCCGGCGGCCGCCGCGGCCTGCGCGGATTGCGGCCCCATCGCGATGACCGCGGGCCGCAACGCGGCTTCTGCGAGGTGTTCCAAATAGGCTTGCGCCGCCGCTACCGACCCGCTCGATGCGAACATCAGCAGATCCGGGACGAAAGCCGAGAGCTCGGGGCCGTCCTCGCCCTCGCGAATCTCGGCGACTTCGATGCCGTGCGCGCGCAGCGCTTCGGCGATGCGGCTGGCCCGCGCTTGGGTGCGCGGCAGAACGACGCGGCCGCTCGCCGGCGACGCGATCGTCTGCACGAGCTCGCGCCCCAGCTGCTTGCCGAGGGCCTCCGCGTCGTCGATCGTGCGCGCGTGCCGCTCGAGACGCGCGCGCATCGTCGCGCCCCCGGAGGAGTAGCAGGCCTCGACCGTCATGATGCCGCCGTTGAACGTCGCGTGGATGCCGATCGGCGCGTTGCAGCCCATGCGCAGCTCGCGCAGCGCCGCGCGCTCGCAGCGCACGCAGCGTTCGGTCACGTCGTCGTTGATGGCGGCGCGCAGCTCCTCGCCCAGATCCGTCTCGCCGGCGTAGACTTCGATCGCGAGGGCGCCCTGGCCGGCAGCCGGCACGACGCGCTCGACGTCGAACGCAACGGTATGCGTCGCGCGCATCTTCAAGCGGCGCATCCCCGCCATCGCGAGCACGATCGCGTCGAACTCGCCGTCGCGCAGTTTGCGCAGCCGCGTGTCGACGTTGCCGCGAATCGGTTCGTAGCGCAGGTCGGGGCGCAGCGCGCGCAGCTGCCCCACGCGGCGCGGGCTCGACGTGCCGACCACGGCGCCGGCCGGCAGCTCCTCGAACGAAGCGTAGCGCTCGCTGCAGAAGGCGTCGCGCGCGTCGCCGCGCGGCGAGATGGCGGCGATGCGCATGTCGCTGGCGAGCTCGCTCGGCAGATCCTTGCACGAATGGACGGCGTAATCGGCGCGTCCGTCGCGCAGCGCCTGCTCCAGCTCGGCGACGAAGACGTTGGAGGTTCCGAGCTCCGCGATCGGCTTCTCGCGATCGCGATCGCCGGCCGTGGTGACGTCGAGGATCGTCGTTGCGATCCCACGTTCGGCCAGCCGCGCCGCGATCGAGCGCGTCTGCGCGAGCGCGAGAGCGCTCGTGCGCGAGGCGCAGACGGCGCTGGAGGTGTGCGTGGGCTCTCCCGCATGCGAGCGCAGGCGCTCGACCGCGGCTTCGACTTCGTGCTCGGCTTCGATCGGATTGAGCCGCGCCAGCATCGCCACGGGAAGATCCGCGAGCTCGCGCAGGACCGGCGCCCGCTCGGCATCGGGCACCGCGGCTTTGACGTAGGTGCGCATCAGCGCGAGCGTTCGCGTCGCCAGTGCGTACTCGTGCCCGAACGCCGTCTCGAGCTCGCGAACGATGCGCTTGGAGAAGGCCGGCGCGCCGCCGCCCGAATCGACGCTGAACGTCAGGTCGCCGACCCGCAGCGTCGCCGGCATCGTAAAGTCGCCGCGTTCGCCCGTCGTCGCGTCGCAGACCAGTACGCGCTCGGCCCGAGCTTCTTCGACCACGGCGGCATCCACGTCGTCGACGCCGGTTGCGGCGATGGCCGCGAGCGCGCCCGCCAGATCGCCGCGTTCGTACGGCCGCTCGCGCGCGACGCCGCCGGTGCGCTCGAGCAGCGCGCGCAGCGCATCGTCGATCGCCGGTGCGACCACCACGAGTGAGAAGCCGGCGGCGGCGAGCGTCTCGGCTTTACGCAGGGCGACGGTTCCGCCGCCCACGATGACCGCAAGGCGGCCATCCGGGCGCAAGGCGATCGGCAGCATGATTCTCTGGACCGCATGACTTCCGCGTCCGGTTGCCAAAAACTCCCTCGACGATGGAGAGACCCGCGCGTGCCGCTTTTGTCGGTGCTGTGGTTGCCGCACTGATCACGCTGCCGGGCCTCGGTGCCGGGACCCTATGGGACAACAGCGAGACCGCCTACGGCGAGGTCGCGCGCGAGATCCTGCTGGCCCACGACTGGCTGGTCATGCACCTCAACGGGCACCCGTATTTCGTGCAGCCCCCCCTCTATTTTTGGTTCGCCGCGATCTTCGCCTCGCTCTTCGGTACCGACGCGTTCGCGATGCGGCTGCCCTCGGCGCTGGCGACGATCGTCATGGGCGCGCTGACCGGCTATGCGGTCGCGCGCCAGGCCGGCACCCGGGTCGGTATCTACGCTGCCGTCATCCTCTCGAGCACGCTGATGCAGGCGGTGATCGGCCGCCTCGCGATCATGGATGCGCTGCTCGACCTGGCGATCGCGATGACGATCTTCCTCTGGTTCCGCGGCCTGGAGAGCGGTCGCGACCGCTACGCGATCCTCGGCTGGGTCGCGGCGGGCTTCGGGTTTCTGGCCAAGGGCCTGGTCGCGCCCGTGGTCGCGCTGCTGGTGATCGTCCCCTACTTTTTCTGGAACCGCCGGGCCGAGCCGACGTACGCGCCGACGCCGCGAGCGTGGCTGCTCGGGCTCCTGGCCTTCCTTGCAATCGTGCTGCCTTGGCCGCTCGCGATCTGCTCGCGCTACGGCTTCGTGCCGATGGTCGAGCTGATCGGCAAGTATACGTTCGGACGCTATACCGGGGTCATCGAGAACCAGGCCGGACCGGTCTGGTACTACCTGCCGGTCATCGTGCTGGGATTTTTTCCGTGGATCGCCTTCTTGCCGATGGCGATCGTCTACGGCGTGCGTTCGTTACGCGGCGACGTGCGGATCAATCCGCAGCTCGCGCGGCTGCTGCGCCTGGCCTTCGTGTGGATCGTCGTGCCGCTGCTCTTCTTCAGCTTCGCGCGCACGAAGCTGCCGAACTACGTCGCACTCGAGTTCCCGGCACTCGCGCTGCTTACGGCGCTCTACTTCGAAGCCGTCGTGCAAAAAGGCGGGACGCGTTCGGCGATCGTTTCGGCGGCCGTCGTGCCGCTCACCAGCGGCGCACTGGCGATGGCGATCTGGATGTTCTCGCGCAACAACCGTCTCACGGCCGATATCGCCGACGCCGTTCCCGCGCTGCTTGCGATGGCGGGCGCGATCTTTTTGGGTTCGCTGCTGACCGCGGTCCTGGTCGCACGCGCGCGCACCGTGCGCGCGGCGCCGTACGCGCTCGCCGCCGCGGCCGCGATCGGAATGGACGCGCTCGCCGTCTTCGTTTTGCCGCGCGCCGAAGCGTATAAACCCGTTCCGCATCTCGCCGCGATCGTCGAACGCGACCGCAAACCCGGCGACGTGGTCGCGATCCAGAGCGTCTCCGGCAGCAACGCCCTGCTTTTCTACACGCGCCCGCCGGTCGTCGTCCTGGCTCCGCCCGACGACGAGAGCCCCGACGGCGAAGGGATCGCGCCGGCCCGCGTCATCTGCGACGCTCCGCGCGTCTGGGTCATCGCGCCGACCATCCGCCCCTCGTACGATCCAACCTACGGTCGCGACCGCCGCCTCGTCGCCGCCGACGCCAAAGCCTCGCTCTTCCTCTACTCCGGTCCGAGCTGCACGAAAAGCCGCGACTGACGGAGGCCGGCGAGCCCGGCGGTCAAAGCGACGTGAGCACGACGACCGGGACGACGAAGAAGAGCGTCCACGGGCGCGTGAGCGAGGGCTCGGCGATGGCGCAGACGAGCGGGAACCAGATCGCGAGATAAGCGAGGACGCGCCGTCTGGCGAGCGCGTACGGCACGCTCCAAGCCGCGTACCACGGCGCCGTATATGCTCCCAGCATCGGAATCAGCCACACGGCGGCGCGCAGCCGCCGCCATCCCGCCAGCGCCGCCGCGACGACCGCGAGCGCCAACAGTGCCGCCAGGAGATGCAGGGCATCTTCGAGCCGCGACGCGCGCGCATACGAGAGCAACGCGTGCGCGTAGGCTTCGCCGCCCGCAAGCCACGAGAAGGCGAGCGCGGCAAGGACGGTACCCGCGGCCGCTGCGTAGCGGCGGTAGCCGCGTAAGGCGGCGAGCACCGGCAGCGCCGCCACCGCGTAGGGCAGCTTGACGAGCGCAGCGGCGACGATCGCGCCGCACGCAGCCGCCGGGAAGCGGCGAATCATCGCCGCCGCCGCGACGGCCATCGCGAGCGCAAGCGCGTCGTTGTGTGCGTCGGCGACGAACTGCCAGGCGAATGCGGGGTTGAGGGCGACGATTCCGACCACGCGCCGCGGAACGCCGGCCGGACGCAGCAGCAACAGCATGGCGACGAACGCACCTGCACCCAGCACGCGAAAAGCGATCAGCTTTGCAGCCAAGCCGGGTGCGAGCACGAGCACGCGCGCGATAGCGAGCCATAGCGGCCCGTACGTCGCCGCCGGCAGCGGCACGCCCCAGCGCGCGTTGACGAATGCGAGCTCGCCGCCGAACGGCACCGCGGGCGGCGCGTAGGCCGCCAAACCGAGCACGCCGTTGCCGACGTAGGCATACGCATCCGCATTGGCAAAGACCGGCGCGGCTAACGAGAGGGCGAGCATGACCGCCGTCCCGGCGACGATCGTCGCGCGGCTTTGCCCCGACCGGTAGAGCCCCACCAGCGCCCACACTTGTACGGTGCCCAAGAGCAGCATTCCGATCGCGAGGAGATCGGCGTGCGGCGGAACCGGCGCGAGCAGCGCGATCGGCCAAGGACGGTGTTGCGCGCTTGCGTAGAGTATCGCCAGCTGCGCGACGTAGCCGATCAGCAGAATCGCCGCCCACCAACTGCACTCCCACCGCGGCGTCGCGATCCGCCAGCGCGCCAGCCGCCCGCGCCAATCGGCGACGGCGAGCGCGATCGCAGCAAGGTAATAAACGGAGAAGACCGTCACGGGTCTTCTCCGTCAGTTCCGGAGGCTACGGCTTATAGCCGGCGACTTGGGCTTCGGTGACGGCTGAGGCCTTGTTCGGGCCGAGGCCGCCGCGGATGTAGGTTATGACGTCGGCGATGTCGGCGTTCGAGAGCGTACCCTTCCACGGCGGCATCTGCCCGTTGTACGTCGAGCCGTTGACGGTGATCGATTCGTGCAGGCCGTTGAGCACGATGCCGATCACTTTGTTCGGATCGCCGGTCACGGTGTCGTTGCTCGCGAGCGGCGGAAACGCGCCGGGCATGCCTTGCCCGCTCGCGCCGTGACACGACGAGCAGTTGGTCGAGAAGACCTTCGCGCCGTTGGTCATCTGCGGGCTTGCCGCGGCGGAGCCTGCACCGCCGCCGCCTCCCGTCGTCGTCGCGGCCTCGGCCGGTGCCGCGAGAACGACCGACTCGGGCGGCGAGGGCGGGGCGGCCGCTTGTTTCTGCACCGTTGAAAGCTGGCCGTAGACCGAGAGCCCCACGATGCCGATCAAGACGATCGTCGATCCCCACAGGATGCCCTTGCGCGACGCGAAGCTGCGCGTGGTGCTGCGGTCGAGCCACGGAATGAGCAGCACGACGATTAAGAAGAGCGTCGGCACGATGATCGTCGCGAAGAGCTCGGTGCTGATCGTGAGCGGCCCGAGATGGACCTCCGGCGGCACCAGCGCGAGCAGGCCGAAGAGCGACAAGAAATACCAGGCCGGATAGGGGACGAACTGCGAGTTGGTCGGATCCGCCTTCGCGTCGAGATACGGCGGCAGCACCAGCGCGAGGAACACGATGATGATGAAGACGATGAACGAGAACGCGCCGTCCATGAACATCTGATCCGGCCAGAAGCGCCCGCTGCGCAGCTTGCGCGGATCGTCGGTGACCGGGCCGGCCGAGCCGTTGTGGCGGAAGATCGCCAAGTGTGCGCCGACCAGCATCACGAGCACCGCCGGCATCAGCCAGACGTGCAGGCCGAAGAAGCGGTTGATCGTCGCGGTGCCCATCGTGCCGCCGCCCTGCGCGATGTTCTGCAGGATCGCGCCGCCCGGCGGGAGACCGGCGATGTTGAGCGAGACCTGCGAGGCGAAATACGCATCCATGTCCCACGGCAGCAGGTAGCCGGTCAAGCCGAGCACCAGCGTGACGAGCAGCAGGATCACGCCGACCACCCACTGCAGCTCGCGCGGCGACTTGTAGGCGCCGAAGATCAGCACTTGCAGGAGGTGCAGGAAGACCAGCGCGATCATCGCGGAGGCGCCCCAGTAGTGGACCGAGAGCAGGAAGTGCGTCCACGGGTTCAGGTAGATCGCCCGCGTGGACTCCCATGCCGTCGCCGCCGACGGGGCGTAGAAGAACGTCAGGAAGATGCCGGTCACGATCTGGACGATCATCGCGAACAGCGTCGCGCTGCCGAAGACGTACCAGTAGCTCGCGCCGCCGGGCACGTCTTCCGTGAGGAACTCCTTCGTCAACGAAACGAAGCCGGTGCGCGATTCGAGCCAGTTGAGCATCGGTTTAGATTCCTTCGGCGTTACGCTTGATACGAAATGATGATGCGCGCGGGCGTGTTCGGCTTGTACTGGATCCAGGTGATCTCGGCGGTACCGCTCTCCTCTTTGAACGGCAGCGGGTCGAGGCCGCGCGGCGCCGGCCCCGCGACGTGCGTCCCGTCGAAGTTGTACTGCGAGCCGTGGCAGGGGCAGAGGAACTTATCGGCCGCGTCGCTCCAGTTGAAGCGGCAGCCGAGATGCGGGCAGATCGGGCTGAAGATCACGAAGCCGAGGTTGACGGCGGGATAGTCGACGTTGCCGCCCGGCGTGTCGAAGATGTCGGGGCGCGCCGTTTTGAACTTCGCCTCGTCGATCTTGATGCCCCAAACGTACTCCTGGGTCGCCTGCTCGGGGAGATAGCCGTCGGTGTACTTCAGCGTGAAGGTCATCTTCACGGGCTTGGCCGTCGCCGCTTGAAGCGACGCGAGCTCGGCGGCGCTCAACGGCGCCCAGCTGCCCTTGGCGTTCCCCGCTTGCGGAATCAGCGATCCGACGATCGGGATCGCGAGCACGACGCCGATGATGCCGCCGATCGTCATCGTGGCATTGGCCATGAAGGTACGCCGAGTGATCTCCTCGGGCGTCTCCGCGGGCTCGTCGTGCGCGGTCAAAATATTACGCGTGGCGCCCTTTGAAGCGTCCGCGGCACCTGAATTCGACAAAGCATCTCTCCGCTGGGTGAACGGCTCTCGTCTTCCTTTTCCCAGCATTGTAAGCGTGCCCTCTCGAAAGCGGCGTGGACCTTCCTCGGAGAGCCCTCCGGGACGGCCGATAGAGAGTGTATGGAATCGTCGAGCCGCCAGCTCGCGCTCGGCATCGTGGCCGTCGTCGTGGCGGCGGCGCTTTGCGTTTTCGCCCTCTGGTCGGTGCGCGGTCGCCTGGCGGCTCCGCGGATCGCGGCCTCGGCGGTGCCGGCGGGCGTGGCAGCGCCGGTTCCTACGGCGGCCGACTTGGCGGCGCAGAACGTCGCGCTGCGAGAGCAGATCGCTCGATTGCGGCGCGAGCGCGATGCCGCGCTTGCCCGGTTACGTGCTTTCCAAGCCGCTCCCACGGCCGAGCCGGCTCCGCCCGTGCAAGCGAAGGTTGCCCCACGCCCGGCGCCCGCGGGTACCGGCGCGTTCGGTGAGCCGCAGACCTTCGAATCGCTCTCGACCGCACACTGAGGTTAGCCCCCGGTGCAGGATTCGCACCGGATGCTGCGCATTGTCGCCCTGCTTTGAGCAGCAGTTTCGCCTTGCGCGCCGCAATCGAAGCCGGCGCCGCGCTAACGGTCCTCTTCACCGCCATCGCCTGCTCGGCCGCGGCCCTGGGCCGGCACGAGGGTGCGGCGGGTGCCGCGACCCGCTGGCTGGCCACCTTGTTGCTCCCGGCGCTGATGCTGGCGAGCCTGCACGCCTATCTCTGGCCGCTCTCCCTTGCGATCTCCGTGGCGCTGGGCGTGTGGCAGCTGCGTTCCGCGCAGGCCGTCGCGCTGCCGGCTCTGCCGCGTCTCTCCTGGCTCTGGGTTGCCGGTTCGCTCGCGCTCGTGCTGGTGGCGGCGCGCGCCGCCCTCTCGATCGCTTCGCCGCCGTACGACTTCGACAGCGTGCTCTACCACTTGCCGATGGCGGTCGCCACCCTGCAGTCCCAAACGATCGTCCCGGCCCAGGTGATGTTCCATCCCGGCAACGAGGAGTTGCTGCTCTCGCTCGGCCTGGGCGCGCAGGGCGCGATCGGCGGACAGACTTTGATGGAGGCCGTGATCGCCGCCGTGCTCTTCGCCGGCGCCTATGCGCTTGCCGCCGAGGCCGGGGCGGCGCGACGGATCGCCGTGCTGGCCGCTTGCGCGGTCCTCGCGGTGCCGATGATCGGCGATCTGATCTTCACCGCCGAGAACGACGTGCTGGTTGCGGCGCTGCTGCTGGCCTTCGTCGCGTTATGGCGGCGCAACCCCGTGCTCTGCGCGCTGGCCGCGGGCATGGCCGCCGGCGTGAAGTTCACCGGCGCGTTCGAGATTGCGTTCATGCTGCCGTTCCTGTGGAGCCGGCGCTCGCCCGCGCTCTCGTGGTGGCACGCGGCGCTTGCGGTCGCCGTCGGCGCGCCGTGGTACCTGCGCAATCTCATCGAAACCGGCAACCCGTTCTTCCTCGGCGATCAGACCGTGGGGTTCGCGTCGTCGATTGCCGGCCAGTTCGCCGCAGCGCTGCCCTTCGTGCTGGCGGCGCTGCGCAACTTCGGCGGGCTCGTCACGCTGCTCGGTATCGTCGGCGCCGTCGTGCTCTCGGCGAGCAAGCGCGACCGGACGACGCTCGCGCCGCAGCTGCTTTGGCTCGGGCTCGCGGTCGTCGTCGCCTGGTTCGTCACGCCCAACACCGCCTACGTCCATCCCGGGACGCTCGACGCCATCGCGACCGGCTGGTCGGTGCGCTACGCGCTGTGTGCGCTTGCCGTCTTTACGATCGCGGCAATCCTGTGGCTCGCGCGCATCAACGTGCAGCTGGCGGGCGCGGTTGCGGCGCTCTCCGTCGCCTTCACGATCGTGCGCGTCTGCCGGCAGCTCGGGCAGATCGACGCGGGTACCGCCGCCTACGCCCTGCCGCTCGCCCTCGCCGGCGTCGCGGCACTCGCGTGCTTCGTGCTGCGCGGGCGCGGGCGGGCGCTCGCCGGCGCCGCGGCGGCTGCGATCTTTGCGGTTACCTCGAGCGTGGGCGCAGCGCGGATCGGAACGATGTGGGAGGGCGCGTACCGGACCTTCGGAAAGTTCGATTACGCCGTCGCTTTCGCATCGCCGCAGGTTCGCGGCGCAAGCCGGATCGCGACCTTGCAAATTCTTCCGCTCCCCTTGCAGGGAGCGAGCATGCAGCGCTACGTGCTTCCCGATAAGAGCGGCGCCTCGCTGCAGGCGTGGTGGTCGCGCTTTCGTGAAGAGGACCCGCGCGTCGTCGTTGCGGCCGACGTTCCGATCGCGCCGGGCGGCATGAACGAGCGAGAACGCTACCTGCGCGCGAGCGGCCTCTACGCGCTGGTCGCAAGCGCCGGAGGCACGCGCATCTACGTCGCGCAGCCCTAAAAAGCGGCGCCGGCGGATGCCGCCGGAATGAAATCGGCGTATACTGCGGGCATGCCGTTCTTGCGCGTAGCCTTGCTTCTGGTCGCCGTGGCCGCGCTGGCCCCGGCTAGCCTCGAACCGCTCTCCGCCGCCGCCCTAGGCATCGCCCTGCTCTTCTGCGGCGCCGCGGCTGCCGTCTCGCGCGCGCCGCTCGGCGCGCGCATCGGCGTTCCGATCGTGGCCATCGCGGCGGCGGTCCCGTTCGCGCTGGCCGCGTATCATCGCGACCTCGGGTTCGCCTTTCGCGGAGCGCTCGGCTGGGCCGGGTGGGCGGCCGTCGAGGTGTTGCTGC
>DATJRF010000148.1:0-12060 GCA_035505015.1 Verrucomicrobiia bacterium | reverse complement strand
CCGCTCGATTCGATGCCGTAGCTCCCACCAAACCAGACCATGAGCGGATCGAGCGCGATTTTTTCGACCTCCGGTGTAACGAATGGCCATTGTGATACGTACGCGCATTGCTCGCCGATGAAGTCGTCGTTATAGTCGGGGGTAAACGCAGGAACAGCGCCGTTCGCACGTGTGATGTCGGTCCCCAGATCGTAGCGATCAACGTTGCGCTCCAGCTCCTGCTCCCACTCGTCGAGTACCACTTCCGTGCGATGGTACTTCACGCGCTCGGCGTTGAAGTCGTCGAAGCACGGGGCTTCGTCGGTGGGCGAGAGCGTGACGAGCCGGTAGGCGCCGTGCCGCTCGACCGCCGGGCGCGGGTAGGGCGTGACGCTCGGCGCGGTCGTCGCGGCGCAGTACTTCTCGACCACCTCCTGCTCGCTCACGCAGGGGACCTCGGGCAGCGTCGGTGCGATCAGGTGCTGGGTGCCGCCGCGCAGGACGATGTGGTCGTGGATCGTCGGGTGCACGTCGTCGCTGGGAAGGTTGGTGCCGATCACGAGCAGGTAGTCGCCGTTGGGCACGCCGACCAGTTCGAAGCGCCCGGTTCTGCCGGTCGTCGCGTGCCAGGGCAGGTTCCCGGGGCAGACGGCCTTCGAGGCCGAGACCTTCACGCAGCCGCGCTTCCACGGCTGCAGATGCACGGCCACCCCGGCCAGCGGCTTGCCCGAGGGGTCCTCGTAGAGGTAGCCCCAGGCGGTCGTGGTGCCCTGGGCCCGCGCGGCAAAACCGCTCGGCCCACCGGCGGCGCCCGTGGTGGCGGGCACGACGGCGTTTCCGGCGCACGCGGCCAGGGCTGCGAGAGAACAGATCGCGAGGTAGCACCACACCCGTGACGTCATGGACCTATCTACGGTTGCCCGCGCGTCGCGTCCTTCGCCCTTCGCCCTTTGCCCTTCGCCCTTCGGCGCTTCGCGCCTACGCTCAGGATGACAGGGCTTCGCGCCTACGCTCGGGATGACAGCGGGGGGGCGGGTCAGGCTTCGGTGTTGCCGGGGATGACGAGGGAGATGCCGGTGCGGCTGCCGGCGATGAGCGAGAGCGCGGCGGCGGCGACCTCTTCGACGGTGGCGATGCGGCCTTCGGGGTTGGATTGCGCGAGGTGGGCGCGGGCTTGGGATTCGGGGGCGCCGGTGTGCTTGATGATGTTGGCCATGGCCTGGCGCATCATGTCGGTTTCGGTGTAGCCGGGGCAGAGCGCGTTGGCGGTGATGCCGGTGTCGCGGAACTCTTCGGCGACCGCGCGCGTGAAACCGACGACGCCGTGTTTGCTCGCGCAGTAGGCGGAGATGTACGGTGCGCCGCCGAGGCCGGCGATCGAAGCGACGCAGACGATGCGGCCCGATTTCGCGATCACCATATCCTCGATCGCGGCGCGCGTGCACAAGAAGGTTCCGGTGAGATTGGTCGCGATGATGCGGTCCCACATCACTTTGCCGGTGCGCGCCAGCGGGGCGGATTCGGCGATGCCCGAGTTGTTGACGAGGATCGCGACCGGTCCGTTCTGGGCGCGGCAGCGCTCGAACGCGGCGCCGATCGAGGCTTCGTCGGTCACGTCGGCTTCGGCGCGAAAGAACTGCGTGGCGTGCTCCGAGGCGAGCGCGGAGCGGCTGACGACGCTGACTTTTGCGCCGGCCTCTGCTAGCGCGGTTGCGATCGCGAGGCCGATGCCGCGGGCGCCGCCGGTGACGATCGCGTGTTTCCCGGCGATGACGAACGATTCAGACAAGTCCTTGCTCCTTGGCGCGCGCGATCAAGCGCTCGAGTTGCGATTTCCCGGGAAGGTACTGGACCGGCCACTCCGCGGCCTCGTAGCCGAGCTGCGCGGCGGCGTGCAGGGTCCAAGCCGGATCGGCCAGATGCGGCCGCCCGATCGCGACCAGATCGGCGCGCCCCGCCGCCAGGATGGCGTTGACCTGATCCGCCTCGGTAACGTTGCCGACCGCCATCGTCTTAATACCGATCTCGTTGCGAATCTTGTCGGCGTACGGCGTTTGAAACATCCGGCCGTAGACGGGCTTCGCGTCGGGCGAGGTTTGCCCGGTCGAGACGTCGATGAGATCGGCTCCCGCGGCTTTGAAGGCACGCGCGATCTCGACCGCGTCGTCGCCGGTGATGCCGCCTTCCACCCAGTCGGTCGCCGAGATGCGCACCGAGATCGGCAGCTGCGCCGGCCAGCGCTCGCGCATCGCCGCGAAGATCTCCAGCGGGTAGCGCAGGCGGTTCTCGAGCGAGCCGCCGTAGCCGTCGGTGCGCTGGTTGAGCAGCGGCGTGATGAACGACGAGAGCAGGTATCCGTGCGCGCAGTGCAGCTCGAGCATGTCGAAGCCCGACTCGATCGCCATCGCGGCAGCGCGCACGAACGCTTCGCGAATCTCGTCCATCTCGCCGCGCGTCAACTCGCGCGGCACCTGGTTGGAAGGCGCGTACCGCAGCGCGGAGGGGCCGACGACCGGCCAGTTGCCGTCGGCGAGCGGTTCGTCCATCCCCTCCCACATGAGCTTGGTCGAGCCCTTGGGGCCGGAGTGCCCGAGCTGCAAGCAGATCTTCGCACCGGAGCGCTCGTGCACGAAATCGACGATGCGCTTCCACGCCGCTGCGTGTTCGGGTGCGTACATGCCGGTGCAGCCGGGGGAGATGCGGCCCTCGCGCGTCACGCACGTCATCTCGGTGAAGACCAACCCCGCGCCGCCCAGCGCGCGGGCCCCCAAGTGCACCAGATGGAAGTCGTTGGGCAAACCGTCGACCGCGCTGTACATGTCCATGGGAGAAACGACAACGCGGTTGCGCACGTCGAGCGTGCGCAGGCGGATCGGCGTGAACATGGGCGGCACCGCAGCGCCGCCGGCGAACCAGCGCTCGACCCGCTCGACGTAGGTAGTATCGCGCAACCGAAGGTTTTCGTGACCGATGCGCTGGCTTCTCGTGAGCAAGCTGTAGGCGAACTGCTCCGGAGGCAGGCTCGCGTAGCGAGCGACGTTTTCGAACCACTCGGTCGAGTTGCGGGCGGCGTTGGCGATTTTGAGCACCTCGACGCGCCGCAGCGCCTCGTACTCCTCGAGCGCGGCCGGCAGCGCGGCGTGCTTGGACAGGGCGTCGGCCAAGCCGATCGCATCCTCCATCGCGAGCTTGGTCCCCGAGCCGACCGAGAAGTGCGCGGTGTGCGCCGCGTCGCCCATCAGGACGACGTTCTCGTGCACCCAGCGCTCGTTCGCGATCCGCGGAAAGTTCAGCCAGTCGCGCCCGCGCAGGTGCGCCGAGTTAGCCTGCAGCGCGTGCCCGCGCAGGTACGGCGCGAAGAGCCGTTCGCAGAACGCGATCGTCTCCTGCGTTCCGGCGGTGTCGAGGCCGTGGGCGCGCCACGTCTCCTCGCGGCACTCGACGATGAAGGTGCTCGTCTCGCGGTCGAAGCGATAGGCGTGCACGGTGAACCAGCCGTGCTCCGTTCGCTCGAAGATGAACGTGAAGGCATCCAGCGGCAGGGTCGTGCCCAGCCAGACGAAGCGGCACAACCGCAGATCGACGCTCGGCACGAACGCGTGCGCGTAGGTCGCGCGGACGCGGCTATTGATGCCGTCGGCGCCGATGAGCAGGTCGGCGTCGCGGTATCGCTCGATCTCGCCGGCCTCGGTTTCGAAATCCATCTCGACGCCGAGATCGGCGGCGCGCTCCTGGAGAATCTGCAGCAGCCGGCGGCGCGCGATCCCGCAGAAGCCATGGCCGCCCGAGGTGATCGTATGCCCCGAGAAGTGGATGTCGATGTCGTCCCAGTGCGCGAAGGCGCTCGTAATCGCGCGGTGGCTCGGCTCGTCTGCGGCGCGCAGCGCCTCGAGCGTCGCATCCGAGAAGACGACGCCCCAGCCGAACGTATCGAACGGGCGGTTCCGCTCGACCACGCGAAGCTGCCAGTCGGGGAATCGGCGCTTCGCCAGAATCGAAAAGTAGAGCCCGGCGGGACCGCCCCCGATGGTCGTGACGCGCATCGGTGAGAAGGCTTTGGTGAACCGGTGCGCATTCCTTGCGCCCTGCCGTTGCCGCTCGCGCTACGCCGATGACGAAGGGTATTCGTCGTGGCGGCGGAGCCAGGACATCGGGGTGTCGGCTTCGTCGCGGCCTTTTGGGGTGAGGTCGAGATAGTTGTAGGCGGTGTTCATGAGATCGATGCCGCGGCTGAAGGCCGAGTAGGTATGGTAGATCGCGCCGTCCGCGTCTTTGTAGAAGACGCTGATGCCGGGGAGGTCGGTCTCGCCGTCGAGCTCGATCGTTCGGTAGTTGTAGGTCGCTTGCTTCGCGCCGGCGTCGAACGAGACGTTGAAATCGAAGTTGAAGCTGCCGCCGCCGGAGGAGTACCACGGAAAGCTCCAGCCCATGCGGCGCTGGTAGGCGGCGAGCTGCGCGTAGGGCGCGCGCGAGATCGCCGCCATCGTAACGTCGCGGTGGTTGAGGTGCACGACGATGCGATCGAAGTTGTCGGCCCAGAACGAGCACGACTTGCAGCCCGCCTCCCACTCCGGCGCGTACATGAAGTGGTAGACGACGAGCTGGCTGCGCCCGTCGAAGAGCTCCGCGAAGATCTTCCGGCCCTGCGCACCTTCGAAGGCGTACGGCGCCGTCACCGCCTCCCAGGGCAGCGCGCGCCGCTGCTCGCTCAGCGCGTCGCGTGCCCTGGTGAACTCCTTCTCGCGCTGCAACAGCACCGTGCGCGCTTGCACCCACTCGTCGTGCGGAACGACCCGATGTTGCGGCTCCATCAGAGCGCGCTTTCGAGAATGCCCAGGATCGAGGTCCAGCCGTTCTGGTGGCGGTCGCGCGACTCGGCGTTGCGCAGGCGCTCGTGGGTGAGTACGAGCTCGGTCTGCGCTCCTCGAGCGCGGAACTCGAGCGTGACCTGCGACTCGTGCTCCAGGGCGGGATCGTCTTCATCCCACGACCACGTGAAGACGATGCGCTCCGGGCGGCGCAGCTCGACGTAGGTGCCGCGAACGACCATCTCGCCTTCCGGCGTATTCATCGCGATCGCGTAGCGTCCACCGACGCTCGCATCCACCTCCACGCCGGCGATCGAGCACGCCTGCGGGGCGAGGAAGCGCCGCATGGTGGCGGGATCGAGCCAGGCGTCGTAGAGACGCTCGCGCAAAACGTTGTAGGTGTGCCGGACGACGAGGGTCGTCGGCGACGGCGTTGCGGTCTGCAGATTGGTCATGATTACGCTCCTTCTTCGCTGAGAATGACGTCGAGCCGGTCGAGCGCTTGCTGCCAGTATTTGCGTTGCCGCTCGAGCCACGCCGATGCCGAACGCATCGCGTCGGGTGCCAGCTCCAGGTAGTGCACGCGCCCGTCGATGCTGCGCCGGATCAAACCCGAACGCTCGAGGACTTTGACGTGCTTGGAGACCGCGGGCTGCGAGATGGGGAGGCCTTCGGCGACGTCGCCGATGCTGCGGCGGCCGCGAGCCAGACGCTCCACCATCCGGCGCCGCGTGGGATCGGCCAACGCCCCAAAGACCTCGTCGAGCCGCATCTGATACATAACCATTTAGTTATATATCAGAAACCGCGAACCGTCAACCCCCGATCCCGGGTATACGGGATTGCCGGGCGCCCGCCTTAGCGCTTGCGGGCGATCAACACGCCGTCGCCGAGCGGGAGCAGCGAGACGTCGACGCGTTCGTCGCGGCCGGCCTTCGCGTCGATCGCGCGCAAGGCGCGGGTTTCCGCGTCGTCGACGGTTGCGTCCGCTACCGACCCGCTCCACAGCGTATTGTCGAGCATCACGATGCCGCCGGGGCGCAGCAGGCGCAGGCAGCGCTCGTAGTAGCCGTCGTAACTCGTCTTGTCGGCGTCGATGAACGCGACGTCGAACGGCTCCTCGCCGGCGGCGATCATCGCATCGAGCGTTGCCAGCGCCGGGCCGAGCCGCAGATCGATGCGATCGGCCACGCCGGCGCGCTCCCAGTAGCGTCGCGCGACCGCAGTATACTCGGCGCTGACGTCGCAGGCGACGACCCTTCCGTCGCTCGGCAGCGCCAGCGCCATCGCGAGCGAGCTGTAGCCGGTGAAGACGCCGATCTCCAGATACCGGCGCGCGCCGATCGCGCGCGCGAGGAGCGCCATGAACTGCCCTTGGTCGGGGCCGATCTGCATCCCGGCATTGGGCATCTTGGCCGTCTCGGCGCGCAGCTCGGCGAGCACGGGATGCTCCCGAACCGTCGTCTCGACGATGAACTCCTGGACGCTCGGCGTGATAAACGCGCTTCTTGCGCTCACTTCTTCCTCTCTCTCATGCGGGCAGCGCGGCCAAGTCGGCGGCGATGGCGGCCGCCGCGCGCTTTCCCGGAAAACCGCTCACGCACCCGCCGGGATGCGCTCCCGAGCCGCAGAGATAGAGGCTGCGCACCGGCGTGCGCGTCGCGAACCGGTCTTCGTAGATCTGACCCGGCAGCAGCTCGCCGTGAAAGATGTGGCCGCCGATCAAACCGAAGCGCGTCTCGAGATCCGGCGCGGCCAGCACCTGGCGGTGCTCGATGGCGCTTGGAAGATTGGGCGCGAGCCGGCCGAGGATCGCCACGATACGATCGGCCGCCGCCTCGCGTTTCGCCTCGCTCCAGCCGCCGGGGCGATCGTAGGGGTAATACTGCGCGAAGACCGAGAGGATGTGCTTGCCGGGCGGTGCGAGCGACGGATCCGTCGGCGTCTGCAGGAAGCATTCGATAAGCGGCTCCTCGCTCTCGCCGTGCGCGCGCGCGTCGTCGCAGGCCTTCTGCAGGTAGTCGATGCTCGGCGCGACGTGGATCGTCGCGCGATGGTGCGGCTGCACGTTCGTCCCGGGGCGGCAGGTGAAGTTCGGAAGCTCGCCGAGCGCGAGGTTGAGCTTGAGCGATGGGCCGACGCTCTTCCACGCGCGCACGCGCGCGGCAAATGCCGGCTCGAGTGCGCCGCCCTCGAGCAGCTCCAGAAAGGTCGTGCGCGGGTGCGCGTTCGAGGCGACCGCACGCGCCGAGATCTCGCGCCCGTCCTCGAGTGCGACGCCGATCGCGCGATCTTCGAACGTAAGGATGCGGCCCACCGCCGCCCCTTCGTAGATCGTCGCACCGTACTCGCGCGCCGCCTGCGCGATCGCACCCGAGACGGCGCCCATGCCGCCGCGCACGAACGCCCAGGCGCCCTGCACGCCCAGCAATCGTCCCGCGAGGTGATGCGCGAGCACGTACCCGGTGCCGGCCTCGCGCGGCCCGAGGTACGTGCCGATCAAGCCGTCGTTGACGAGCTCGGCCTGCAGCACCGGCGTCGCGATGTACCGCTCCACCAGCTCGGCTGCCGATCCGCGCAGCAGCTCCTGCAACTGCGCGTCGAACTTCTCGAAGCGCGGTTGCGCGTCGGAGAACGAGTCGAAGAGCGCGCGCCCGGCTCGATCGGTGCACTCGACGTAGGCGGCGAAGCCGGCGACGTCGCGCGGATCGAACGCCGCGATCTCGCGCTCGTTGGCCGCTTTGTCGCTGCCGAGCAGCAGCGAGCGCCCGTCGGGCAGCGGCGTAAACGCATACGGATCTTTGCGATAGCACTCGAAGCCGCGCGAGCGCAGCGCCAGCGTTTCGACCAGCCATGGATCGAGCAGGCTGCAGACGTACGACGCGGCCGAGAGCGTGTAGCCCGGCCACTCGCGACGATCGCTCACGGCGGCGCCGCCCAGGCGCTGCGAGCGCTCGCACACGGCGACCGAGAATCCGGCCTTCGCGAGGAGGGCGGCGCACGCCAAGCCGTTGTGCCCCGCACCGATTATTACGGCGTCGTAGGTTTCCATCCGCCCCATATACTACTAAGGGGCGATGAGGTCTTGGCGGGTGGCGGTTGCGGCCATTCCGGTGTGCGCGCTCAGCGTGGCCGTGCCGTTCGTCAACCGCGTCGAGCCGCGCGTGCTCGGCCTGCCGTTTCTCCTGTTTTGGATCCTGCTCTGGGTGCTCTTGACGCCGCCGTGCCTTTGGCTGGTCGGGCGGCTGGAACGCCGCTGGTGAACGCGCTCGTCGCCTTCTCGATCGTCGCCCTCGTGGTCGTGGGGACGATCCTCTTCGCGCTCTTCTCGCTGCGCCGCTTTCCCTCGGATCCCCAGCAGTATCTGGTGGGGGGCCGTTCGTTCGGCACGATTCTGCTGTGGGTCTTGCTCGCCGGCGAGATCTATACGAGCTTCACGTTCCTGGGCGCCGCCGGGTGGGCGTACGGCTACGGCGCACCGGCATTTTACATCTTGGCCTACGGGACGTGCGGCTACGTCATCGGTTACTTCTTGCTCCCGGCGGTGTGGCGAGTCGCCAACGAGCGCCGTCTGCTCACCGGTCCCGACTTCTTTCTCGACCGCTACGGCAGCCGCGCGCTCGCGATCGGCATCGCCCTCCTGCAGTTCGCAGCGCTCGTTCCGTACGTCACGCTCCAGCTCAGCGGCCTGCAGACGATCCTGCGGATCATCGGCTACGGTGGCGTCGACTCCACGCTCGCGGTGACGATCGCCTTCGTCGCGATCGTGCTCTTCGTCTTCACCGCGGGGCTGCGCGGCACGGCCTGGGCGTCGGTCGTCAAGGATCTCCTCGTGCTCGGCGCGGTCGTCTTCGCGGGCATCGTGATCCCGACCCAGTTCTTCGGCTCGCCGGCGGCGATGTTCGATCAGCTCCTGCGCACGCATCCGTCGATGCTCTCGCTCGCGCCCGGCACGGCGCCGCGCGGCACGGTGTGGTTCGTGACGACGGTGCTGATGACGGGGATCGGCTTCTACATGAACCCCGCGTCGATGAACGCGACCTACAGCGCGCGCAGCGAGAACGTCTTACGCCGCAACGCCATGTTGCTGCCGCTCTATCAACTGGTCATGCTGCTGGTCTTCATGGCCGGCTTCGCCGCGCTCTTGATCGCCCCCGGCTTGCACGGCGCGGCGGTCGACCAATCGTTTCTGCTGGTCGTGCAGCGGTACTATCCGCCCTGGGTGATGGGCGTCGTCGCCGCGGCCGGCGCGCTCGCCGCCCTCGTCCCATCGTCGGCCTTGCTGCTCGGAGCGGCCGGCGTCTTCGCCAAGAACGTCCTCGGCGACGGGCTCGGGATCGCCACCTCGGAGCGCGGCCGCATGCGTGCGATGCGGGTGCTGGTACTCGTCGTCGGAGCGCTTTCGCTAGCTTTCTGGGCGATCGAGCGCGACAAGACGATCGTCGAGCTGCTGCTGCTCTACTACAACGGCATTACGCAGCTGGCCCCCGGCATGATCGCCGCGTTCGTGCTCCCGCGCGCCACGGCGGGGAGCGTCGCGGCCGGCATCGCTGCCGGCCTCGCCGTCGTCGTCTACCTCGTGCTTACGGGCGCCCCGTTCTTCGGCATCAACCCCGGTTTCGCGGGCCTGGTCGCCAACGTGGCCGTGCTGCTGCTCTTCTCTCGCCCTAGCGGTAGCTCGGCCGCGACGTAAAGCAGTCCCGGCAGTAGACCGGCTTGTCGCCGCGCGGCTCGAACGGCACCTCGGCCGAGCCGCCGCAGTTGCTGCAGGTCGCGACGAACATCTCGCGCTGGCGCCCGCCCGAGCGCTCGCCGCCGCCCGGTCCGCGCATCGCTTTGCGGGCCTGCCGGCAGTCCTGGCAGCGGTTGGGCTTGTTCTGGAAGCCCTTTTGCTCGTAGAAGCGTTGCTCGCCCGAACTGAACACGAACTGCCTGCCGCAATCCACGCAATCGAGCATCTCATCGGCGTACACGAAAACTCTAGACTCCTCGTTGAAGAACGGGTGCGATACTCGGGCCGAGCCCGTGCGCTTCTGCGACCCGCCCGCTCCCGCTCCCTTCCACCGGCCCTTTTGGCCCATCGAACCGGGAATCGCGCCGGCCCCGCGACGAACTACCCGGATCGATGAGCGCGACCATCGCCGTCCCCGCGAGCCTTGCCGACGACGTCGTCTTGATCCGGCGCGACCTGCACATGCACCCGGAGCTCGCCTTTGAGGAGCACCGCACCGCTTCGATCGTCGCCGCGCGCCTGCGCAAACTCGGCTACGAGGTCCACGAGGGTATCGGCGTGACCGGCGTCGTGGGCGTGCTGCGGGGGCGCCGCCCCGGGCGCACGATCATGCTGCGCGCGGATATGGACGCGCTGCCGATCCTCGAAGAGACGGAGCACGCCTACCGCTCGCAGTTCGAAGGCAGCATGCACGCTTGCGGCCACGACGGGCACGTCGCAATCCTTTTGGGCGCCGCAGCCCTGATCGCGGATCGCGTCGACGAACTCGCCGGCACGCTCTGCCTCGTCTTCCAGCCCGCCGAAGAGGGGCAGGGCGGTGCGCAGGCGATGATCGAGGACGGGCTCTTCGAGCGCTTCGGCATCGAGCGCGCCTACGGGCTGCACCTTTCGTCGAAGTACGCGACCGGGTTGCTGGGTTTTCGGGTCGGACCGATGTACGCGTCGAGCGACTCGATCGAGATCGACGTCGTCGGCGTCGGCGGTCACGGCTCGGCGCCGCACGACGCGGTCGATCCGATCTATACGGCCGCGAGCTTCATCACGTCGCTGCAGCAGATCGTTTCGCGCCAGGTCGATCCCCTCGAGCCCGCAGTCGTATCGATCGGATCGATTCACGCCGGCACGATCCACAACGTCATTCCCCGCACCTGCCGCATGCTCGGCACCGTGCGCGCCTTCTCCGACGCCGTTCGCGCGGCGATGCCGGAGCGCATCGAGCGCGTGCTCGGCGCCTGCTGCGCCGCCTCCGGGGCGAGCTACGAGTTCACCTACCTGCACCGCTATCCCGTGACCGCCAACGACCCCGAGCAGACGCGCTACGCCCGGGCGCTCGCCCTCACGCACTTCGGCGACGAGATCGTGGTCGACGCCGATCAACTCATGGGCGCCGAGGATTTCTCGTTCTACGCGCAGCGCGTTCCGGCGTGTTTCTACACGCTGGGCGTGCGCGGAGCCGCCCACACGCACCATCCCCACCACTCCAGCCTGTTCGACATCGACGAGCAGGCGCTGCCCAACGGCGTCGCCATGATGGTCGCGCTCGCCCTCGACGCCGCCCGCAACGCCCCCTAGAGAGCCTGCGCGCAGACGAGCGGGCGTTATTCCGTGTCGACGGGGTGGTTGGAGGGTTTTTGGTGCAGGAAGAACTCGCGCGAGTATTTTGCGGGCACGGCGGTAAAGGGCAAAGGTTTCTGCGCGTAGTTGAACATCCCGGAGATCGACGGGCTGCGCTGGTCGTTGGCGTAGGCCGATCCGTAGGCCGAGAGCGGGGATAGGCCGAGCGTCTGCTCGACGTAGCGGATGACGCTGCCGAACTCATAGGTCGTCTTGGCGACGTAGTGCGGGCGGGCGTAGGGGGAGATCACCAAGAGCGGCACGCGGAAGCCGAAGCCTTTGTAATCGACCTGCGGCGGAGCAACGTGGTCGTACCAGCCGCCCCAATCGTCCCACATGACGATGATCGCCGTCGAGTTCCAGTATTTGCTCTTGCCGATCGCGTTGACGACCGAGGCCACCCACGACGGCCCGGTGTCGGATCCGGCTTGCGGGTGATCGGAGTTGACGAAGTCCGGGATCACCCACGTCATCTGCGCGAGCTGGCCGTCGCTGATATCGGTAAGGATTCGCGAGGGCGGGTTGACGACGTCGTGCGTCCAATCCGGCCCGTACCGAATCGCGTGAATCACGTCGAAGGCGTTCCAGAGCGAGCCGAAGTTGTCGGTGTACGAGGGGACGTAGTAGCGCCAGGAAACGTGCTTCGCATCGAGCGCGGTCGCGAGCGTCGGATAGCTGCTCAGGCAGGGGAACGGCCCGCCGCCGGGGATCACGCGGCCGGCAAACTCGGCGGTCTTCACGATCACCGAGGCGCGCGTTTCGTATGGCTCCTGCGCGGTCACCGTCGGCGAGTCGCAGCCCCACGGCACCGCTTCGCTGCCGGTACTCTGCTTGGTCTTGGGATTGACGAGCATCGGAAAGTCGATCAGGCTCGCCTTGGCGTTGAGCGCGGTCGTCGCGGCGATCAGCATTTGGTGCGCGGTGAAG
>DATJRF010000147.1:0-11716 GCA_035505015.1 Verrucomicrobiia bacterium | reverse complement strand
GCAGGAGCGCGGCCGTACGCTCGCCGAGTAGGCGAGACGATGGCCGAGCTGCTGCGCTTCGACGACCTCGAGTGCCATTACGGCGCTCGCGAGGTCTTTTCCGAGGTCTCCGGCTCGATCGAGGAAGGCGAGCGAATCGGCCTGGTCGGCGCCAACGGTGCCGGCAAATCGTCGCTGCTACGCTTGCTGGCGGGCATCGATCCGCCGTTCGGGGGACGGATCGTTCGCGCCGGCGCAAGCCTGGGTTATCTCGCACAAGGCGTCGCGGACGAGACCGAGACGACCCTGCAGGCGCTGGTCGACGCCGCGCTGGAACGCAGCGCTCCCGAGGCCCTCGGTCTGCGCGGTAAGACGCTGCGCACGATGCTTGCGGCCTTTGGCTTCTCGAGCGACGACTACGCGCGGCCGCTGCGCGGCTTCTCGGGCGGCCAGCGCGCCAAGGCTGCGCTCGTGCACTTGCTCGTCGACGAGCCGGACTATTTCATCCTCGACGAACCGACCAACCACCTCGATATCGAGACGGTCCGCTGGCTCGAGTCCTTCATTGCAAGCGACAAGCGCGCCTATCTCGTCGTCTCGCACGACCGCTACTTTCTCGACCGAATCGCGACGCGGATCTGGGAGATCGATCGCGGCCGTCTGCATCGCTATCCGCCGGCGGCTCCCGCCTACACGCAGTACGTGGCCGCGCGCGAGGCGCGGCTCGACGAGGAGCGCCGCGCGTACGCCGTCTACGTAACCGAGCGCGACAAGCGCCGTGCGACGATCGCCGGGCTGCGCGCCACGCATACCTCGTCGGATTACGCCCAGGTTCGCAGCCGGGAGAAGCAGCTCGCGCGTGTCGAAGCGGCGCCGATCGCACCGCCGCCTGCGCCGGCGCCGCGTGCGATCTCGGTGCGTCTGGAATCGGCGCGCCGCGGCGGCCGCGGCTTCGCCTTCGAGGCGCGAGGGCTGGCCAAAGCGTACGCGCGCCCGCTCTTCGCCGGGCTCGACGTTGACGTCGAGCGGGGCGATCGCCTCGCGATCGTCGGGCCCAACGGTTCGGGAAAGTCGACGCTGCTGCAGATCCTCGCCGGCGATCTCGTGCCCGGCGCCGGCTCCGTGCGATTCAATCCCGCTGCCAAGATCGCGTACTTCGCACAAAACGCGCGCGACCAGCTCGATCCCGGCGCCAGCGCCGTCGACGCGGTGCTGGCGGCGGCGCCGGTGCGCGACGAACAGGCGCGCAATCTGCTGGGCCGCATGCGCATCTCCGGCTCCGCCGCAGACCGGCCGGTGCGCGACTTCTCCGGCGGCGAGCGGCGGCGGATCATGCTCGCGTGCTTGATGGCGCGCGAAGCCGACGTCTTGTTGCTCGACGAGCCGACCAACGATCTCGATATCGACAGCCGCGAGGCGCTCGAGAGCGTCCTGGCCGACTACGAAGGGGCGATCGTAGTCGTCTCGCACGATCGCTACCTGCTCGCTCGCCTCTGCGACCGCGTGCTCTGGATCGAAGACGGCGCGTGGGGCCTGCTCGAGGGCGGATACGACGCTTACGAAGCGGCGGCGTGGGAACGGGAGCGGCAGGCGCTCGAGCGGGCGGCCGGCGCGGAAGCGCCGCGGACGAAGGCCTCGCGCGACACGCCGCTGCGCGTTCGCTCGCAGCTCGAGGCGCGCGTCGGGCGGATCGAGCGCGAGGTCGAGAAGCTCGACGCACGCAAGGCCGAGATCGAGGTGCTGTTCACTCGCCCGGAACTCTACGAGGACCGGCAGCAGGTCAAAGCGCTGCAAGACGAGTTGGTGGAGCTCGCCGCCCGCAGCGATGAACGCGTCTCGGAGTGGGAGTCGCTGCTGCGCCAGCTTGCCGAGCTCGGAGCCATCTAAGCTCCGATCGAACTAGCGCAGAACCTCGACCGTCAACACCCACGTGTTGATGATGCCCACGACGTACGTCACGATCGTTGCGGGCACGAGCCAAAAGATGCCGCTGGGATTCCCCAAGGCCATCTCCACGCCGGCGACGATCGTCGAGAGCGTCGCTATCTGCAGCTGCGCCACGCGCACGATATAGGACGCGAGCGGCGCTTCCGGCGGGCGGCCGCGAAAACCCCGCACCTGGGATGCCGCCACCAGGCTCCAGATAATCAACCGTTGTGAAATGTGTGGACATTTCTTCCTGCTTCTACGCCGCCGGTTTCGCGGCGGGATGACTCGGAGGTCTTTGCAAAATCGTTAAAATCCCGTCACAGAGTCGTTACGGTGGGGCGGTGCAACGTCGCGTGGACGCGAGTACAATGGTTGCATGGACGCCGAAGGAGTGGAGCGCGGCTCGGCCGCGCAGGCGGAAGAAGAACTCTACCGCGCCGGTCTGGAAACGAAGTGGCACCGCCGCTACGGACAACGCCGCGACGGCCTCTCGCGTCTTTCGGCGTACGGCAGCGGGATCGCGCTCCTTCTCGGAGCAGCGTTTGCCGCGGCCGCCGTTCGCTGGCCCTCCGCTTTTGCGTCGGGCACCGTCATCGCCGTGCTTGGAGCGGCGTTGTCGGCGGTCATCTTTTTCCAGTTCGCGAACCGCGGCTTTGCGGAGCTGGAGCGGCGCGCGTTTCGCGACCTCGAGGGGAAGCGCGAGGAACCGCGCCCTCGCAAGGAGCGCGCCTCCGCGCTCGCGCCGTTCTATCCGCTGGCGAAGCTGGCCGTTCGCCGCCGGGTCGCCTTCAAGAACGCCTGGGTGGGCAAGCGCATGGACGACTTCCTCGCGCGACGCGCCGAGCGCGAACGCCAAGCCGATCTCTTCGAAAGCAGCCGCGTGAAGCTCGGCAGCATTCACGGCAAGACCGGCAAGGGCGAACGAACGAACCTGTACCACGCCTGAGAGACGACCGGCAGGTTGCTCTCCCCGAGCTGCGCGAACGGGCCGCGCGGGGGGGGATTGACGTGAAGCGAATGATCTTTCTGCCGATCGCGCTGACGATCGCGCTCACCGGGCAAGTGCCGTCGCCGTCGCCGGCCGTCCAACGGCACCTCGAGTACCGCTTCGGCTACAATACGGCGGTCGCCGATCAGGGAAATGGAACCGGCTCGATGAGCGTCGATATCTCGGGACCGGCCGCCGACGGCGGCGTGACGATCAGTGCGACCGATACGTGGTGGAATGCCGTTCGCCCGGCCGAGACGAACGCGTGCGAGGTGTATGCCGATGGCGACGTCTCGTGCCAGCAGCGCCCCTATCGCCTCTCGGCGATGCAACTCGTGCTCTTTCCGCTCTTGGCCCAAGCGTATTTCCACGGGTTATCGCCGGACGGCACCTCCCGTTGGACGCAGAAATACCGTGTCAGCCGCGGTGACCTCTCCACGTGGGACTGCACGCTGACGCTGCAAGGAAAAGGACCGATACCGAACGCCGGCCGGCTCGTCATGATCCAATCGAACGGCACGATCGAGCAGCAGGGAGGTCACTACCGCGCGGCAACGGTGCAGGAGACGATCGCTTACGACCCGGTGGCCGGAGTCCCCGCGATCGTCCGCGACGTGCGCAGCCACCTCCCGCAGCGCAGCCCCGCTAACCAGGATCTCGTCGAGCTCAAGCTGACGAGCGACTCGGCGCAGCACTAGAGAGGAGCCGCCCCCGGCCGCAGGCAAGGCAGGCCGCGTGGACTTTCCGTTTTCGCACGCGGTCTTGCTTTCGTTCGAAGGGCCGGATCCGTACTCGCTGGTCGGCGGTTTGGGAACGCGCGTCACCGAGCTCTCGGCCGCGCTCGCGCAGGCGGGCGTCGAAACGACGCTGATCTTCGTGGGCGATCCGCGCCTGCCGCCGGTCGAGCATCCGGCTAACGGCCTGACCTATCGCCGCTGGTGCCAGTGGATATCCGCCTACCACCCGGGCAACGTCTACGACGGCGAGTACGGAAAGGTTCCCGATTACGCGGGCAGCGCGCCGCCGTTCGTCGCCGAGGAGATCGTGCGCCCCGCCGCGGCGCGCGGCGAGCGCGTTCTGGTCATTGCGGAGGATTGGCAGACCGCTCCTGCGGCGATCTCCCTCGATGCGGCCCTGCGCGAACGTGGCCTTCGCGAACACGCCTCGCTCATGTGGAACGCGAACAACACGTACGGCTTCGATTTCATCGACTGGGGAGCGCTGCGCCGCGCCGCGTGCGTGACCACGGTCAGCCGCTACATGCGCTTCGAGCTGTGGATACGCGGTATCGAAACCCTGGTGATTCCCAACGGGATCCCCCAGCGTCTTCTCGGCGGTCCGCCGCAAGAGCTCGTTGCGGATACCGAGTCGGCGCTGCGAGGCCGGCCCCTCTTGGTCAAGGTCGGGCGCTTCGACGAAGATAAGCGCTGGATGCAGGCGATCGAGGCGTTCGCGCAGATCCGCGGCGCGCATCCGGCGGCGACGCTGCTCGTGCGCGGCGGGCGCGAGCCGTACGGTGCAGCAGTCCTGGCGCGGGCGCGCGAACTCGGGCTCGGCGTCGAGGACGTGCAGATCGCCTCGCGCGAACCGGAGCTCGTGCTCGATGCGCTCGCCGCCGCGAACGCGCCGGTGCTCAACGTGCGCAGCTTCGTGCCCGAAGAGCTGCTCTTCGCGTTCTACCACGTCGCCGACGCGGTGCTCGCCAACAGCGGCAAGGAGCCGTTCGGACTGGTCGGGCTCGAGGTGATGGCGTCGGGCGGCGTCGCGGTCGTCGGCCCCAGCGGCGAAGATTATGCCGAGGCGTTCGGCAACGCGATCGTCTGCGACACCGGCGATCCGCGCGAGCTTGCCAGCTACCTCGAAACGCTGCTGCGCGACGCGAACCTGAGCCGAACGATCCGCGCCGCCGGCGAGGCGACGGCCGAACGGTATACGTGGAACAACGTGCTTGGCGTGCTCGCCGAAAAAGCCGCATACCTCGCGGCACGCTTCTAGGCCCGCGCGAGCTCCTCGATGCGCAGCGCGAGCTGCTCGGCGTGGCGGTCGGCGTCGGCCTCCGATCCGCCCTCGGCGTAGACGTTGAAGATCGGATCGGAGGCGTCGGGCAGAACCAAGACCCACCCGTCGTTGCGCCCGACGCGAATGCCGTCGGTGAGCTCGACGTTCTCGCCGTGCGTCTCGTCGAGCAGGCGGCGCATGATCTGGCCCTTGCGCTCCCACGGGCAGTGGACGCGGCGAGCGGCGAGGTGCCACGCCGGCAGCTCGTCGATGACTTCCGAGAGCGGGCGTCCTTGCTCGGAGATCAGTTCCATGATCTTCGCGGCGGCGTAAAGCGAATCGAAGACCGGCTGGAACTCCGGGAAGATCAGCTCGAAGTTGCTGCCCCCGGCGAAGGCGATGGTGCGTCCTTCCCGCTCGGCGAGCGCCATCAGCGAGCGGCGGTCGCTGCGCGTGCGGATGACGGTTGCGCCGTGCGCCGCGGCGACCGCTTCGATCGCGGCCGGCGCCATCACGGGCACGGCGATGCGCGCTCCCGGCACGCTCTGCGCAACGAGCACGGTAACCAGCGCGAGCAGGCGCGGGCCGTCGATCGGCCGGCCGCGATCGTCGACGAGCACGAGCGACTCCCCGTGCTGATCGAGCAGAATGCCCAAGTTCGCAACCAGCGAGGTGGTGACGTTGCTCAATCGCTCGAGATAGCGCTCGCGGTCGGCGCGGAACGAAAGCACCTTGGCGGTATCGAAGAACGCGTTGAGCGCGATCATGTCGACGCCGAGATTGCTGAGGATGCGCGGCAGGATCAGCGAGGCGTTGCCGAAGGCGTAGTCGATCACCACGCGCATGTTGGCCTTCGAGATCGCCTTCGGCGCGAGCGCGGCGATAAAGCCGCTCGTATAGCCCTCGAGCGTGCGTTCGGGAAAATCGAGCTTCCCGACGCCCTCCATCGGCGTGCGACGGAAATCCTCGCGGAAGAAGAGGTTCTCGATCTTGCGCTCCAGGTTCTTGTCGACGTTGACGCCGTGTGCGTCGAAGAACTCGATGAGAAAGTCGGAAGGGTCTCTCGGAGAGATGGAGGTGTGCACGCCCGCGTCGCCGGAGTTGCGCACGGTATAGCGCGACATCGGCGTGGGCGTCTCGCGCAGGTCTTGAACGTTGATGCCGACGCTGAGCAATCCCGCGATCACGCAGCGATTGGTCAGCCGGGACGCCGGATGCGCGTCGCGGCTGGTCATGACGGTTTGGCCCGGCTGTAGCGCCGATCCCAGCGCTTGGCCGAGCTTGAGCGCGAACTCGGGCGTGATCTCGATGTTGGCCAAGCCCGAGACGCCGTCGTCGCCGAACAGCGACCCCGGCCATTTGATCCCGTAGATCAGCGACATCGAAACGATCGCGCCGGAGGCGACCGATTTATCCGGCCACAGCTTGATGTTCGAAGGGACGATCGCGCCGCTTCCGAGGGTGCTGTTGCGCCCGATCACGGCGCCTTCGGCGATCGAGACGCGATCCTTGACGATCACGCGGTCGGCGAGCGTGCAGCCGGAGAGCGTCGCGTGCTCCCCCACGTAGACGTCTTCCCAGGCGATCGTGCGGTGCAGCTTGGCGTCGGCGGCGAGGATCGACGAGTCGCCGATCGCGCAGAGCTCCTCGACGACGGCGCCGCTCTCGACGGTAACGTTCTTGCCGAGCACGGCCGGGCCCACGACCCGCGCTTCGGGATGGATGCGGGTGTTCTCCCCGATCCAGACGCCGCTCGCGCTGAGCGTTCCGGGAATCTCCACGCGCACCGCGCCGCTGAGCGCGTCGTAGTTCGCCTGCTGGTATTGCTGCAGGTTCCCGATGTCGCTCCAGTAGTCGCTCGTAACGTATCCGTAGAGCGGCTTGCCGTCGCGCAGCATGAACGGGAAGATGTCTTTGGAGAAATCGTAGCTCCGGCCGGCCTCCATGTACTCGAAGATCTCCGGCTCGAGCACGTAGATGCCGGTGTTGATCGTATCGGAGAAGACTTCGCCCCACGACGGCTTCTCGAGAAAGCGCGTGATCCGGCAGGCGTCGTCGGTGACGACCACGCCGAACTCGAGCGGATTGGCGACGCGTTGGAGCGCGATCGTGCCCCTGGCGCCGTTGCGATCGTGGAAATCGCCCAACGCGCCCAGATCGAGATCGGTCAATGCGTCGCCCGAGATCACGACGAATCGCTCGTCCGCCAGGTACTCCTGCGCCAGTTTGACCGCCCCGGCGGTCCCGAGCGGCGTATCTTCGACGACGTAGTGCATGCGCACGCCGAAATCGGAGCCGTCGCCGAAGTAGTTCTCGATCTCGTCGGCGAGGTAGTGCAGCGTCGCGACGATCTCGGTGATGCCGTGGCGCCGCAGCAAGTCGACGATGTGGTGCATCACCGGTTTGTTGGCAACGGGCGCGAGCGGTTTCGGCCGGCTCGACGTCAGCGGCCGCAGGCGCGAGCCCTCGCCGCCCGCCATGACCACGCCTTTCACGATCGTACCTCCTCCGGCGCGAACGTCGCCCCCAGCTCCCGCAAGTACCCGTCGCGCTGGATCGCTTCGAGCGTGGCGGATCGCTTGCGGCACCAGTTCGGATGTTCGGCGACGGTTCCCGGCACGTTGACCGCGTCTTTTTCCACCAGCACGTCTTCGAGCTGCGCGACCAAGAGCGCCGACGGCGTCCTGGCCAGGAAGCGATGTACCGCCGGCACCAGCTCGTGCGCCCCGGCCAGGCTGCCGTTTCGGCCGGCATCCTCGCGCAGGCGCGCGGCGCCGCCTTCGTCGAGCGCGCCGGCTCGCTGCAGGGCTTCCACGAGCGCAAAGCGCGCCGCCCAGCGGTCCTCGCTCGCCTCGCGCAGCGCGCGCTCGTCGGGATAGAGCGAGGCCGTCACGCGCACCGCGATATCCTCACCGGTCCACCAGCCCGCGAGCGGAGGAAGATCGTGCGAACCGGCGCTCGTCGCCGCCCGCCGCGGATAGCTCGCGGGCGGCGAGAAACTGCCGTCGCTCCAGTCGCGCTGGAAGTAGAGCAAGCGCGTCGAGAAGACCCGGTCCTCGCGCATCCGCTCGCGTAAATCCTCGGGAACGGTGCCGAGATCCTCGCCGACGACGAGGCAGCGGTTGCGCACGCTCTCGAGCGCGACCACCCCGAGCATCGCGTCGAGGTCGTAGGCGACGTAGGCGCCTTCGGTCGCCTTGGCGCCGCGTGGAATCCAGTAGCAGCGGCGCAGCGCCATCACGTGGTCGATGCGCAAGGCGCCGGCGTTTCGCATATTGGCGCGCAGCAGCCGGGCAAACGGCTCGTAACCGCGCTCGCGCAACGCCGCCGGCGAGAACGGCGGGAGGCCCCAGTTCTGCCCGAGGGCGTTGAGCGGATCCGGGGGAGCGCCCAGCGCGACGCCGGCGAGTACCGCGCTCTGGTCGGCCCACGCGTCGGCGCCGTTGAGATCGGCTCCGACCGCGAGGTCGCGATACAGGCCGCAAGGCAGTGCCGCCGCTTCGTTCGCGACGCTCGCGAGCTGCTCGTCGGCGATCCACTGGAGATAGAGAAAGAACTCGACGCGCCCGGCGTGCTCGCGAGCGAAGCGTTCGACCTCGGGCGACTCGGGCGAGCGATAAGCGGGCGGCCACTCCTGCCATCCCCAACCCTGGCCGGCTGCGTGAAAGCGTTCGGCCAGCGCCTGGTAGCGCGCCAGCCGCTCGAGCGCGCGGCCGCCGGATGCCACGAACGCGTCGAACGCTCGCCCGCGATCCGTATTCCTCTTGCGGTGCGTGCGCGAGAACTCCGTGTAGAGCAGCTCGAAAAGCTCGCGTTTGAGCGCTGCGACGCCGGCGTAATCGACCAGCGCGGTCGCGCGCAGCGCGCGGATTCGGCCGGCGCACGCCTCGCTGCCGGCCGCGGCGCGAGCCTGCGCCGATGCCGCGAACTCGGGCACCGCTTCGACGTCGACGTAGAGCGGATTGAGGAAGAGCCGGCTGGACGCCGCATAGGGGCTCGCCGAGGCGGGATCGTGGGCGTGCAGCTCGTGCAGCGGATTGAGCCCGATGCCGCCGCCGCCTTCGCGCGCGACCGCCGCGACCAGCGAGCGAAGATCGGAGAAGTCGCCGATGCCCCAGTTGCGCTCCGAGCGCACGCCGTAGAGCTGCGTCGCCAGAGCCCACGCGCGCCCGCGCTCGAGTGCGGACGGAAGATAGGCGGCCGGCGGTGCGACGATCGCCGTCGTCTGCGCCGAGCCGCCGGCCGCTTCGATCGCGAGGCGATGGTAACCCAACGGCTGCGCCGGCAGATCGAAGAATCCGCCCTCGCAAGCGCTCGCGCCTTCGGCGCTCGTTCCGTCTTCGCGGGCGAGCTGCCACGCGACGCGCGTTCCGTCGTGGAGCCTGCAAGCGATGCGCAGGAGCGGCGCGTCGCGCACGACGATCGACGCAGCGAGCATTCGCTGCGCGCCCTCGGCGCGGGCGAGCTCGCGCTCGACGGCGGCGCCGCTGGGGTCGTATCCCATCGCCTCCAGCAGCGCGCGCGTCGTCTCGGCCGAGACGATGCGCTGCGCGCCCCAGTAGTCTTCGTAGGCGGGGACGATCCCGGCCAGCGAGGCGAGGCGCTCGAGGGCGCTCACGGTCCTTCTTCGCCGTGGAAGAGCGAGAAGGAGCGATCGCCGATCGGGACGCTCGAACCGGGCTCGAAGCGCGACGCCGGCTCGGCGGTCGCGGTTTGTACCGTATCGATCAGGCGCGACCAGCGCACGATCTTCGGTGCGTGCGGCAAGATGAAGTCGACGGAGCGATCGTGGCCGTTGAGGACCAGCAAAAAGCTGTCGTCGACCTCGGGAAATCCGCGCAAGCTCAGGAACTGATCGGCCGTATCGCCGCCCAGCAGCGCACCGAAGCAGCGGCGCGAGCCGTCGCCCCAGTCGGCGCCCGTCATCTCGCGCCCTTCCGGGACGTACCAGGCGATGTCTTTGAGCGCGGAGCCCGGCGGCGGCTCGCCGCGGAAGAAGCGCGGGCGCCGGAAGACCGGATGCCGGCGGCGCAAGTCGATCAAGCGCCGCACGAACTCGATTTGCTGCGCGTGCGCGTCGGCGCCGCTCCAGTCGACCCAGCCGATCTCGTTGTCTTGGCAGTAGGCGTTGTTGTTGCCGTGCTGCGTGCGGCCCAGCTCGTCGCCGGCCAGCAGCATCGGCATACCTTGCGAGAGCAGCAGCGTCGCGAGGAAGTTGCGCTTCTGCTTTTCGCGCAGCGCGACGATCGCCGGGTCGCCCGTCGGCCCCTCCGCGCCGCAGTTCCAGCTCAGGTTCTCGTCGTGCCCGTCGCGACCGCCCTCGAGGTTGGCTTCGTTGTGCTTGTGATCGTACGACACGAGGTCTTCCAGCGTGAAGCCGTCGTGTGCGGTCACGAAGTTGACGCTCGCGCGCGGCCGCCGCCCGCGCCGGTCGAAGACGTCGCTCGAGCCGGTCAGGCGGGTCGCCATCTCCGGAATCGCCGCATCTCCCCCGCGCCAAAAGCGCCGCACGCCGTCGCGAAACTTGTCGTTCCATTCCGACCAGCCGGCCGGAAAATCGCCCAGACGGTATCCGCCGTGCCCGAGATCCCACGGTTCGGCGATCAGCTTGACGCGCGAGAGCACCGGATCTTGCTCGATGGAGGCGAGGAAGGTGCTGTTCGGGCTGTACTCGCCTTCGCGCCGCGCGAGCGTCGTCGCGAGATCGAAGCGAAAGCCGTCGACGTGCATCTCGCTGACCCAGTAGCGCAGCGAGTCGGTGACCATCTTGAGCACGTGCGGATGATCCAGGTTGAGCGAGTTGCCGCAGCCGGTATAGTCGACGTAGTGGCGCGGGTCGTCTCGCGAGAGCCGGTAATACGAGCGGTTGTCGATACCGCGGAACGAAAGCGTCGGGCCGAGCGCGTTGCCTTCGGCGGTATGGTTGAAGACGACGTCGAGGAAGACCTCGATGCCGGCGTCGTGCAGGCGCGAGACCATGGTCTTGAACTCGCCGAGATCCGGGCGCGAGAGATAGCGCGGATTGGGAGCGAAGAACGAGATCGGGCTGTAGCCCCAGTAGTTGCGCAGCCCCTTCTCGATCAGGTAGCGGTCGTCGACGAAGTTTTGCACCGGCAGCAGCTCGACGGCGGTGATGCCGAGCCGCGAGAGATACTCGATAACGCTCGGCGACGAGAGCCCGGCGAAGGTGCCGCGCAGTTCCGGGCGCACGCCGGGATGGCGCATCGTGAAGCCGCGGACGTGCGTCTCGTAGACGATCAGCTCGTGCCAGCGCGTGTGCAGCAGCGAGTCGTCGCCCCAGGTGAAGGAGCGATCGACGACGACGCACTTGGGCATGCCGGCTGCGTTGTCGCGCCGGTCGAACGAGAGATCGCCGCGCGAGCTGCCGATCCGGTAGCCGTAGTGCGCGTCGCTCCAGACGACGTGCCCGACGACCATCGCGGCGTACGGATCGAGCAAGAGCTTGTGGTGGTTGAAGCGGTGCCCGCGCGAAGGATCGTACGGGCCGTAGACGCGGTAGCCGTAGAGCAGCCCGGGCTGTGCGTCGGGCAGATAGCCGTGCCAGACGGAGTCCGTATACTCCGGCAGCACGATGCGCTCGATCTCGCGCCGTCCGCGCGGGTCGAAAAGACAGAGCTCGACCTTTTCGGCGAACTCGGAGAAGAGCGCGAAGTTGACGCCGGCCCCGTCCCAGGCGGCCCCGAGCGGATAGGGCCGGCCTGGAAGCACCGCGGCGCGACGAGCGTGAAGCATCGTGGGTTGGGATTGCCCGCCGGCGGCCGGTCTCCCCTATTCGCGGGAGCGCTGGAGCAGCAGCACGGC
>DATJRF010000146.1:0-5182 GCA_035505015.1 Verrucomicrobiia bacterium | reverse complement strand
CTCCGCGCCGAGCTCGACCCCGATCTCGATCGCGCGCAGGATGCGCGTGTAGACCTCTTCGCGCGGGAACTCCATCATCTGCTCGGGCAGCAGCGGCGCCGAGACGAACCAGCCCTCGGTCTCGCGACCGTCCGGCGTGCGCACGCCGGTCACGTGCACGACCGCCCACGGCGGCATCCACTCCATGATCTTGCGCACGATCGGCGCGCCCTTGCCTTTGGCTCCCGGCTCGTAGCGCGCGACGTCGTCGAGCGAGAGCGGATGGATCACGAAGCAGAACTTATGCACCCTTCTCGGCCTCCGACTTCAGCGCGGCGAGCATCATTTCGCTGTTCTCGCGCACCTTCTTCTGCAGCGTCGGGCCGATCAGCTCGGCCAGCGTCGGTACGCCGAAATCGTAGTCGACGCCGAGCACGACGTGCGTGAGGCCGTCGCGCTCCTCGAACGTCCAGGCGCCTTCGAACTTATCCAAATCTCCTTCGAGCAGCTTGTAGTCGATGCGGCGCGCAGCGTCGTCGAAGCGGTCCTCCTCCGTCCATTCGATCGGCGCCTCTTCCACCAGCGTCTTCCAGCGCGTGACGACGCGATCGGCGTGATGCTCGAGAACCTTGACGGTCTCGACGTCGGGCATGAACTGCGGAAATCGCTCTTGATCCTTGGCCAGCTCGTACACGAGCTGCGCCGGCGCCGCGATGGCGATGGCAGTCTCAACGTACGGCATGACCGATACCCTCGGCGGCCTGGCCGCCGGTCGCGCGGGGAAGTGGCCAGGAGCGGTAGCGTACCATATTACGGCGTGGCCTCGAGCGGCCCGAGCTTCTCGTAGGCGGTCGCGATGCCCGCGCGCAGGGCGGCGAGGGCGCGCCCGACCTCGGCCTCGGTGACGATCAGCGGCGGCTCGAGGCGGATGACGCGCTGGAGGTTGAGCGTCCAGGCGGCCGTGACCCCGAGCTTGAGCATTTCCGGGATGATCCAGCCGCCGTAGCCCTCGTTCGCGAGCTCCACCCCGACCAGCAGGCCGAGGCCGCGGACCTCGCGGACGACGGCCGGAAACTCGGACGCGATCGCGCGAGCGCCTTCGAGGAGCTGCGCGCCGCGCACGCGCGCATTTTCGACGAGGCCCTCGTCTTCGAGTGCGTTCATCGAGGCGAGCGCCGCGACGCAGGCGAGCTCGCCGCCGCCGAAGGTCGAGGTATGCAGGAGCGGCGCCTTGCCGAAGGCGCGATTCCAGACCTCCGGCCGGGCGATGAAGGCGCCCACCGGCATCACGCCGCCCGAGAGCCCCTTGGCCAGCGTCATGACGTCGGGAACGACGCCGTCGCGGTCGCAGCCGAAGCGGTAGCCGCAGCGCCCGAGGCCCGTCTGCACCTCGTCGGCGATGAAGAGCGCGCCGGTACGGTCGCACGCCTCGCGGACCGCGCGCAGGTACCCCTCCGGCGGCACGTTTACCCCGCCCTCGCCTTGGACCGGCTCGACGACGAAGGCGGCTGCATCGGCGAGCAGTTCGTCGAGCTCGCCGGCCTGCGCGAACGGCACGTGCGCGAAGCCTTCCAGCAGCGGCGCGAACGGCGTTTGAAACGTCTCGCGCCCGCTCACCGAGAGCGCACCCATGGTCTTTCCGTGAAAAGCGTTGATCGTGCTGACGATCTTCGTGCGTCCCGTGGCCGCCCGCGCGAGTTTGATCGACCCTTCGATCGCTTCGGTTCCGCTGTTGCACCAAAACGAGATCTGCAAGTCGCCGGGCGCGAGCTGCGCGAGCCGCTTGGCGGCGCGGCCGAGCTGCACGTTGAACATCGTCTTGCCCGAGAGCGACATCAGCTCGAGCTGCGCGCGCACCGCCGCGACGACTTTGGGATGCGAATGCCCGAGCGTGAAGGTCCCGTAACCGCCGGCGAAATCGAGATAGGCTTTGCCCGCGGCGTCCCAGATCGTGCATCCTTGCGCGCGCACTTCCACCGGCGAGCCGGAGATCTTCATGACGCGCGCGAGCGGCGGGTTGACGTATTGCTTGTAGTTCTCGAAAACTTCCGCGGCCAGCTCCGCCGCGGTCGCCGAAGCATCCTCGCTAAGCGGCAACCAAGGTGCCCTCGAGCCGCGCGATGGTCTCTTCGATCGTGGCGATCGCGTCGCTCGCGCGATCGAGGTGCATGATGCGCTCGCGCAAAACGGCGGCGCCCGGCATCCCTTTGAGATAGAGCGCGACGTGCTTGCGCATCTGCGGAACGGCGCGCGCTTCGCCGAGCTCGCCGACCATCGCGCGGTAGTGCACGATGCAGTAGCGCAGCCGGTCGGCGGGGCTGGGCAGCGGGCGAGCTTCGCGGCCCTCCATGAGATCCGCGATCTGCGCGATCAGCCACGGGTTGCCCAGCGTCGCACGACCGAGCATGATCGCGTCGACGCCGCTCTCGCGCATGCGCGCCATCGCGACGTGCGCATCGTCGAGATCGCCGTTACCGATCACCGGAATGTCGATCGCTCGCTTGAGCGCCGCGATGTGCTCCCAAGCGGCGCTTCCTTTATAGAACTGCTTCGCGGTGCGCGCATGCAGCGTCACGGCCGCCACGCCGGCCGCTTGCGCGCGTCGCGCGACGTCGACGTAGACGAGATCCGTCTCGCTCCAGCCCAGGCGCATCTTCATCGTAACCGGGCAGTCGACGGCCGCGACGACCGCCCGCATGATCGCCTCGCACCGGTCGGGATCGCGCAGGCATGCGGAGCCGCCGTTGGTCTTGGTGACCTTCGGGGCCGGGCAGCCGAAGTTGATGTCGACGAGGTCCGCTCCGCATTCGCGCACGAGCCGTGCGGCGGCCGCCATGGTGGCGGGATCGTCGCCCCAGAGCTGGGTCGAGCCGGGCCGCTCGCTCGGATGGCGATCGATCATCTCGAGGGTTCGCTTGCTGCCGTACTTGAGGGCATTGGACGAAACGAACTCGGTCACCGTGAGTCCGAGCCCGAACGGCTTGTAGAGGGCGCGCATGGTGCGATTGGTCACCCCCGACATCGGCGCGAGCACGAGCGGAGGCCAGACTTCGATCGAACCGATCTGCAACGGGGCGACGGAACGGGCCATGGCGCCCCCTACTATAGCACGGGGAGCAAAAGGGCGACCACGACCACCGGCACCCACAGCGCGGCGCCGCCGAGCAGGCCCAACCCCAGCGTGCCGCCGACCGCGCCGCCGAAGTAGAGCGCCCAGTCGGCGGCGTAGGGGACGCCCACGCGCCGCCGGTCGTCCTGCGGCGTGGAGCCGAAGAAATCCATCAGCGCGGTCACCATGGCGCCGGTCACCACGATGGTCGTGATGCCGGGGACGCCGGCGCGGGCGGCAAGGACGCTCTGCATCCCGGCAAGGGTCGAGAGCAGCCCGACGCAGAGCGCCGCCGCCTCCCCCGCGATCTCGCGCCGAAAGAGCAGCGCCGCCCCCACGGCGAGCAGCAGGACGAACGAGAGCACCGCCAGGCTGCGCAGCGGCGGGCGCCCGCGCTCGCCGCGCAGCAGCAGCGCCGCGGCGCTCGCGCCGAGCGCGAAGCAGAGCAGCGAGAGCAGCGTCAAGCCGATCGAGAAACCGCCCGGCACGTGCGCAACGAAGCGTTCGGCCAGCGCACCCGCGAGCAGCACGGTATTGCCGGTCATGTTCGCGGTAAAGACGCCCAGACCGAAGAACGCGACCGCATCGGTGTAACCGGCCACGAGCGTTAGGGCGGTGAGCAGCACGTAGCTGCGCGGCGACGCCATCGCGCGGCCTTCGACCGCAGGTGCGAGCGGCCCCGCGAAACCGCGAAGCCGCTTGCACCTGCGCGTGAGCGCGCCGGCGCGCTACTTACTGGTAGAAGATGCAGCCGGCTCCCACCGAGCTGCAGACGGCAACGTAGCCGGTGTGCTCCCACGAGCTGTCGGTATCGTCTTCGGTCCAGTCGATGCCTTGGCTCGAGCTGTTGTCGTAGTAGTAGCGGCCCTGGACGTAGACGTAGTCGCCGGTCGCGACCCACGGCCAGGCCGGCGGATCGCCACTGGGCGCTTCGGCCATCGCGTCGAGGTTCGAAACGATCTCGATCGTGCCGGGGCTCGCCGAGCCGGGAATCGAGACGTAGAAGTAGCCGTGGTTGCCGCTGCTCGTCACCTTGGACGGCAGCACCGAGGTCACGCTGCCGCAGACGTCGACCAGCTGGTCGGCGCTGATCTTGCCGCTCGCGAACTCCGACTGATCGGTCACGAACTGCGAGTCGTTGCACGGGTACGGCGAGGAGCTCGCCACGGGCGTCGGGCTCGAAGTCGGCGTCGCGGTAGGCTTAGCGGTCGGCGTTGCGGTGGGCTTAGCGGTCGGCGAAGCTGTGGGCGAGGTCGTCGGGGCGCTCGTCGGCGAGGCCGTCGGGCTCGGCGTCGGCGTGGTGCCGCCCGAACCGATGACGGAGACGTCGTCGACGTATTGATAGACGTAATCCTTGGAATAGCCGTTGCCCTTGACGCCGAAGTAGAGCTTCACCGTCTCGCCGGCGTAGGCGCTCAAGCTATAGCTGCGCTCGACCCAGCCGTTGGTGGTCGTCGCTTCCTTGAAGAGATTTGCGATCGTCGAACCGCTGGTGCTCAAGAGATCGGCCTCTTGGTCGGCGTACGAGACCGAGTCATCGGTGCCTTCGTACACCCAGAAGGTCAGCGTGGCGTCGGCGGGCACGACGATCGTCTGGCACACGCCTGCGGTTCCGTTGATCTCCGGTTTCTTGGTCGAGCCGCTCAGCGCGCTGTAGCTGCCGCTGTGCGCCTCTGCCGTCGTGACCGTTGCGGCGACGGTCCCGCACGAGGACCAGCCGTCAGCAAAGCCGCCGCTCTCGAATCCGGGATCCGAAACGACGTTGCCGCCGCTGGTCGCTTTGGGGCGGACGGCATGGCGGACCGAATCGGGATTCGCCCCGGGCACGGCCGGCGCGGTCGTGGTCGAGCCGCCGCTACACGCGGCGGCGAGCGATGCCAGCAGCACGACGGCTGCCGCAGAACGAATGCGCAAGATAAAAAAACCTCCACGGCGATGTTGGGAGTGCTTGCGCTCATTGTGCGGTTCGCGATGCGCGCAAACCAGCGCAAACCGCACCTGAATGCATTTCGCACCTAGCGGAACCCAACAAGGATAAGACTGCGATCACCCGTTGTCATCGTAAGCTAGCCCCCCTGTCACCCTGAGCGTAGG
>DATJRF010000145.1:0-8292 GCA_035505015.1 Verrucomicrobiia bacterium | reverse complement strand
CCATCGACGGAACGATCGTCGAGGCGCGGCTCCAGGTCTTGATGACGCGCTTTTCGCGCGTCTCGTTGAGCTTCTCGACCTTCTTGACGAGATGCTCGGCCACGAACGGCCCCTTTTTCAGGCTGCGTCCCATTTACTTCGAACCCCGCTTGCGGACGATCATCTTGGTCGTGCGCTTGTTCCGGCGCGTCTTTTTACCCATGGTCATCTGGCCCCACGGCGTGGTCGGCGGACGCCCCGAGGTGGAGCGAGCTTCACCGCCGCCGTGCGGATGGTCGACCGGGTTCATCGCGATGCCGCGAACCGACGGACGCTTGCCCATGTGGCGCATGCGGCCGGCCTTCCCGATCACTTGGTTCTCGTGTTCGACGTTTCCGAGCTGTCCGATCGTCGCGCGGCACTCGACGTGGATCTTGCGCACTTCGCCCGAGGGCATGCGGACCTGCGAGTACTCGTTCTCCTTGGCCATCAGCTGCGCCGAAACGCCGGCCGAACGCACGAGCTTGCCGCCCTGTCCCGGCCGCAGCTCGACGTTGTGGATGACCGTACCGACCGGGATGTTCTTGATCGGCAGCGCGTTGCCGACCTTGATGTCGGCGTTCGGGCCGGATTCGATCACGTCGCCGACGCGCAGCCCGAGCGGCGCGAGGACGTAGCGCTTCTCGCCGTCCTTGTAGTGGACGAGCGCGATGCGGCAAGAGCGGTTCGGATCGTACTCGATCGTCGCGACCTTGGCCGGAATGCCGTCCTTACCGCGCTTGAAATCGATGATCCGGTACTGCTTGCGCGTGCCGCCGCCTTTGTGGCGAACGGTGATGTGCCCGTTGTTGTTGCGCCCGGAGTGCTTCTTCCCGACTTCCAAGAGCGACTTCTCGGGAGCCACCTTCGAGAGGTCCGAGAAGTCCATCGTGGTCACGAAGCGCCGTCCCGGCGAGGTTGGACGATATTTCTTTACTGGCATCTTATTGCTCGAAATAGTTGACGCCGCCAAGCTCGATCTTCTGGCCTGGCTTGAGGGTGACGATCGCCTTCTTGGAGTCGCTCTGCTTGCCGTGCGTGCGCACGCCGCGGCGCGCGAAGCTCTTCGACTTGCCGCGCACGTTGACGGTGTTGACCTTGACGACGTCGACCTTGAAGATGGCCTCGACGGCGTGACGGATCTGCGTCTTGGTGGCGTGCGGGTTCACCACGAAGGTGTACTGGTTGTTGAGCGCCTCGGCCATCGATTTCTCGGTGATGCGCGGCGAGACGATGACGTCGCGTGCGTCCATTACTTCGCTCCCTTGGCGAGGGCCGCCGAGATCGCGTCGTAGGCGGCCGTCGTGAAGATGATCCGCTGGTAGCGCAGGACGTCTTTGACGTCGAGCGCGCCGTCGTGCGTGACGGCGACCTTCTCGAGGTTGCGGCTGACCCGGCCGATCGCGTCGGCGTTGCGCTCGTCGCGAGCGCAGACGATCAGCGTCGACGGCCCCGACTTGGCGGCTTTGGCCGAGCCGAAGATCAGCTTGGCAAACTCGGCCGTCTTGGCGATCGCGAACTCCGAGGCGTCGAGCAGCGTGACGGCGTCGTTCTTGAAACGATCCGCGAGCGCCGCGACGAGCGCGAGCCGCCGTTCCTTCTTGTTGAGGTCGGTGACGTAGCTGCGCGGCTGCGGCCCGAAGGTGACGCCGCCGTGGCGCCACTGCGGCGAACGAATCGAGCCCTGGCGCGCGCGCCCGGTGCCCTTCTGCTTCCACGGCTTGCGTCCGCCGCCCGAGACCTCGTCGCGCTTCTTGGTCGAGGCCGTGCCGGCACGCGGACTGGCGAACTCGCGATGAACGGCGCGGTAGACGACGTGCATCTTCTTGCTGAAATCGCCGTCGAAGGGTGCGGGCGTGGGGACTTCGCGTACGACCTTGCCGGTCGCGTCGATCACGTTAGGCATGCTTGGCCTCCGCACTCTTGGCACGCTTGACGCTCTTGCGCACCACCACGATGGCGTTCTTCGGTCCCGGAACCGGGCCGCGAACGAGCAGCAGATTGCGCTCCGCGTCGGCGCGCACGACTTCGAGGTTCTGGTGGGTCGTGCGGTCGACGCCGTAATGGCCCGGCCGGCGGCTGCCCTTGGTGGTGCGTCCGGCGTTGGTGTCGCCGTTGGAGGCCGGCTGGCGATGGATCATCGAGCCGTGGCTCGCGCCGCCGCCCGAAAAGTTGTGGCGCTTGATGCCGCCGGCGAAGCCGTGGCCTTTGGAGATGCCGACGACGTCGACGCGGTCGCCCGGCTCGAACGCCGCGACGGTGATGACGGCACCGGCTTCGACGCCGTCGATGTCGGTACGAAACTCGCGAACGTAGCGCGGCGCGTCGACGCCCGCCTTCTTATAATGTCCGGCAAGGGCACGCGTGAGGCGATGCTTCGCAACCGAATCGAAGCCCAAAGCGACGGCTTCGTAGCCGTGCTTCTCCTTCGTCCGGCGCTCCACGACCGTGCAAGGACCGGCTTCGATCACCGTGACCGGCACGTACTTGCCGTCCGCGGTGAAGACGCTCGTCATCCCAACCTTGCGGCCAAGGATATTCTTCATGGAATCCTCGTCCTGTCGGGCCGCTCCCGGGCCCGTTGCGGGGAGAATACACGGGCCCACGCGTATTGCTCTACGTTCTTCGCCGGCGCGCGCAATGAAGCGGCGGCCGGCTGGACCACAACCTCGGCAGTTTACCAGGGCGCCCGTTCCGCGTCAAGAAGCTCGCGCGCAGATGGGCCGATTCTCCTGGCGAATCGCTTCGGCTGCCGCCCTCCTCGCGGCGGCCGGCACGGCCTGCACCCATGGCCGCCCGCCGCACGCGGGCGGGCTGACGATCGTGCAGACGCAGCCGATCGCGCTCCTGCTTCCCGGCCGCGAGAACGGCGCGGTCGCGCAGGAGACGGCCTCGCTGCTCGGCCGCTATCTGGTCACCCTCGATGCCGCCGGCGGGCTCGTTCCCGACGCCGCAGCCGTGGTCCCGAGCCGCGAGAACGGCGGCATCTCGCCCGACGGACGGACCATCGTCTATCACCTCAAGCCGGGCCTGCGATTCTCCGACGGCGCCGTGCTGGGGGCCGCCGACGCGGCCGCCACGATCGAGGCCTTGCGCGATCCCCGGTCGCTGCTCCCGAGCCGGCTCGGCATCGAGGACGTTGCCGCGGTGCGGGCGACCGGGGCGCTGACGCTGCGCGTGACCCTCAAGCGCCCCTACGCCCCGATCCTGCTCTACCTCTGCGCTCCCGGCAATGCGACCACCATTCTGCGCTCCTCGCAGGCGCAGGCGCTGGACGACCCGCAGGCCTCGCCCGCCTCGCTCGCCGGAGCGGGGCCCTACGCGATCGCGGCGGTCGAACCGGGCGAGCGGCTCGAGCTCCAGCCCAACCGGTGGTATTCGCCCCGCCCCGCGCTTGCGGCGATGACGATTCGCACCACCGGCACCTCGCAGACCGCCCACGTCGAGCTCCAGTCGGGTGAGGCGGACGGCTACGTCATGGCCGATCCCGCGCTCGCAGGCGAGCTGACCGACGTGCCGGGGCTGGCGATCCGCTCGACGCCGGTCGACGGGATCGGCGCGCTGATCTTCAACACCCGTTCGCCGGTCGTCTCGCGAGCGGCGATGCGCCGCGCGCTGCTGGCCGGACTCGACGTCGCGGGCGACGTGCGCCGGATCTTCCGCGGCGGCGTTTCCGCGCACGACGCCGCGGCCGGGCTCTTCTTGTGGGCCTACGATCGCCGCGCGCTGCCGCCGCCCCGCTACGAGCCGGCGGCTGCGCGCAGCCAGCTCGATGCCTTGGGGTGGCGCCTCGGCCGCGACGGAAAGCGCTACCGCGACGGCGTCCCGCTCGCGCTGCACGTCATCGTGCGCGGCGACCAGCCGAGCAGCTCGGAGCTGGCGATCGAGTTCGCGGCCCAGCTGCGATCGCTCGGGGTCGGCGTCGAGCTGCGCCAGTACCCGATCGACGAGTGGGGATCGCCGGGCGGCCCGCTCTACGGCGGCGCCTTCGACATCGCGATCGCGCAGTTCATCGCGGGCTTCGATCCCGACGTCACCGATCAGTTCGCCTGCGACCGCATTCCGCCGCGTGGATACAACAAGCCGCGGTACTGCAACCCGGCGCTCGACGCGATCCTCGCCCGCGCCGCCGCGTCGTACGACCGCGGACTGCGCCGCGAGCTCTACCGGCAAGCGCAGCGCATCCTCGCGCGCGACGTTCCGCTCGTGCCGCTCTACCGGCTCGTTTCGCTCGACGCGCTGCCCGCGGCGCTGCACGGCGTCGATCCCACCGCGGTTTCGCCGTTCTACGGCGTCGCGCGTTGGAGCCTTCGCTAGCGCTGCGCCGGCGAGACCTCGAAATCTTGCGCCGGCAGCGCGCTCGGAAACGTCATACCGGTGAGGCGGTAGCGCCACATGCCGTGATGCGTGGAGATGCCGAAGGCGCGCAGCGTCCCGTCGATCACGCCGCCGGTAACCATCCAATACCCGCCGACGTCGGCGTAGTGCTGCTCGACGATGCCGTCGAATCCGAAACCGAAGCCGTAGCCGAAGCGCAACATGCAAAAGCGCATCGTCCGCAGATCGACGATCGCGTCGCTGAGCTGATGCGCGCCGTCGGCGCGCTTCTTGGGCGAAAGGTGCAGCGCGTGGCCGGGATCGCCGTTCGGGCATGCCGCCGCTCCACGATCGAAGACGTTGTAGGCGGCCGGGCCCATCACGCGCACGACCGCGATGGTCGGAATCGGCGTCGTCTCCGGCAGCGGCGTCGCCGCGGCGGGGAGCGGAGCTGCATCGTCTTGCGTTCCGAGCATACCGTCGCGAAGCGCGCGAAACGTTCCATACCAGGTCGGATCGAAGAACGAGCGGCCGCTCACGTAGACCTTTCCGTCCTTGTCGAGGATGCGCGTCGCAAAATCGTTGGTTCGGTGGAGCATGACCCATTGTTGCGGCTGCGTTCCCGCTTCGATCGCGAGCCAGACGAGGCCGTCGATCGGGCGCAGATAGACGGTCAAACCGTCGCTTTGGCTCGTGAGGGTGTACGAGACGTAACGGGGTTCGGGAAGATTTCCCATCGCGCGAATCGCCGCGACGTAGAAATCCTGCGCGGACGGCGGCGATTGCGCGGCGCGCGGCGCCGCGGCGGTCAGCGTGCAAGCGAGCAATAAGAAGAGCGAGCGCTTCATACGGTGGACGTACGCCGGCGCCGCCGCCGATGTTTCAGGCGGCCTTCGCCTCGGGGCGTACCGCAGCGGCGGTTATTCGGTATCGACGGGTTTTCCGGAGGGGGGCTGGTGGTCGAAGAAGGCACGCGAGTAGGGGGCGGCGATCGGCACGAAGGGGCGCGGCGGCTGCGCGAAGTCGAAGGCGTCGTGCGTGAAGCCGGCGGCACGCTCGTCGGTGGTCCCCAAGCGCGGCAGGTTCCAGTTGTCTTCGACGAAGCGCACGATGCTGCCGAACTCGTAGCGCCGGTGCGTGATGTAGCCCTTCTTCGCGTACGGCGAGACGACGATCATCGGAACGCGGAAGCCGAGGCCGCCATAGGTGTACGGGCCCGGCGGCGCGACGTGGTCGTACCATCCGCCCCAGTCGTCCCACACGATCACGATCGCGGTCGTCTTCCAGGCCGGGCTCTCGCCGATCGCGTTGACCACCTGCGCCACCCACGACGGGCCGGTGTCCGAATCGTTGCCGGGGTGATCGGAGTTCTCCCAGTCGGGGATCACCCACGAGACCGCCGGCAGCGTATCGTTCGCGATGTCGCCCAGGACCAGCTTCTCCGGCCAAACGACGTTCTTGCCCCACTCGGGGCCGTGGCGCACCGCGTCGATCGCGTCGAAGGCGCTCCAGAACTCGCCGCCCGGGAGATTGACCTGCGGCGTGTAGTAACGCCAGGAGAGCCCGGCCGCATCGAGACTGTCGCGCAGCGTTGGATAGCTCAGGCACGGAAACGGGCCTTGGCCGGGGAGCACTTCGTTATCTTTGGTGACGAGCGTGGTGACCGTGCCGGGCGGTGCGTCGCAGCCCCACGGCTGCGCGCTCGGAAAGTCGATCAAACGGTGGGTAGCGTCGACCGGCGTTCCGCCGGCGATGAGGTTTTGATGCGCGGTGAAGCTGCCGCTGCCTTGCGTCTGGAAAAAGTGGTCGGCGAGCACGTAGCGCTTGGCCATCGTCCAATACGGAGCGACCTGCGATGGTTCGACGTATCGATAGAGATAGGTTCCCGACGCGCCGTTGACCGACACGTTCGCGAAACCATCCATCTTGCCGCCGTCGAGAGCCCGCAGAAAATGCCGATGGTCGTTTTCCGGCGCGATGGTTCCGGCCAGATCGGCCGCGCGCAGTGCCAACTCGCCCGTGGGCGTTCGCCCTTGCGTCGTTCCGTCGGCGCCGGGAAACGTCGCGAAGAGGTTGTCGAAGGTCCGGTTCTCCTGAACGATGATCACGATGTGCGTGAAATGCTTGCCGCTCTTGCTCGGCGGGAGCACCGGCAGCCCCGAGGAGCCCGCCGCGCCGCCCCCTCCCCCTCCGCCACCGCCGCACGCGGCGAGCAGGAGCGCGCCGCAGAGCGCGGCGAGCGCGGTTGGCGCAGCGAGCGTTCGGAAGCGCATTACGTAAAGGCGTCCAGACCGGTGATCGCTTTGCCGACCACGAGCGTGTGCATCTCGCTCGTACCCTCGTAGGTGAGGACCGACTCGAGGTTGTTCATATGGCGGATCACCGGATATTCGAGCGTGACGCCGTTGGCGCCGAGGATCGTGCGCGCTTCGCGCGCGATGCGCAGCGCTTCGCGCACGTTGTTGAGCTTGCCGAAGCTCACCTGCGCCGGATCGAGCGTGCCGGCGTCTTTGAGGCGACCGAGGTGCAGCGCCAAGAGCGTCCCTTTGTTGAGTTCGAGCAGCATGTTGACCAGCTTCTCCTGTGTGAGTTGGAATGCGCCGATCGGCTTGCCGAACTGCACCCGCGTTTTGGCGTACTCGAGCGCGCTCTCGTAACAAGCGCGCGCGGCGCCCATCGAGCCCCAGATGATGCCGAAACGAGCCTCGTTGAGGCACGCGAGCGGGCCGGAGAGCCCGCGGGCGTGCGGAAGCTGTGCGCTCGCCGGAACGCGGCAGCCCTCCAGCACGAGTTCGCTCGTGATCGAGGCGCGCAGCGAGAGTTTGCGGTGGATGTCGTGGGCGCTGAAGCCTTTGACGGCGGTCGGCACCGCGAAGCCGCGAATGCCGTCGTCGGTATTGGCCCAGACGATCGCGACGTCGGCGAGCGTGCCGTTGGTGATCCACATCTTGGTGCCGTCGATCACCCAGTCGCCGCCGTCGCGCCGCGCGAAGGTGCGCATCCCGCCGGGATTGCTGCCGAAATCCGGCTCCGTGAGGCCGAAGCAGCCGATCGCTTCGCCGCGCGCCATGCGCGGCAGCCACTCCTGCTTCTGCGCCTCGTCACCCCAGCGATAGATCGCGTACATCGCGAGCGAGCCTTGCACCGATACGAGGCTGCGTACGCCGGCATCGCCGGCTTCGAGCTCCATGCACGCGACGCCGTACGCCGTCGCACTCGTCCCCGCGCAGCCGTAGCCGTGCAGGTGCATGCCGAGCAGGCCGAGTTGCGCGAGCTCTTTGGCGAGCTCGCGCGGAAGCACGCCCTCCTCGAACCACTGCGCGACCGGCGCAAGCACGCGGTCGCGCACGAAACCGCGCACGGTCTCGCGGATCAGCCGTTCCTCGTCGGTCAACAGCGCCGAGACGCCGAGAAAGTCGACCGCGTCTATCCCCTTGACGCTCGTGCCGGTCATCGGTTGACGAAGCTCATGTCGGGGTAGCGGGCGCCGGAGGCGGCGCCCGGCGGGAAGATGCGGTCGAGCTCGGCGAGCTCTTCGGGCGAGAGCTCGAGCTCCACGGCGCGCAGGTTCTCCGCGAGGTACGACACGCGTTTGGTGCCCGGGATCGGAACGACGTCGTCGCCCTGCGCGAGCACCCAGGCGAGCGCGATCTGGGCCGCCGTCGCGCCCTTGCGCTTGGCGAGCTCGCCGACGCGCTCGACCAGCTCGAGATTCTTCGCGAAGTGCTCCTCGCTAAAGCGCGGCGACGTGCGGCGAAAGTCGTCGGGAGCGAACTGCTCGCGAGCGGTGATCGTGCCGCTCAGGAAGCCGCGGCCGAGCGGGCTGTACGCGACGATGCCGGCGCCGGCCTCGCGCGCCGCCGCGAGCTGATCGTTCTCTTCGAGATCCCGCGACCACAACGACCATTCGTTCTGCACGGCGGTAATCGGATGGACGGCGGCGGCGCGGCGCAGCGT
>DATJRF010000144.1:0-12715 GCA_035505015.1 Verrucomicrobiia bacterium | reverse complement strand
CGCTCATGCCGTGGACGTACAACCGCGCCGACCCGCACCTCTTCGGGATGCCGTGCTTCTATTGGTACCAGTGGCTGTGGGTGCTGCTCACGCCGCTGCTGATCGGGGCGGTCGTCATCGCGACCAGGGAGCGCGAGTGAGCGCCGGCGGCGTCATTCTCATCGCGCTCGTGCTCGCGGTGACGGCGATGGGATTCGTCGCCTCGCGCTGGGGCGGGGCCAGCCTGCAGAGCCTCGATGAGTGGGCGCTCGGCGGGCGACGTTTTGGCACCTTCGTTTCGTGGTTTCTGCTGGGCGGCGACCTCTACACTGCATACACCTTCATCGCGGTGCCGGCGCTGGTCTACGGCGCCGGTGCGCTCGGTTTCTTCGTCGTCGGGTACGGCGCGATCGCCTATCCGATCGCTTTCGTGGTGCTGGTGCGCTTCTGGGGGATCGCCCGGCGGCGCGGCTACGTGACCGCGGCGGATTTCGTGCGCGACCGCTTCGGCTGCCGTACGCTCGAGCTCTGCATCGCGCTCACCGGCATCGTCGCGGCGATGCCGTACGTCGCGCTGCAGTTGGTCGGCATGCGCGCGGTCTTCCAACAGCTCGGTGGCGCCTTCGCGTTCGACGGCGGCCTGCTCGCGCTGACGGTGCCGTTCGTTCTGCTCGCGGCCTATACGTACTGGAGCGGGTTGCGTGCGCCGGCTCTGATCGCCTTCGTCAAGGACGCGCTGATCTACGTGACCGTGCTCGCGGCCGGAATCGTCATCCCAGCCAAGCTCGGCGGGTGGGCGCACGTCTTCGCGGAGACGGCCAAGGTCTTTGCGGCGCGCCCCAAGCCGGTCGGCATGCTGCTGACCCCGTCGCAGTATTTTCCGTACGCCTCGATGATGCTCGGCTCGGCGATGTCGCTTTTCATCTACCCGCACGCGATCACGAGCGTGCTGGCGGCCCGCAGCAAAAACGTGATTCGCCGCAACGCGGCCCTCTTGCCGATCTACTCGGTGCTGCTGACGCTGCTGGCGTTGCTCGGCTACTGCGCGGCGGCCGCCGGGATCGTGACCGCCGACGCGAGCCGGGTGGTCCCGATGCTCTTCGCGCGCTTCTTCCCCGATTGGTTTGCGGGCGTCGCGGACGCAGCGGTAGTGATCGGAGCGCTCGTGCCGGCTGCGATCATGTGCATCGGTTCCGCAAACCTCTTCGTGAGCAACGTGCTCTGGCAGTTCACGCCGCAGCGCTCGCCGGGCGAAGTGAATGCCGCCAAGCTCCTTACCCTCGCCATGTGCGGCTGCGGCCTGCTGATGATCTTCTTCCTGCCGGTTCCGTACGCGATCGACTTTCAGCTGCTCGGCGGAGCGCTGATGCTGCAGATCTTCCCGGCGTTCGTCTTCGGGCTGTGGACGCGCTGGTTCCATCCCAAGGCGCTCGTCGCCGGCTGGGCCTGCGGCATCGCCTCGAGCTGCGTAATGGCCTATGCCGCCCGATTTACGCCGACCTATACGATTCACGTCTTCGGCGTGCCGGTGACGGGCTTCATCGCGCTCTACGCACTGCTTCTCAATCTCGCCGTCGCGGCCGTGCTGACTCTGACCCTAGCCGGCATGCGGCGCGACGCCGGCATCGACAACACCTCACCAGGAGACTACGCATGACGACGATCAATCCGCAAGGCTGGCCGCGTCCGCGCGGCTACGCCAACGGCGTGCTCGCAAGCGGCACCTACCTCGCAATCGCGGGGCAAATCGGCTGGAACGAGCGCGGCGAGTTTGCCGGCAGCGACTTTCTCTCGCAGGCGCGCCAAGCGCTGCACAACGTCGCCGCGGTGCTCGAGGCGGCCGGCGGCCGGCCGCAGCACGTCGTGCGGCTCACCTGGTACGTCACCGACAAGCGCGCCTATCTCGCCTGCGCGCGCGAGCTCGGCGCCGCCTACAAGGCGCTCTTCGGCGAGCATTACCCGGCGATGACGCTGGTCGAGGTGAGCGCCCTGCTCGAAGACGCGGCCCTCGTCGAGATCGAAGCAACGGCGGTCATCTCGTCGTAGCCGGCGAGACGAGGAACTTCGAGCGCGAAGGCAATGACGAGTGAACTCGAGCGATATGCTTCGCCGGTGCAAGGTCCGCAAGGCCTTGCCTGGGACGGTACGCAGATGTGGGTGACGAGCGCCGCGAATGGCCGTTTGTATTCGATCGATTCCCTGACGTGGAGCGTGCGACGAGAGTTTGTTCCGCCATCCGCGTCATTGGGCATCACGTATACCGGCCTGGATTTTCGGCTGATCCTCGCGCCGGCGATCGACGAGCCGGATTTGGAGCGCGATCACCGTTACGTCTATAGCTTCTCGCCTGGCGCGGGCTTTGCGGAGTGTTTCGTATGTCCGAATAACTCCGGATCCTTTCTAGCCCATGCAAACGGAGTGCTTTATCTTTCGCAAGCCTGGGACAAGAAACTTATCGAACTCGACGAGCGCGGCGCCGCGGTACGCGAAGTGCAATTGTCGCGTCGCCCGGTCGGCATGACGATCGTCGACGGCGCGTTTTACCTCGTGACCGTCGACGACGAGTGGGGCGACGGACGCTTCGATCGTCTAGGCATCCACGATAGCGCATCATCCCTTCAAGCGCTTCGCTCCCTTCCCTTTAAACCACGCAGCGTCGCATTCGACGGCGAGCAGTTCTGGACCGCCGATCGCAACAACCACGCGATCGTGTCGTTTACGCTGACGCCGACGTAAGAGAATGGCCATCTCTGGAGGGAACCATGCCCGTTACCGCACTCGACCCCAATACCGCGCTCGTCGTCATCGATATGCAAAAAGGCATCCTCACGCGTTCGACGGTTCATCCCACGGCGGACGTGCTCGCGAAGGTCGTTCGCTTGGTTGACGCATTTCGAGCCAGGCAACGGCCGGTCGTCCTCGTTCGGCTCGGATGGGCACCTAGTGGGATCGATGCCGTGAGGTCGCGCACCGATGAGCTGCCGCCCTCGGCCGAGTTACCGCCGGATTTCTTCGAGTTACCACCGGATTTCTCGGAATACGCCGACGAGCTTCGCGCCGATCCGTCGCGCGACATTTTGATTCACAAGCGTCAGTGGGGTGCGTTCTACGGAACCGACCTCGACCTGCACCTTCGGCGGCGCCGCATTACCCAGCTCGTTCTTTGCGGCATTTCAACGAGTATCGGCGTTGAATCGACCGCCAGAGATGCTTGGGAGCGTTCCTATAACCTTACCTTCGCCGCCGACGCGATGACCGATCTCGTCGCAGAAGCGCACGAGCGGGCATTGCAGTTCATCTTCCCACGCCTCGGTGAGATCGGCACCGTCGACGAGATAGTGGCACAGCTCTGAAGTCCGTTGTGAATGCTTCCTCACGCCAGCTTTGGCACGTCTATGCGACCCAGCTCCCCTTCACGAACTCTGCGGTCGCCGTTACGAGATCCCATGCGAATGCGGCAAGGACGGGTACGCCGAAATATCGCGCTCTCGAAAAGAAGATTGCCATCGCGAGCGGGAGCGGAAGCGTCGCATAGAGGATCCGGTCGACGGAGCGCTCCGTTCCCGTCGCTATCAGCGTGACGATCGCAACGATGCCGTAAACGAGCGCCGCGGTCCCTAACTGTTTCCGAAAATAGACAAGGGCCGGCGCCCCCAAGAACAGCAGCGTTGCGGTTGCGAAATCGCGATCCCAGCACCAGTGCTCCACGTAGACCACCGTCGCGCTCAGAACCGCGACGAGCCACGCCGGCAGGCGCCGAAAGAAGCACAGCGCCGCGACCAGGGGAAGCAGCTCCAATTGAAACCGCCAGTGTTCGAACGAGAACCAGCCGCGCGAGAGCAGCACCACCCACCGGTCGATCCCGGCGCCGTTCGCCGACCACCAATAGGCCTGCGCGTGCAGCGGCGCGAGCGCATCTCCGAGGCGCACCGCGCAATACCCACCGAACGCGATGGCCCCGGTTGCCGCGGCCCCGGCGCATGCGAGCGCGCTCACCTTTCGCCGCTCGGCCAGCGCCGCGACCGCAAACGCCGGTAAAAGCGACAGCCCGGTCGGCCGCGTGAGCGAGGCCAGTGCCGTCCAGAGCGCGGCGCGACCGTACCGTTCTCCGCCGAACTCCCGCAGGGCGAGGGCCGAGAGCAGCATGAACAGCGACTCGGTATACGTGACGCTGCCGAAAAGCGAGAGCGGGAAGAACGCGAGCACGGCGGCGCACCAGCGTGCGGCCGAGCTTCCAACCTCTTCGCGAATCCAGCCAAACGCCACCCAAATCATCCCGGCGAAGGCCGCATTGGAGACGACAGCGCCTGCGGCCGCGAACGGAAGCCCGCAAAACATGAGCGCCCGCACCACGAGAGGGTACAATGGGAAGAAGGCCACCGTATTGTAGCCGCCGTTGGGAATCCAGGCGTACCCGCTCGTCGCGATCTTTCGATAGAAATGGCCGTCCCAGTTAGCGACCGCGCCGAAATGCGCGCCCGGAGTAAGCCAAAACGCGATCGCGATCAACGCCCGGCTCGCGATCAGCATGGCCAGCACGAGCAACAGGTCGCGCTTCGTCCCCTTGAGCATCGTCACAGCGCGTCTCCGTAGTCCAGGAGCCAGGCTTGGTTTTCGGGGTCGATGAAGGCGATCGCGATCCCCCGCGCGATGCCGGGGTCCATTTGCGGGCTGTCCTGGGCGTGGATGTGGAGATGCGAGCCGCGGGTGTTGCCGGAGTTGCCGCAACGGCCGATCGGATCGCCGGCATTGACGCGAACCCCGGGCAGGATGGAGATCGAACCCTTTTTCAAGTGCGCGAGAATGACGTACCCGTACGGCGTTTCGATCGAGACGTAGTTACCGGCGGGGCTGCGCGCGTCGCGCCGGCGCCGGTCCGGCGGCGCGTCCTCGTGGCGGTCCTCCGTCCACGCGATCGTGCCCTCGCACGGCGCGAGGATCTCTTGATCCCACGACGGGCCATCGATACGCACGAAATCGTAGGCGAAATACTGATCGCTCGCGACCTGATGGTGATTGTGGCGCGGATCGGCGCCGCCCGCGACGACGCGCCAGCGGCCGCGAAACGGTGCGTGCAGCAGGATCGGATCGACGGCCCGCGCGCGCCAGCGCGCGGCGTCGAAGCGCCGGTCGATCAGCGCGGCGACGGCGACGCCCAGGGCCAAAAGACCGCAGACGAGATAGCCCGCGACCGTGACCTTTCCGCCGAAGAAGCCCGCGCCCACGCTGGCCGCGATCAAGAGCCACAGCAGCCGCATGAACGCCGAGCCCGGGCGCGCTACGCCCAGCGCCGCGAACACCGCGAGCATGTCGAAGGCAAAGGCGCCCCATCGCCACGCCGCGCCCGCGAACATCGAGACTAGGCCTCGCGCAACTTGTAGCGCTGAACCTTTCCGGTCTGGGTGCGCGGCAGCGCGTCGACGAACTCCACTTCGCGCGGCGCCTTGAACGGCGCGATCTGCGTCATGCAGAACTCGCGCAGCTCCTCGGCCATCGCGTCGCCGGCCATCGCTCCGTCGGCGAGCACGACGAAAGCCTTGACGATGTGCGTCTCGTGTTTGGCATCGCGCTTGGCGACGACGGCGCATTCGGCGACGCTCGGATGGGTCAGCAGCGTCTGCTCGACCTCCGGCCCCGAGACGTTGAAACCGGCCGAAACGATCATGTCGTCGCTGCGCGCGACGTACCAGAAGTAGCCGTCCTCGTCCATGCGATAGGTATCGCCGGGATAGTTCCAGCCGTCGCGCACGTACTGCGCCTGCCGCTCGTCGTCGAGGTACTTGCAGCCGGTCGGGCCCTTGACGGCGAGGCGCCCGATGGCGCCGGGCGGTGCGAGGCGCCCCTGCTCGTCGTGAACCTCGGCGACGTAGCCCGGAACCACGCGGCCGGTCGAGCCGGGGCGAACCTCGTGCTGCGGCGAGCCGATGAAGATGTGCAGCATCTCCGTGCTGCCGATGCCGTCGAGGATCTTCAGGCCGGTCTTCTCGTACCAGCCTTCCCACACGGGTTTGGGCAGCGTTTCGCCGGCCGAGACGCACGTGCGCAGGGACGAGAGGTCGTAACGGCCGGCCATCCCGGTCATCGTGCGGTAGGCGATCGGCGCGGTGAAGAGCGCCGTGACTCCAAAGCGCTCGATCGCCTGCAGCAGCGCCTCGGGTCCGGCCTGCTCGAGCAGCAGCGTGGCCGCGCCTACGCGCATCGGAAAGAGCAGCAGGCCGCCCAAACCGAAGGTGAATGCGAGCGGCGGGCTACCGCAGACGATATCGTCCGCGCGGATACGCAGGACGTGCGCGCCGTACGTGTCGCAGCTCGCGAGCAGGTCGCGGTGGTCGTGCATCGCCGCCTTCGGCTTGCCGGTCGTGCCGGAGGTAAACGCGATGAGCGCCACGTCGGTGGCCGCCGTTGCAACGTTTTCGAAGGTCGCCGATTTGCCGCGCATGCGCGCCTCCAGCGCCTCGGGCTCCTGCGATTGGAACGAGAGCACGCGCACGTCGCGGCCCTGGCAGGCGATGTCGAGCTCGGTACGCAGCCGCGCGTCGCACAGCGCCAGCCGAACCTGCGCCTTGTCGACGACGTTGCGCAGCTCGCCGTGGCGGTAGAGCGGCATCGTGGTCACGGCGATCGCACCGGCCTTGAGGACGGCAAACCAGCACGCCGCGAGCATCGGGGTGTTGGGCGCGCGCAGGAGCACGCGGTTTCCGGGAAGCACGCCGAGCTCCTCGACGAGCACGCGCGCGATGCGGTTGGCGCGGTCGTGCAGATCGGCGTAGCTCCAGGAGATGCCGCCCGGTGCGAGCACCGCGAGCCGCTCGCCCTCGCGGCGCACGAGATGGAGGTCGAGCAGCTCGGTGGCCGCATTGAGCTGGTCCGGATAATCCAGCTCGGCCGGGTCGAGCAGAATATCCGGCATCGCTTCGGGCGCGGGCTTGCGATCGTTGGCGTAGGTGTCGACGTGGCCCGTGTGCCGCATCACGCGCGGGCCTCCAAGGTTTGGCGCGCGATCACGACCTGCTGGATCTCGCTCGCGCCTTCGTAGATGCGCAGCGCCCGCACGTCGCGATAGAGCCGCTCGACGATCTCGCCGCGCGTGACGCCGCGCCCGCCGAAGAGCTGCACCGCGCGGTCGCAGACGCGCCCGGCGGCTTCGGTCGCAAACCACTTCGCCATCGCCGCCTCGCGCGTTACGCGCGCGGCACCGGCATCTTTGGTCCAGGCAGCGCGGTAGACCAGCAGGGCGCTTGCGTCGACGTCGGTTGCCATCTCGGCGATCGCCGCTTGGGTGAGCTGCAGAGCGGCCAGCGGCGCGCCGAAGAGGCGCCGCTCGCGCACGTGCGCGCAGGTCTCGTCGAGCGCGCGGCGCGCGAAGCCGAGCGCCGCCGCACCGACGGTGCTGCGAAACACGTCGAGCGTCGCCATCGCGATCTTGAAGCCGTCGCCTTCTTCTCCGATGCGCTGCCCGGCCGGGACCCGTGCGCCGTGCAGGCGCAGGGTTCCGAGCGGATGCGGCGAGATCGTTTCGATGCGCTCGCTCACCTCCACGCCCGCGGTGGACGCATCGATGATGAACGCGGAGAGGCCCTTGGCGCCGGCGTCGCCGCCCGTTCGCGCGAAGAGGACGTAGAGCCCGGCGATACCGGCATTGGAGATCCAGGTCTTCTCGCCGTCGAGGCGGTAGGCGTCGCCGTCGCGGCGCGCGGTCGTCGCGAGCGCGGCGACGTCGGAGCCGGCCTCCTTTTCCGAAAGCGCGAAGGCGGCGATGCTGCGGCCCTGCGCGACCGCCGGCAGATACCGCTCGCGCTGCTCGCCGCTGCCGAAGAGCGAGATCGCGCCGCTGCCGAGCCCCTGCATCGCGAAGGCGAAGTCGGCCAGCGCGCTGCGATAGGCGAGCAGCTCGCGCGCGATGCAGAGGCGGCGGACGTCGAGATCGATGCAGGCTTGCAGCCAGCCTCCGCGTGCGAGCGCCTCGACCCAGGCGCGGCAGCTTGCGTCGGGGTCGCGCTCGTCGTCTTCTACCGCCGCCCCGTCGAGCCAGGCTTGCAGCTCGCGCGCGAATGCGCGGTGCGACTCATCGAAGAACGGCCACGCAAGGTCTCGCACGCTAGTTTCCTTCGAACGCCGGTGCGGTTTTTGCGGCAAAGGCTTCGTAGGCTCGGCGGAAGTCGTTGGTTTCCATGCAGATCGCCTGCGCCTTTGCCTCCGCGTCGATCGCGGCGTCGAGCGGCATCGCCCATTCCGCGTGCAGCATGCGTTTGGTTATCGCGTGCGCCAAGCTCGGCCCATGCGCGATCGCGTGCGCCGACTTCTGCGCGCGCTGCAGGAGGGTGCCGGGCTCGCTGAGCTCGTTGAAGAATCCCCACGCGAGCGCTTCCTCGCCCGCTATCGCGCGGCCGGTGTAGAGCAGCTCGGCGGCACGGCCCAGGCCGACGATGCGCGGCAGCATCGCGCAGGCTCCCATATCGCAGCCCGCCAGCCCGACGCGCACGAAGAGGAACGCGACCTTCGCGCGCGCGGTGCCGTAACGCAGGTCGGAAGCCATCGCAAGGATCGCGCCCGCGCCCACGCAGATGCCGTCGACGGCGGCGACGACCGGCGCCTTGCAGCCGCGGATCGCTTTGACGAGGTCGCCGGTCATCTGCGTGAACTCGAGCAGCTCGGCCGGCGTACGCCGGGTGAGCGGCCCGATGATCTCGTGCACGTCGCCGCCCGAGCAGAAGTTCTCACCCGCGCCGGTGATGACGACGGCTTTGATCTCGTCCCACCGCGCGTCCAGACCGGCGAACCAGTCGCGCAGCTCCGCGTACAGTTCGAAGGTGAGCGGGTTCTTGCGGCCGGGGCCGTCGAGCGTGACGGTCGCGACCAAGTCGGCGACCTCGATCCGTGCGGTGGTCATGCACTCCCTCGCTCGTCACCGCGGTTACCATTTTCCTGCCGGAGAGGGCCGGCCCGCAGGCGCGCGTAAGGGCACCGGATGCAAGCCATCGGCGAAGCGCTCGCCGCGCTCGCCGCCCTGCTGCACCTCGCGGCCTGCACGCATTACGGCTATTTTCGCGACGAGCTCTACTTTATCGCCTGCGCCAAGCATTTGGCCTGGGGCTACGTCGACCAGCCGCCGCTGGTGGCGTTCGCAGCGTGGCTCTCCACGCCATTCGGCTATGCGCTGCCGGCGTTGCGCGCGCTGCCGATGCTCGCCGCCGCGCTCACCGTCTGGCTCGCGGTGCGGCTGGCGCGCGAGCTGGGCGGCGGGCGGTACGCCCAATGGCTGACGGGCGTCGCGGTGCTGCTAACGCCGGCCTATCTGCTGCTCGGCTCGACGCTCACGACCACGTCGTTCGAGCCGCTCTCGTGGACGCTCGCGATCTTTGCCGCCGTGCGGATCGTACGCGGCGGCGGCCGGCGTTGGTGGATCGGCGCTGCGCTCGCCGTCGCCTTCGGAGCGTACGGAAAGTATTCGATCGGTCTGCTCGTGGCCGGTCTCGTGGCCGGCCTAGCCTGCACGCGCGAGCGTTCGATGCTGCGAACCTGGTGGCTGCCCGGATCGGCGCTGCTCGCACTGCTGCTGCTCTCGCCGAACCTCTGGTGGCAGGCCGCGCACGGATTTCCGATGATTGCGGTTTTGCTCGGCGACGCGGCGCATCGCCCGGCGATGCAGAACGGCGTCGCCTTCGAGTACCACTCGCTCCTAGCCAACGGCGTTGCGTTTACCCTCGAGCAGTTGATCTACACGTCGCCGCCGGCCGCGATCGTCTGGGCGGCGGGGCTGGTTGCGCCTTTTGCCTATCGTCCGCTGGGGCGCGTACGTTTCGTCGCGGTAGCGTACGCGGCGATCTTTGCGGTGGCGGTGGCGCTGGGAGCGAAAGGCTATTACGTCGTCGGCATCTACGCGTCGCTGCTGGCGATCGGCGCGGTGGCGATCGAGGCGGTTGCGACCGCGTGGCTGCGCGGCTTCTTGCTGGCGGTGGTAGCGGCGGTGGGGATCGTTGCGATGCCGATGTCGTTGCCGCTCCTGCCGGTCGATACGCTGATCGCGTATACGCGGTTCTTCGGGCTGACCGGGCGAGGCGGGGCGCCGGCGCATCTGATTCAGCCGGTCTTCGCCGAGGAGTTCGGCTGGGACCGGCTGGCGCGCGACGTCGCCGCGGTCTACGACGAGCTGCCCGCTGCGGATCGCGCCTCGGTTGCGATCTACGCCGACACGTACGGGGATGCGGGCGCGCTCGGTCTCTACGGCCCGCGGTACGGGCTGCCGCCCGCGATCTCGAGCCAAAACACCTACTATCTCTGGGGGCCGGGCGCGTACGACGGAAAAGTGCTCATCGCGATCGGAGCGACGCGCATCGATCTGCTCCGGCGCTACTACCGTTCCGTCGTGCTCGTGCGCGAGTCGATCGAGCCGTATAAGTGGGTGGTCGAGGGCCCGGCTCCGATCTACCTGTGCCGCGATCCCGTCGCCCCGCTGCGCGAGATTTGGCCGCATCTGCGCTGGTACGGCGCGTAGCGTTCTGCAGCGGGCACTTCGCGAGGCATGGCTCGCGAGCGCGCGTTTACGCTAGTCGAGATGCTGGTGGCGATGGCGATCCTCGCCGTGCTGCTGGCGGCCGGCGGGATCTGGCTGCTGGGGATGCACCCGGGAGCGCTGACGCAAGCCACCGACGATTACGACGCGGCGCTGGCGAGCGCGCGTGCGACCGCGATGACCGGCAGCAACGGAGCGACGCTCGCGTTTCTGCCGCGGACGCTGGGCTCGCAGGTGGTACCGGGATTTTTGCTGCGCGTCTTTGCGGGGCGGCCGACGGCGGCGAATGCCGTTTCTGCGACGACGGCAATGCCGGTCGTCTCGGACGCGACGGTCTCGGAGAAGACGCTGGGGGCGCCGCCGTTTGCAATCTTCATCGGGGCCTCCGGGCACGCGAGCGGACGGGCTTCGTATCCGAGCGTGGATTCGGCGGGAAACGTCAGCTTTGCGGCGGTCGAAAACGAGCCGGCCTGCCCTTCGGGCGGATTCGTGCTGACGTTCGTCTCGCCGCAGGGTGCGACGATGACGCGCACGCTGCCATGCATTGCGCCGGCTTCGAGCGTGGCGGGGCCGCCCAATCCGTCGCCGACGCCGAACGTGCCGGTCGTGACGCCGACGGCGCTCGTCTACCACTGGCCGGCGGATGCGCAGCAGAGCTTCGTCGCGACGGAGTGGGGGTACGCGCATTGGTTTGCTTCGACCAGCGGTCTTTCGTGCGGGGCGGGGGTTGCGGCGTATCCCGACGTGTTGCCGTCGCCGTACTCCGCGCCGTATAACGCTGCGGAGGGCGAGGCTTCTCCGGCGCCGCCGAAAGACGAGCCCTATTCGTATCCGAACTCCGGGGGCGGCAGCATGGAGGATGCACCGGCGCGCTTTCCGCTCGATCCGGCGGCGGCGGGATTGTGTTCGGCGACGGTGCGCGACGAGTACGATCAGCGCGCTTCGTCGGCGGTTCAGGTGATGGGGTGGCTGACGGCAACGTACGGCGGCGTGGCGTACACGCACCTTTCGAAGACGGAGTTGTCGCTGCCGGCGTCGGTGCTCGGCAAGAAGGGCGCGTCGGTGACGATTCCGGTTTCGAAGACGTACGATGCGCAGGCGCTGCAGGCGGCGGTGGCGTTCGACGCCGCGTGCTCTTCCTACGTCGGCGCGAGCGCGGCGAGCGGAACGACGCCGGGTGCGCCTTCGGCGACGCCGGCCAAGGCGAGCGTCACCCTGACGCTCGTCTCGTTGCCCGGATCGCCGCTGACCTGCGGCGGCGTGATCTACGATCAGTATCCGGGGTCGCAAGCCGGCGAAGGCGTCGCGTTCAACGCGTCGATCGATCCGGTGAGCCCGCTGGCCTCCTGGCCCGCGGGCGAGAAGATCTCCTTGTCGTCACCGTTGTGGCTGGATGCGAAGAACGAGCCCTGCTACGCCAAAGCCTACGGCGTCAAGCTCGTCACTGCGGACGCAAGCGATACCTCCGCGCCCACGGGCCCTTCGGGTCAGATGCTCGCGCAAACCGACTCCACGGGCTGCATCCTCAACGCCGCCGCCACCCCGGTTCCCTCAGCGATGATCGCCCAACAAACGGGAGCAAGCGGGGGAGATTTTGGATTTGGGGGACATTGCAAAGGGTACCTGAATGCTGGTTCGTGGTTTCCCAATGCGCTTGGGCCCGAGCCGGGTGCGCAGTTGAACGAGCCGGAGCCGCAGCAGACCACGCCGCCGAACGCCCCCTGTACCGTAACCCTGCAAGGTGAAGGGACCGGAGCGACCTCGGAGGGGAACGTCGTTGCGGCAGTCGTGAACGATCCGTGCGGTGAAGATACGCCGTGCTATGCGCTCATGGACGGAAACTGGACCGAGTATAAGAATGGGTCCGGTTGTGGGACGACGCACGATCCGACGTGCGAAGTGCCCGTGAAGACTGCCGAGGTCTACAAGTGGGATGGGACGACGCAGGTATGGAACGCGTATGCCGATGCCTGCACGAGCGATCCCGTAGCGAGCGAGATCGAGTATACGGGGACGTTCTCGGCAACCTGGAGCGGTGGCGTCGTCTCGGATCCCGTCTTTACCGGATGGGTCGGCGGAGTCGCTCCACCGTCGACGAGCGGCCTGATCGCAAAGCTGACGACAGCCTGCTGATCGGCAACCGAAAAGCAAGGGCGGCTCCGAAGGAACTCGGGGCCGCATTATTGGTTATCCTGGTCTTCCTCGCGGTCTACGGCCAGGCGC
>DATJRF010000143.1:0-4776 GCA_035505015.1 Verrucomicrobiia bacterium | reverse complement strand
ACGCTGCGCGATCTCACCGGCGGTTTGCAGAGCGCCGGAATCGCCTGCGAGGTGCTCGATCGCGCGCAGGCGCTCGCGCGAATTCCCGCGCTCGATGCCGCCGTCGTGGGCGGCGTGCTCGTGCACGGGGAGGGTCACGTCGATAACCGGCGCCTCGGGCGCGCGCTGCTCGCAGCGTGCCAAGCGCGCGGCGTCATCGTCGTGCAAGCGAGCGACGTCGCCGTGGAGTGCGATGGCCGGCGCGCGCTCGGCGTGCGCAGCGATCGCGGCTTCGCCCCCGCCGGCGCGGTGGTCAACGCCTGCGGAGCGTGGGCGGGCCGGCTTGCCGGCGTTCCCGAGGGGTGCAACCCGCCGGTCGTGCCGGTGAAAGGTCAGATGCTTGCGCTGGCGGTGCCTGAGGGGCTGGTCCGACAGGTCGCGTGGGTGCCGGGCGCCTACCTCGTGCCGCGCGACGACGGCCGGCTGTTGATCGGGGCGACCGTCGAATCGGCCGGCTTCGACACGCGCGTGACCGCCGGAGGGCTGCACGCCTTGCTCGACGCCGCGCTGCGCGCCGCGCCGTCGCTGCGCGAGTTCGCGGTGACGGAAGAGTGGGCGGGCCTGCGCCCCGGCAGCCCCGACGGTTTGCCGTTCATCGGCAGGAGCGCCCTGGACGGGCTCTTCGTCGCGGCCGGGCACTATCGCAACGGTATCCTGCTCGCACCCGAGACCGCACGCCTGATCGCCGACGCAATCGAGCGCGGCGCGCCCGACGTCGAGGCGTTCGCGCCCGGGCGGCTAATCTGTGCGGTGTGAAAGCCACGATCAACGGTGAGATGCGCGAACTGCCGGAACGGCTGACGGTCGGCGCCTTGCTCGAACTGCTGGGCACCCCGCGCAACGGCATCGCGGTCGCGCGCAACGACCGCGTGGTGCGGCGGGTCGACTACGATACGCACGTGCTCGAAGACGGCGACCGCGTCGAGATCATTCGCGCCGTCGCCGGAGGCTGACGTGAACGACCCGCTGCGGATCGGTCAGTACGAGTTCTCCTCGCGCCTCTTCGTCGGAACCGGCAAGTACCCGTCGATGGACGTGATGCAAGCCGCGCACCGCGCCAGCGGCGCGGAGGTGGTTACCGTTGCGATCCGGCGCATCAGTCTCGATGACGCTTCCGGCAAGAGCTTGCTCGATTTCATCGACCGCACGCAGTTGCGCGTGCTGCCGAATACGGCCGGCTGTTACACCGCCAAGGACGCGGTCCTCACCGCGCACCTTGCGCGCGAGTTGTTGGAGACCGATCTGATCAAGCTCGAAGTGATCGGCGACGCGCAGACGCTCTACCCGGACGCGCGCGGCACGCTCGAAGCCGCCGAGCAATTGGTGCGCGACGGGTTCGTCGTGCTGCCGTACGTCGGCGACGATCCGGTCGTCTGCAAGGCGCTCGAAGCAGTCGGCTGCGCCGCGGTGATGCCGCTCGCGGCGCCGATCGGCAGCGGGCTGGGCGTCTGCAATCCCTACTCGATTCGCATCATCAAGGAGCGCGCGAACGTGCCGGTGATCGTCGACGCCGGCGTCGGCACGGCCTCCGACGCGGCGATCGCGATGGAGCTCGGCGCCGACGCGCTCCTGATGAACACCGGCATCGCCGCCGCGCGCGATCCCGCCTTGATGGCCGAAGCGATGAAGCACGCCGTCCTCGCCGGGCGCGCCGCGTTCTTGGCCGGGCGCATGCCCAAACGTCTATACGCGAGCGCCTCGAGCCCGATGCAGGATCTCATCTCGAGCGCGAACCCGTAGTGGCAGCCGAGCCGCCCGAACTCGATCCCGAAACGCTCGCGCGCTGGAGCCGCGAGGGCGTGCGCTTCACGCTGCTCGACGTGCGCTCGCCGCGCGAGCTCGAGCGCGCCGCGCTCCCGGGCGCGCTGCACGTTCCGATGGAGCAGGTCCAAGTGCGCGCCGACGAGATCCCGGCGGACCGGCCGGTCGTGGTAATGTGCCACCACGGCGGTCGCAGCGCGATCGTCGCGCGCTTCCTCACCCTGCAAGGCCGCAACGACGTCTACAACCTCGACGGCGGCATCGACGCGTACTCCCGCCTCGTCGACTCGTCGATCCCTCGGTATTAGAGAGCGCGAGCTTTCTCGTAAAGCAGCATCCCGCGGTGCCGCGCGTCCTTGGCCAAAACTCAGCGGCGGTGGGCGACGACGAACCAGTGGATGCCGTGGGCGGCGGGATGCTCTTCCAACGATTCGATCGTGAAGTGAGGCGTGAGGGCCGCGCGCAGCGCCGGCTCGTCGAAGAAGGCGTGCGTGACGCCGCGTTCGTCGCCATCCTCTGCGGCAAAGCTCCACGCCTCCACCGCGATGCCGCGTCCAAAACGTGGGTCGCGCGTCGATGCAAAGGTGGCGGCGAGCAGGCCGCCGGGCTCGAGCTGCCGGGCAGCGAGGGAGAGGCGAGCGACCACCGCGTCGCGGGTTCCGTGCAGGAACCCATGGGTCGAGACGATCGCGGCAGCGCTTTCGCCGGCGCGTGCAAACGGCGTGGGCCCTTCGGCCTGCGCGTCGGAGATCGCTAGGACCTCGAGCCCGGCGGCGCGCAGCGCCGCGGCGTTGCGGCCCGAGCCGGTGGCGAAATCGATCGTGCGCGCGCCGGGCCGGTCGTGCAGGCGTTCGGCGATGCAGAGAGCGAGCGGGTGGGCAGGCGGCGAAGAAGACGTGGCTTATGGCCTCCGAGACCGTCATTATCGTCGTCGGCGGCGACTACCTCGCGCTCGAGATCTGCCGGGAGATTCTCAAGACCGCGGGGCACGCCGTTGTCTTGATGTGGAAACAGAGCGAGGATCGCGCCGGGCGTCTGCTGCGCCACGAGTCCGACCTGCTCGCGCGCGAGTTCGGCGCGGCCTTTCGCTTTCACGACGAGGATCCGTCGGAGCCGGGGGCGCTCACCCGCGCCGGCCTGCTCTCCGCCGATTCCGCGCGGGGCGCCAACTACTGCGTCGTCGCCGTCTCGCAGGACGACCGCCTCAACCTGCGCGTCGCGTTGCTGGCACGCGACATCAACGATCACGTGCGAGTCACGCTGCGCCAGTTCAACCCTTTGCTCGGGCACAAGATCCAAGAAGCGCTGCGTTACAACTGCACCGCGATCTCGCCGGCGGCGCACGCCGCCGCAACCTATGCGGCCTCCGCCGTGGATCCGGCCTGCTTCTATGCGCTGCCCTTTCCGACGCTCGAATCGACGGTAGCGCGCGTCGCGCACCGCCGGGAGCAGGGCGTCGAGTACAGTATCGCCGAGGAGGAGGGGCAGCTCTTCGGTTTCAGCGAGCGCGACGCCACCGGTTTCGGCATCGCCGGGCGGCGGATCGCCGACGCCGAGGCGGAGCTCGGCGTGCGAGTCGTTTCGGTCGCCGGGCGGCCGCCCTACCTCTGCCACGGTGACGAGGCGCATCCCGACGAGGAGTTGCTGGCCGCACCGCTTGGAAAGACCGACCGCGTGGTCGTGTTCGGCCCGGTCGCCGCGCTCAAGAATGCCGGGCGGCACGGGCAGGCGAATCGCCGGCCGAGCGCCGCGGAACGCTATCTCTGGCAGTGGCACGACCTGCTCGCCTCGATTCGGCGCATCGAGCCGATCCTGCGAACCGCGTTCATCGGGACGCTGATGCTCTACGTGCTGTTCGTCGCTTATTTTGCAAGCGTCATGCATTGGAACGTACCGGCGACGATGTACTTCGTGATCGCCACCATGTCGACCGTGGGCTACGGCGACATCACCCCTTGCAGCGGCTGCGCCACCTCCTCCCTGCTCCCGCTGCAGATCGCGACGCTCGGCGTCACCGCCTTACTGATGCTGCTCGGCGTGACGATCGTCGCGATCTTCACGGCATCGATCACCTCCGGTCTCAATGCAGCGGCGCTGCGCCGGACGCGGGGGCTGCGGCCGATCCGGCGCAGCGGCCACATCATCGTGTGCGGCGCCGGCAACGTCGGCAGCTTGGTTATCGACTACCTGCGCGAGCTCGACGAGCAGGTGGTGGTGATCGAGAAGAACCCGGACGGGCTGCTCATCGAGATGGCGCGCGATCGCAAGATCGATCTGCTCACCGGCGATGCGACCAACGACGAGACGATCAACTTCTGTGCGCCCGAGCGAGCCAAGGGGCTGATCGGCGTCACCAACAGCGACACGGCCAACCTGGAAACCGCCTTGGGCGCTCGGTCGCGGATGCGCGACCGGGAGCTAGCCGAGCTCAACATCGTCCTGCGCATCGACGATCTCTCGTTCGGGCGCTCGATCAAGCGGCACTTCGGCATCTCGTCCTTCTCGACCACCGAGCTGACCGCGCCGACGATCGCGGGGCTGGCCCGGTTCGAAAGCACCCGCGGCAGGTTCGACCTCTTTGCCGGGAGCCCGTACCAGAGCACCTTTCAGCTGGCCGAGCGTTTCCAGGCGCCCGAGAACGCTCCGCCGCCGGCCCCACCGGAGCGGCCGGGGTATAAGGTTCGGTGGATTCCTCTCTACGCTTGGCGGGACGACGGGAAGGGCAAGGGAGAGGCGGTGCCGATTCATAAGTTCGCAGACGAGGTCCGAACCGGCGACCGGTTGCTCTTTATGGTCCCCCTCGACCAGTTTAGCGATCAGGCATAAGGCGGATTCTAGGAGGGTGGATTTGCTCGCAGTAGGCGATCGCATGCCGGCCGTGACGGTGCTCGACGACCAGGGCAACTCCGTGCAAACAACGGAGCTGCTGGGCGCGCCGCTGATCCTGTACTTCTATCCGAAGGACGACACGCCGGG
>DATJRF010000142.1:0-13460 GCA_035505015.1 Verrucomicrobiia bacterium | reverse complement strand
TCGAAATACCGGCGATAGAGGCGCTTCTCTTCGACCAGCTCCGGCTCCGCGGCCGGCGGGTTGATCGCGGCGTCGCCGCGCCACAACGCGAGCGTGTGCTCGCCGATGCTGCCGAGGAGCTGCTGCGGCTTCGCGCCGAGCGCCGTCTTTACCGCGACGTCGAGCCGCTCGAGAGCCGGTGCGCGCCGCGCGGCCTCAGCCGCCGTTGCACGCGCCCTTTCGTCGGTTGCGTCGAGCCGGACCGCCAGCTCGGCACGATCTCTCCACTCCATCCACGGCTCGCGCAGCGCCCGCCAGCGCGCGATCGCTCGGCCTACTGCGCCCTCCGTCGCCGCACGCGCGATCTCTGCGCGCAGAGCGTCGTAGCGCGATGCGAGGACCCCGGGATCCGCCTGGCCGCTCATCGGCGCCCTGCGTTCGCCGAGCATCGTTGCGGCCCCCGCGGCTGCGGCCTTCGCCTCGACGGCTTCGAAGCCGCTAAGGTTCGAACCAGCCGGAGGGAGCGACGTCGAGGTTGACGTTGATCTGTTTGACTTCGGTGTAGGCGTCGTAGCCGTAGGTGCCGAGCTCGCGGCCGATCCCGGATTGCTTGTAGCCGCCCCACGGCGCTTCGTTGTAGGTGGGGTGGTAGGTGTTGATCCAGGTGATCCCCGCGCGCAGCTTGCGGATGACGCGATGCGCCTTGGCGACGTCCTGCGTGAAGACCGCGCCGGCCAGGCCGTAGATCGAGTCGTTGGCCATGCGGATCGCTTCGGCTTCGTCGGAGAAGGTTTGAACGACGAGCACCGGGCCGAAGATTTCTTCCTGCACGATGCGCATGCGCGGCGCGGTGCGATCGAAGATCGTCGGCGCGATGAAGTTCCCTGCGGCGAGCTCGCCGCCCAGGCGCTCGCCGCCGCAGAGCATCCGCGCGCCCTCCTCTTTGCCGACCGCGATGTAGCCTTCGACGCGTTTGGCGTGCGCCGGCGAGATCAGCGGCCCCATCTCGGTCTGCGGATCGAATCCGTTGCCGACGCGAATCTTTTTGGCGCGTTCCGTCAGCCGCTCGACGAAACGCTCGTGCACGTTCTCTTGGAGCAGCAGGCGCGAGCCGGCCGAGCACACTTGCCCGGCGTTGGCGAAGATGCCGAAGAGCGCGTAGTCGACCGCGGTTTCGAAATCGGCGTCGCCGAAGACGATATTCGGCGACTTGCCGCCCAGCTCGAGGGAGATTTTCTTGAGGTTGCCGGTCGCAGCGGTCATGATGCTGCGTCCGGTAACGGTGCCGCCGGTGAAGGCGATCTTGTCGACCAGGTGGCTCGCGGCGAGGGCGTGCCCGGCGGTCGCTCCGGCCCCCGTCACGATATTGACGACGCCCGGCGGGAACTCGAGCTCTTCGAAGATCGCGGCCAAGCGCAGTGCCGAGAGCGGCGTCAGCTCCGAGGGCTTGAGGATGCAGACGTTGCCGGCGGCGAGCGCCGGCGCGAGCTTCCACACCGCCATCAGCAGCGGATAGTTCCACGGAACGATCTGGCCGCAGACGCCGATCGGCTCGCGGACGGTGAAGGTTTGCGACGGCGCCGGAACGTCGAACGTCTGTCCGCTCGGCTTCGTGGCCAGCCCGGCGTAGTAGCGGAAGCAGTTGGCCGCGTCGGCGACGTCGTACTCGGCTTCGCGCAGCGGCTTGCCGTTGTTGAGCGTGTCGATGCGCACCAACTCCTCGCGCGCGGCGTCGATCGCGTCGGCGACCTTGAAGAGCAGCGCCGCGCGGTCGGCGGCCGTGAACGCGCTCCAGGGGCCTTCGTCGAAGGCGCGGCGGGCGGCGGCGATCGCCGCTTCGGCGTCGCGGGCGGTTGCCTCGGTGACGGTCGCGATCGCCCGGCCGGTCGCCGGATCGTGCACCTCGCGCGTGCCGCCCTCGTCGGCGAGTTTCCAGCGGCCGTCGACGTACATGGGAATCGTCTCGCCGATGCGCGGAAGGTTGCGCAGGATCTCTTGCGGATCGGCGGTAAACCGCGGCGTCGTCTGCATCTTCGTCATACCCCCGTCGGCGCGAGGCCGGCCATCGAACGCAACGTTTCCCCTATTGCTTGGCACACGTAGTCCGCCTGCTCCTCCGCGATCGTGAGCGGCGGCTCGATCCGGATGACGCGCGCGTTCACGAGCGTCCCGGAGACGAGTACGCCGCGCTCGAGCATCCGCTTGCCGAACTCGAAGCCGCTCTCGTTGTCGCGGAACTCGATCGCCATGAGCAGGCCCTTGCCGCGCGCGTCGACCACGAGGTCCACCCCGGCCACCGCCGCGCGGATGCCGGCAAGCATGCGTTCGCCCATGACGGCCGCGCGCTCCGGCAGCCGCTCTTCGATCAACACGTTGATCGTCGCGAGGGCGGCGGCGCAGGCCAGCGGATTGCCCCCGAAGGTCGTCGTGTGAAGGAACGGGTTGGCGAAGAGCTTGGAGAAGACGCCGCGCCTTCCGACGACCGCGCCTGCCGGCATCACGCCGCCCCCGAAGGCCTTCGCGAGGCACAGCAGATCCGGCACGACGCCGTAGTGCTCGAAGCAAAACATCTTGCCCGTGCGCCCCATCCCGGTCTGCACTTCGTCGAAGATCAAGAGCGAGCCGAAGCGATCGCAGAGCGCGCGCACGCCGGGAAGATAGTCGTCGGAGGGGATGTTCACGCCGCCCTCGCCTTGGATCGGCTCGAGCAGCACGATGCCGACGTCCTCGCCGACCGCCTTGCACGAGCTCATCATATCTTCGAGCGCGGGCAGATCGTTGAAGGGCACGTGCTCGATGTTGGGCAGCATCGGGCCGAACGGCCGCCGGAACTCCGCCTTGGCGCTGGCCGAGAGCGAGCCGTAGCTCTTGCCGTGAAAGCCGCGCGTCGCCGCCACGATCGTCACCTTGGTCGGATCGAAGGCGCGGCCGAACTTGAGCGCGGCTTCGACCGCTTCGGTGCCGCTGTTGCAGAAGAAGGCGAACTCGAGCGACGGCGGCGTGAGCATCGCGAGCGCCTTCGCGAGCATCGCGCGCAGCGGGTCGAGCAGATCTTGGCTGTGCAGCGGCTGGCGGCGCAGCTGGGCCATCACGGCGCGAACGACCTTGGGATGCCGGTGGCCGACGTTGAAGATGCCGAAGCCGCCGAGGCAGTCGAGGTATTCGCGTCCGTTCACGTCGCGGTACGAGTTCGGCCCGGCGTCGGCCCACTCGACCACGGCGCTCGCGCCCTCGGCGTCGCCGGCCTTGCGGTACTCCAGGAATCCCGGATTGACGTGCTCGCGGAATCCTTCGACCGTCTCGCGCGTGATCCACTGCGCCTCGCCCGCGGTGATCTGCGGCTTCTCGATCAGATCCAGGACGCGCTGCGTGTATTCGTAGACCTCGCGCTCGCGTTCGTGCTCGTTTGGAATGTTATCGACCTCCTGCGAGCGCCGCTTCGGCACTCGCGCGCAAGATTGCGAGCCCCTCGTCGAGCTCGGCGTCGGAGATGACGAACGGCACCAGCAAGCGCACGACGTCGCGCTTGCCGGCGAGCATCAGCAGCAAGCCGCGCTCGCGCGCCGCCTCGATCAGCGCCGGCGCGCCCTCGCGCAGCTCCATGGCGAGCATCGGCCCCAAGCCGCGCACGTCGGAGATTTGCGCAAAGCGCGCCCGAAGCGCGTGCAGCGCGGTCGCGATGCGATCGCCGATCGCGCGCGCGCGCGCAAAGAAGTCCTCGTCCATGATCTCGAAGGTGGCGAGCGCGGCCGCGCACGCCACCGGGTTGCCGGCGAACGTTCCACCCAGGCCGCCGGCGCTCGGCGCGTCCACGATCTCGGCCTTCCCGCAGACCGCCGCGAGCGGCAAGCCGCCCGCGAGCGATTTGGCGACCGTGATGAGATCCGGTTCGACTCCGTACTGCTCGCAGGCGAAGAACGTACCGGTGCGGCCGAAGCCGGTCTGGATCTCGTCGCAGATCAGGACGATGCCGTGGCGGTCGGCGATGCGGCGCAGCTCGTGCAGAAACTCGCGCGGGGCCGGCACGAATCCGCCCTCGCCGAGCACCGGCTCCACGATGATCGCCGCGACGCGATCCGGAGCGACGCTGCTCTCGAAGAGCTCGCCGAGCGCGTCGAGTGCGTGGCGCGCCGTGATACCGTGATGCTCGTACGGAAACGGCGAATGGTAGATCTCGCTGCAGAACGGCCCGAAGTGCTGCTTGTACGGCTCGTTCTTTCCGGTCATCGAGAGCGCCAGCAGCGTGCGCCCGTGGTAGCCGTGCGCGAACGCGACCACCGCCGGGCGCCGCGTGTATTCGCGGGCGATCTTGATCGCGTTCTCGGTCGCTTCGGCGCCGGTGGAGAGCAGCAGGGTCTTCTTCGGCCAGCGGCCCGGCGCGCGCTCGTTGAGCGCCTCCGCAACCGCAACGTACGGTTCGTACATCGCGACCTGGAAGCACATGTGCGTCAGGCGCCGCGCCTGTTCGGCGATGGCTTCGGCGATCTTGGGATGCGCGTGCCCGAGCGCGAGCGTTCCGATCCCGGCCACGAAATCGAGGTAGCGCCGCCCCTCGCTGTCCCAGACCTCCGCGCCGCTGCCCCGCTCGACGAAGATCGGGTGAACCACGCCGACGCCCCGCGCCACGGCCCGCTCCCGGCGCGCCAGCAGCGCCGCGTCCTGAACTATTCCGGTCATCCTCGAACTCGATCTCTTCAGCGGGCGAAGCAAAGGAAGGCCCCTTCCTTGTAGTGTAAAGGCTCGCGCGAGGGAAGGCCACGTATGTCCAGCACAATTTTACCGTCTTTTTTGGATTCTGATGCCAAAGGCAACAGCCTCACGGTGCGGAACGCCCTGGCGCTCCCGATCCTGGCCGGTGCCCGGCTCGTCGCCGGGGAGGCCGGGCTGGACCGGCCGGTCCTGTGGTCTCACGTCGTCGACATGCCCGATCCGGCCCCGTGGGTGCCGGCCGGCTATTTCCTCTTGACGACCGGCTACAGCTGGCCGCGCGACGAGGCCGAGGCGCGCGCGCTCATCGAGGCGCTGGCCGCCCGCGGCATCGCCGGGGTAGGGTTGGCGACGCCGCGCTACGTCGCCGAGTTCTCCGCCGCCCAGCGCGAGGCGGCCGACCGGGTCTTTCTTCCGCTGGTCGAGATCCCGTTCGAAACGCCGTTCGCGCGGATCACCGAAGAGCTTCACCGTGCCATCATGGCCGAGCCGTACCGCATCATCGAGCGCTCCGAGCAAATCCATCACGCGCTGATGCGCGCCGCCTCGAGCGAAGCGACGCTCGACGATCTCGCGCGCATCCTCTGCCCGCTCATCGGGCGTTCCGTGACGTTCGAGGATCCGTCCGGCAAGCTGCTCGCCCACTGCACGATCGACCAGCGCACCGACGCGATCCGGCGCGAAACGCTCGAACGCGCGCAGACGCCGCCGACGATGATGCGCGCGCTCGAGTCCTCGGGGCTCGCACGCCGCCTGCGCGCGAGCGAGAAGCCGATTCGGATTCCGCCCAATCCCGAGATCGGCTTAGCGGCGCGCGTCGCCTGCCCGATCCGGCTCGGCGCCGAGTTGGTAGGGATCGTTTGGATCGTCGAAGGCGACGAACCGCTCTCGGAGCTCGACCACCGAGCGGCGGAATACGCCGCGCTGGTCGCGGCGATTCGCATCGCCCACCAGCGCGAGATGGCGCTGCTCGAGGCGAGCTTGGGCTACGCGTCGGTGCTCTCTTTGCTCGAGTCGCGACCAGACCAGACGCCTGCAGCGGAGGAACGGGTTCGCCTCCTGGGCTTCGACGACGAGACGAGCTATCGTGCGGCGGTCGTGGTGCTCGACGAAGAGATCCCGCTCGGGCGCGACGGATATCTGCGCCGCGATAAGGTCGCGCAGCGCGTTCGCGACGCCCTGCGTGCCAACGGTGCCGAGCAGCTCGTCTCGGTCGCGCTCAATCACGTGCCGTTCCTGATCCCCGAGGGCGTCGAGATCGGGGCGATCGTGCGGACCTTCGGCGACGATTCGCTGTGCGTCGTGGTCGGCCGCGGGCATCGCGGCGTCGAGGGCGCGCGGCGCAGCTATCGCGAGGCGCTCTCGCTCATCGGCTATCGCAATCGCGGCAAGGTCTGCGTCTACGAAGAGGTGCTCGTGCCGCGCGTGCTCGCGGGCGATCTCGAGGCGCGCCGGACCTTCATCGCCGAACTGCTCGACCCGCTGCGGGCGCAGCGCGGCGGCGCGGCACTGGTCGCGGCGATCCTGGAACTCGCGCGCAACGGCTTTCGCATGCGCGAGACGGCCGGCGCCCTCGCGATCCACCCCAATACCCTTCGCTACCGGCTGGCGCGTATCGCCGACGTGCTCGGGGTACGACTGGACGACGAGGAGGTGCGCTTCAGCCTTCAGCTGGCCGCACGCCTCTTGGATTTCGACGACAGCCAAACCTCGTAAATTTGTACTATGGGCCCATAGGCGAACGGTCGGCCCCGCCGTACACTCCGAAGGAAGACACGCGCTCCCTTTTACGCGAGGTGCTGTTTGGCTAGGCGGATCGTCACGGCTGTTGCCGCTCTGATTCTCGCTTTCGCCCCCTTGGCGGGCTACGCCGGGACGACCGGGACGCTGCGCGGCCGGGTCCTCGAAGCGGGGAGCGGCGCGCCGGTCGCGGGCGCGACCATCGTCGCGGTCTCCCCCTCGCAGCGCGCGCAGACCACCTCGGATAGCGCCGGAAACTTCTCGTTCATCTCGCTCGATCCCGACACGTACACGATCAGCGCCGCCAAGGCCGGTTACGAGCCGCAGTCGCAGCCCGGCATTGCGATCTTTGCCGACCAGGGGGCGAACGTCTCGCTCGTCATGAGCAAGACGCTGCAGACGATCGCGCACACCACCTCGCGCTCGACGCAGAGCCTGGTTCACTCCGGCGTGACGAGCGACGTCTATTCGGTCAACCCGACCGGGCAGAAGGCGGCGCAGGCGCTCGGCGGATCCGGCTCGATGCTGCAGGCGTACGGCGCGATCGCGAGCGCGCCGGGCGTCAATATTCCCTCGACGCAAGCCGGTTGGTATCAGGGCGTCTACGTGCGCGGCGGCGACATCGATCAGGTCGCCTACGAGTTCGACGGCCTCCCGGTCACGCGCCAGTCCGATCTCGCGCCGATCACGACCTTGACGAGCTTGGGCAACCAAGAGGTGCAGGTCTATACCGGCGGGACCCCGGCCTCTTCGAACTCCTCGGGCCTCGCCGGGTACATCAATCAAGTCATCAAAGCCGGCACCAGCCCAGGCTACGCGGATGCCGATCTCTCGACGGGCGGCCCGGCCTTCTATCACGAGGCGAAGGTCGAAGTCTCCGGCGCGACGCCCGACCGCGTCTTCTCGTATTACGCGGGGTTCGCCGGAACCAATCAAGATCTGCGCTACGCCACGCAGTTCAACGGCGCGGGCGAGCCGCTCTACTTCTACCCGCTGTGGGCGCCCAGCGGTAATCCGTCGTTCAACATCTACGGCAACGGCATTCTCGACGGCAGCGGCGGGGGCGCCCCCAACTACGGCGCGCTCTTCGCGCCGGGCCCGAGCTACGCGCAAGCGACCAACGTCGATCGCGAGAACGTCGTCAACTTGCATCTCGCGATCCCGCACAAGAACTCGCCGTACCGCGACGACGTCCAGCTGCTCTACATCGAGGGCGGCATCAACACGTGGTTCTACAGTTCGCAGAACGAGCTCGGCATCACCGACGCCTCGGTTGCCAATCACGTCGGCGGCTTCAGCTATCCGATCCCGTATCTCACCTCGACCTACTACGTCGGGCCGTTGATGCAGGCACCGGATCCGAGCAAGCTCGCGACCGGGTCGTTTCCGAGCCAGCCGAGCGACGAGTCGGCGATCGGCCCGAACCAGCGCGACGGCTCCTACAACGGCTATTCGATCGAGAAGCTGCAGTACCAGAAGAATTTCAACGACCGCTCGTACCTGCGCTTTCTCACCTACGGCGAGTACTCCGACTGGTTCATCAGCGGGCCGACCAGCGCGCAGCTCCCCTTCGGCGCCGAGCTGGCCGACTACGAGGTGCTCGATCACACGTTCGGCGGCGGCCTGATCTACTCGAACCAACTCTCGGTGCAGAACCTCGTGACCGCGCAGTCCACCTTCATGACGCAGAAGCTGCAGACGTACAACGCTACCTTCAGCTCGACCGATGCCGGAACGTCGAGCCTGGGCACCAACAACTATCTCTACGACGGCGGGATGTACTCGTCGGGCCTGGGCACGGTGCTCTCGAGCTACATCGACAAGAACGGCAACTGCTACAACTACCAGACCGGCGCGCTCTGGAGCTGCTTCGACTACCGCAGCCAAGGCGGCCCGCTGCCCGGCGGCGCCGGGATAAATCTGACGCCGGGGTACGCGCCGGCCGGCTCGGCCGCTGCCAAGGCGGGCGCGCACTGGGTGGTGACCGAGAACGGGCAGAGCGCGCAGGTCGACGACGTCACGCCGATCTTCTCCTCGTACTCGCTGACCGATCTTTGGCAGCCCAACGACAAACTGACCGCCAATCTCGGCGTACGCTTAGATCACTTTGCCTACGCGACCAACGACCTGGAGAGCGGCTATCCCGCGCGGCAGTTTTGGTTCAACGCCTATAACCGCGAGCACTGCGGCGAGCTCGGTCAATCGCCGACCTGGCTCTTCAATCCCGGCAGCGGCTCGTTCACCTCGCCGAGCGACTGCGAGGCCGACGGCTACGGAGCGCCGATGTGGAACGGCACCGGGCCGACCGCCGCCGGGTTGACGAACGTACCGGCGGGTCTGGCCGTCGCCAACGTCTTCCAGCCGCGCGCCTCGTTCACGTACACGCTCGACCCCGATACCGTGCTGCGCGGTTCGTACGGAAAATACGCGCGCGCCGAGGGCTCCTCGTATTACCAGTACAACACCTACCAGCAGAACCTCGCCTCGTTCATCTCGCAGTTCTACGCGTTCGGGTACACCACGCCCGATCACTCGATCTATCCCGACACCTCCTACAACTACGACCTCTCGCTCGAGAAGCACCTCAAGGGGACGAACGTCTCGTTCAAGCTCTCGCCGTTCTACCGCTCCACCAAGAATCAGGTCGAGTACAAGGCGATCGACGCGCTCGGCGGGACGCTCGCCGGCCTCAACGTCGGTACGCAGCATTCCTACGGCGTCGAGTTCTCGCTGCAGGGCGGCGATTTCGCTCGCGACGGCTTTTCGTATCTGCTCTCGTACACGTACACCGACAGCAAAGTGCATTTCAGCCCGATCAACGGGCAAAGCGTCATCGACAACCTCAACGAAGCGATCGCGCAGTTCAACTCCTACACGCACGCCTGCGCCGGCGTGACCGCCTCGTCGCCGAACTGGGCGGCCTGCGGCTCCGGGCACGACGCCGGCAACGCGGCGCCGACCCTGCTCAATAGCGACGCGAGCGCCAACGCCGGTCAGTTGCAAATTCCCAACCCCTACTACAAGGAAGCGCTCGAACCGCTGCTCGATACCAACGGGTGGTATTCGCCGTACGATACGGTCCCGGGACCGTTTAGCTATTCGAACGGCTACGAGGTGCCCAACGTCGCCTCGCTCATCCTCAACTACAAGCACCGCAAGCTCGCGATCACGCCGTCGCTGCACTACGTCGACGGCTCGTTCTACGGCTCGCCGCTGGTCTACCCCGGCTACGTTCCGCAGTTCTGCTCCAAGCAGCCGGCCGCTACTCCGACGACGCCGGCCATCTCGTGCAACAACCCGGACAACTTCACGGCGGACCAGTCGATCTTCATCCCCGATCCCTTCACCGGGAATCGCTTCGACGGCCTGGGCTCGCTGCGCGAGCCGTCCCAGTTTACGCTCAACCTGCAGCTCAGCTACGACGTCACGCCGCGCGCGACCGTGACGGCGACGCTGAACAACCTCGTAAACGTCTGCCCGCAGCGCGGCTACGCTTGGGACAATCCGGTGACCTGCACGTACTCGAACCTCCCGTCGAACGTTCTGCCGCCCTCGGGAAACTTTTTGACCGATCCGCCGGTTCAGGTAAAATATCCGTATGGCACGTTCTTCAACATCACCGAGGTCGGCGCGACCTCCGTGCTCCAGCCATTCAACTTCTTCGTCGACCTGAGCGTTAAGATCTAAGATGCCGCGCTCTCCCCTCTTTCGCTCGCTGCGCCGCCTCGCACGCGAGCACCACGCAGCGGTGCACGGGTCGCAAACCTCGCGCGCGCGGTTCTTGGAGGCCGGCGGCGCGGCGGCGCTCGCGGCGGCGGTGACGCCGCTCTTGAGCGCCTGCGGCAGCTCGGCGGCACGCGGTCGCGAGCGGATCGCGATCGTCGGCGCCGGCATCGCCGGGCTGTGCGCGGCGCTGCGCCTGCACGACGCCGCCATCCCCGCGACCGTCTACGAGTCTTCGGATCGCGTCGGCGGGCGGATGCACTCGAACTGGACGTTTTGGGACGACGCGCAGCACACGGAATGGTGCGGCGCGATGATCGACACGGATCATCGCACGATGCGCGGGCTGGCGGCGCGCTTCCGTATACCGCTGCTCGATACGTTGGCCGCGATGCAGCCGGGGGCGCGCGATACCGCCTACCTGCACGGCACGTACTATCCCATGCCCGAAGCCGACCGCGACTTCGCCGCGATCTATCCGATCCTCGAGCGCCAGCTCGCGGCGGTCGGCGACGCCGTTACCTATCGCGACGCCACGCCCGAGGCGCGGCGCCTGGACGCGATGAGCATGCTGCGTTGGATCGAGACGTACGTACCCGGCGGGCGCACTTCGCGTTTGGGCAGCCTGATCTTCGAGGCGTATCGCAACGAGTACGGGCGCGAGCCGGCCGAGCTCAGCTCGCTCAACGTGGTCGAGATGCTCGGCGTGCAGCGGCACTACCGCCGGCCGGGCGGCGAGCTCAACGTGCTGGGCTACTCGGATCAGCGCTACACCACCTCGACTGGGAATCAGCGCCTGGCGATGGCGATCGCAGACGCGCTTCCGCAAGGCTCGATCCTGCTCCGGCGGCGCATGCTTGCGATTCGGCGCCAACCCGGCGGCACGTACGAGCTTACGTTTGCAAACGGCGGAGCCACCGAGAAGGTGGTGGCGGATCGGGTCGTGATGGCGATCCCGTTCATCGTTCTGCGCGGCCTCGACTATTCGGGCGCCGGCTTCGATGCGGCCAAGATCAACGCGATCGAAAATCTCGGATACGGCTACCACACCAAGCTGCACGTCCAGTTCGCGGATCGGCCGTGGCGCGCGCGCGGCCGCTTTCCGTGGCCGACGACCGGGCAGATTTGGACCGATTTGCAGTTCCAATGCTCGGTCGACTTCTCGCTGGGCCAGAGCGGAGAAGCGGGATTGGTCGAGCGCTTCACCGGCGCGGCGCCGGGCATGATCGATACGCCGCCCGTGCCGTACGCGTCGACCGCCGATTCGCCGGTCGTGCAGCGCGAGGCCCGCCGCTTCCTCGCGATGCTCGACGAGGTGTGGCCGGGCACCTCGAAGAGCTGGAATGGGAAGGCGACGTTCGGAAACGCGCAAGCCGATCCCAACATCCTCGCAAGCTACTCCTCGTGGCTGGTCGGGCAGTGCACCACGATCGCCGGTCACGAGTTCGAGCGGCAAGGCAACTGCCACTTTGCCGGCGAGCATTGCTCGGTCTCGGCGCAAGGCTTCATGGAGGGCGGCGCCGAGACCGGAATGCGCGCCGCCGACGACATCCTGGCGGATTATCGTATCGCACGCCTGCGCACGTGAAGCGGCGCCGCGGGTGAGAATCGTCGGAACGGCCGGCCACGTCGATCACGGAAAGTCGGCGCTGGTCGCGGCCTTGACCGGAACGAACCCGGATCGCTTCGCCGAAGAGCAGCTGCGCGGCATGACGCTCGATCTCGGGTTCGCGCGCCTGCCGCTGGGTGGCGGGCTGGAAGCGGGAATCGTGGACGTTCCGGGCCACGAACGGTTTCTCCACAACATGTTGGCCGGCGCCTCCGGCATGGAGGTGCTGCTGCTCGTCGTCGCGGCCAACGAGGGGATCCGCACGCAGACGCGCGAGCACCTGGAGATTCTGCGGTTTCTCAACGTTCGCACCACGATCGTCGTCTACACGAAAGCCGACCTGGTCGAGGAGGGCGAGCTTGAAGCGGTGCGGGCGGCGACCGCAGCGGAGCTGCGCGCCACGATCGCGGCCGGCGCGCCGTCGGTCGCCGTCTCGAGCGTGACCGGCGCGGGGCTCGAGGAGCTCAAGGCGCTGATCGCGTCGGCCCTGCGCGCGCTGCCGGCGCGCGATCCGCACGCACCGGCCTATCTGCCGGTCGACCGCGTCTTTACGCTCGAAGGAATCGGGACGGTTCTCACCGGGACGCTCGCGCAGGGTGCGATCGCGAGCGGCGACGTCGTGCATCTCGAGCCGAGCGGCAAGCGCGCGCGGGTGCGCGGCATCGAAGTCTTCGGCGAGCGGCGCGAGCGCGTGGACGGCGGCAGCCGCGTCGCGCTCTGGATTCCGTCGATCGCGCGGGACGAGATCGCTCGCGGCGAAGCGGTGGTTTCGCACGAGCTGGCCCCCGGCCGCGCCGCCGGCGTTCGTTTCACGCCGCTGCCGCAAGCGCTGCCGATCCTGCGCCGGCGCACCCCCGTGCGCGCCTACGTCGGCGCCGCCGAGATCCTCGGGACGCTGCTCTTCGATCGCGTTCCGCAAGCGGCGCACGAGGTGCCGGCGATGCTGCATCTGCGCGAGCCGGCCGTCCTCTTTCCGGGACTGCGCTTCGTCGTGCGGCGCGTATCGCCCAAGACGCTGCTCGGTGGCGGCGCCGTCGTGGGCGCCGCCGCCGGCGACGAGAGCGAGGCGCCGGATCGATCCGAGACCGCGGTGTTGCGCGCGTTGCGCGAGCGCGGGTTGGAAGGCCTCGATGCCGCGGGGGTCGCCCGCGAGGCGAATCTCCGCGAAGAGATCGTCCGCGAAACGTTGCGCGCGCTCGTTGCGCGCTCCGAGGCGATCGCCTTAGCGCGCCCGGAGGCGTACGCCGACGCGGCCGCCGCACGCGGGCTGCTGGCGCGCGTGCAGGCGCTGCTCGAAGAGGCGCATCGTGCCGAGCCGTGGTCGCTCGGCGTCACCTCGATCGCGCTAGCCCGCGCCGTGGAGGTCGCGGAGCCGCTGCTGGTCCGTCTGCTCGCGGCCTTCGTGGAGGAGGGGCGGGTGAGCAATCGCGCCGGTTACTACGCTGCGCTCGATCACCAGCCCGAGCTGACCGCGGAGCAGCGAGGGCTCTTCGAGCGCATCGTTCCGGTCGATACCGCAAGCCCGTTGCTGCCGGTTCCGGTAGCAGACGTCGTCGCAAGCGTCAAGACCTCGCGCGTGAACGGGGCGCAGAAGGCGTTCGACACGCTGCTGGCGCGCGGCGCATTGGTAAAGGTCGGCGACGATCTCTATCGCGGCTCGCAGATCGCGCAGATCCGTTCGCGCGTCGAGCGGTTCTTGAGC
>DATJRF010000141.1:0-6974 GCA_035505015.1 Verrucomicrobiia bacterium | reverse complement strand
CCTCGACCGGCGCGGTTGCCGACGACGCGGTGCGCGCCAGCGAAACCGTGACGCTCGGCGCCGCCAAGCCCGGGCTGCTGCTCGATCCGGCGCGCGCCCGCGTCGGCGCGCTCTGGTATGCCGAGATCGGGATCGACGAATCGATCCTGCGCGCGCAGGAGCGGTTGTTCGCGGCGCTCGACGACGAAGCGTTTCTCGGGGCGCTGCCGGCACGCGGGGACGATGCGGACAAGCGTGCGGCGGGCGCCCCCCTGGTCATCGCAGGTTCGGCGCAGTTCCCGGGCGCGGCCGTGCTCTGCGCGCGCGCGGCGGCGCGCGCCGGAGCCGGCTACGTGACCGTCGCAGCGGCCTCGTCGGTCGCGCCGGTGCTGCGCGCGCACCTGGTCGAGCAAGTCGTCGTGGAGATCGCCGACGGTGCGCCGGCGCAGGATGCGATCGACGAGCTGATCGACATTTCGCGGCACAACGGCGCGGTCGCGATCGGCCCCGGCCTAGGCCTCGACGAGCGCACCGGCGAGATCGTGCGCGGCTTCCTGGCGCGCAGCGAGCTCCCCGCCGCGATCGACGCAAGCGCGCTCTTCCACCTCGCCAAGCACCTGGAGGTGCTGCGCGGGAAGCGATGCATCCTCACCCCGCACGCGGGCGAGTTCGCGCGCCTCTCCGGTCGCGGCACGGTTGCGCCCGGCGAGCGCGTCGAACGCCTGCGCGAGTTCGTCGCCCGCACCGGCGTCGCGACCCTGCTCAAGGGACGCGATACGCTCGTCGACGACGGCCGCACGGTAAACGTCAACGTGACCGGCACGAACGCCCTGGCAACCGCCGGGAGCGGCGACGTGCTTACCGGCATCACCGCAACGCTGCTCGCGCAAGGCCTCTCCCCGGCCGGCGCGGCCGCCTGCGCCGCTTATTGGCACGGCCTCGCCGGTCAGTGCGCGCAGCGCGTGCATCGCGTCGGCGTCGTCGCCGGCGACCTCGTCGATGCCCTCGGCGCCGCACTCCCTGCGATGCCCGAGCACGCCACCCTGCGCCGCATCTTCTAGCGTCATCGCGCCGGAGGGGCGATCAAGAGGGAGCGCAGAGTGGATTCGTCGATGATGGGGACGGCGAGTTCGCGTGCTTTGACGAGCTTGCTGCCCGCGTCTTCGCCGGCGACGACGTAGTCCGTCTTCTTGCTCACGGAACCCGTAACTTTGCCGCCGGCAGCGACGATGGCGGCCGTCGCTTCGTCGCGCGTGTACCCTGCGAGCGTTCCGGTGAGCACCAGCGTCTTGCCGGCGAGCGGTCCCGCCGCAGCGCGAGCGCGTTTCGGCCCGGCCATGACGACCCCGGCCGCGCGCAGCCGCTCGATCGTTTGCCGGTTCGAAGGCTGCTTGAAGAACAGGTGCACGCTGCCGGCGACCTCCGGGCCGATGCCGTCGCTGCGCTGCAGCTCCTCCTCGCCGGCGGCGGCGATGGCGTCGATGCTCCCGAAGTCGCCCGCGAGGATCTGGGCGGTTTGCTCGCCCACGAACCGGATCCCGAGCGCGGCGAGAAGGCGAGCGAGGCCGCGGGCCTTCGACGATTCGATCGCCGCGAGCAGCTTCGCCGCGCTGCGCTCGCCCATCCGCGGCACCTTTTCGAGCGAGGCCGCGTCGAGCGCATAGATGTCGGCGATCGTTGCGACCAGGCCGAGCGAGGTGAGCTGCTCGGAGAGCACGTCGCCGAGCCCCTCGATATCCATCGCGCCGCGCGAGGCGAAGTGACGCACGCGCTCCACCATCTGCGCCGGGCACGAAGCATTGGTGCAGCGCGACATCGCTTCGCCGGGCGGATGATCGACGTCCGACCCGCAGACGGGACAGCGATCCGGCATCCGGTAGCGCCGCTCGCGCCCGGTGCGCTCGGCGAGCACCGGCCCGACCACGCGCGGGATCACGTCGCCGGCGCGCGTGACGAGCACCGTATCCCCGATGCGAATGTCGTTGCTCGCGATGTACTCTGCGTTGTGCAGCGTCGCGCTCTTGACCGTCACCCCGCCGATCTTCACCGGCTCGAGCACGGCGTTCGGATTGAGCGTTCCGGTGCGTCCCACGGTCACGACGACGTCGAGCAGCTTGGTGCGCGCTTCGCGCGGCTTGAACTTGAAGGCGATCGCCCAGCGCGGATCGCGAGCGACCGCGCCCAAACGTTCCTGCGTCGCGAGATCGTCGACCTTGACGACCACGCCGTCGATCTCGTAGTCCAGCTCGTCGCGCCGCTCCTCCCACTGCGCGCAGAACGCGATCGCCTCCTCGATGCCGCGCGCCGGCCGAATGTGCGGGTTCACCGCGAATCCCGCCTCCCGTAAGAGCTCCAGCGCCTGCCACTGCGTCTTCGCGCGCGTCGGCGTCGCGATCGCGTAGGCGTAGAACGAGAGCCGCCGTGCGGCGGTCAGCGCCGGGTCGAGCTGGCGCACGCCGCCCGACGCGGCGTTGCGGGGATTGGCGAAGACCGGCAAGCCCTCGCGCTCCCGCTCCGCGTTGAGACGCTCGAAGTCGCTCTTGCGCAGATACACCTCGCCGCGCACCTCCATCGATCCTTGGGCCGTGCCGCGCAGGCGCAGGGGGATGGATCGGACGGTGCGCAGGTTGGCGGTCACGTCTTCGCCCACGCGGCCGTCGCCGCGCGTTCCACCGCGCACGAGGCCGCCGCGCGCGTAGTCCAGGGCGATGGCGAGCCCGTCGATCTTGAGCTCGCACACGTAGGTAACGCCGTTCTCCGCCAGCTTACGCACGCGTTCGTCGAACGCCCGTAACTCGTCGGCAGAGAAGGCGTTGCCGAGGCTGAGCATCGGGCGCTCGTGCTCGAACGGCGCGAAGCCTTCGGCCGCCGGCGCTCCGACGCGCTGCGTCGGCGAATCGGCGACGCGCAGCGCCGGGTGCGCCCGCTCGAGTTCGATCAACTCGCGCAGCATCGCGTCGTACTCGGCGTCGGTAATGGACGGGTCGTCGAGAATGTAGTAGCGATGATTCGCCTCGTCGAGCTGCGCCCGCAGCTGCGCGGCACGAGCCGCAGGCTTCACGGGCGGGGCGTTCCGATCTGGATCGGGTAACCGTCCGGATCGCCGATCACCGCGATGCGGCCGAACGGCTCGTCGTAGGGATCTTGAAAGATCGGCACGCGCATCGCCGCGCAGTCGGCTACGAAGCCATCGACGTTTTCGACGGTGAACCCGAGCTGCAGCGAACCGGGGCGCACCGCCAAGAGCTCGCTGCGGGGATGCAGCCCCAGCGTAGCGCCTCCGCCCAGCTCGAACTCGACCCAGCGCGGCATACGGTCCACCGCAACGCGCAGCCCGATGACGTCTTTGTAAAACGCGCGCGACCGCGAAAGGTCCGAACAGACGAGCATGACGATCGAGAACCTAGGCACGGCGACTAGGCTTCGACGGTAACGCGTTCTCCCTTCGCAAGGTCGTCGAGGACGCGGAAGTTTTCTCGCTCCATCGCCTCCATCGTGGCGGCGTTGGGGAGGTGGTGGCCGACGGCCCGCTCGTCGCGCAGGACCGGGACCAGGTACGAGCCGGTGTACGAGTGCGGGTTGGCGGCGACGCTCTCGGGCGTTCCGGTCGCGATCACCGTGCCGCCGCGGTCGCCGCCCTCGGGCCCCAGGTCGATCAAGTAGTCGGCGGTCTTGATGACGTCGAGATTGTGCTCGATCACGAGCACCGTATTGCCCGTCTGCACGAGCCGCTCGAGGACGTCGAGGAGCTTGTGAATGTCGGCGAAGTGCAGCCCGGTGGTCGGCTCGTCGAGCACGTAGAAGGTCCGGCCGGTCGAGCGCCGCGAGAGCTCGGTCGCAAGTTTGACGCGCTGCGCCTCTCCTCCCGAGAGCGTGGTCGCCGGCTGCCCCATCTTGATGTAGCCCAAGCCGACGTCGCAGATCGTCTTGAGCTTGTTGTAGATGCGCGGAATGCTCTCGAAGAACGGGCTCGCTTCGTCGACGCGCATCTCCAGCACGTCGGAGATCGTCTTGCCCTTGTAGCGCACCTCCAAGGTCTGCGCGTTGTAGCGCTTGCCTTTGCAAACTTCGCACGGCACGTAGACGTCGGGAAGGAAGTGCATCTCGATCTTGATGATCCCGTCGCCCTGGCATTTCTCGCAACGGCCGCCCTTGACGTTGAAGCTGAACCGGCCCGCCTCGTAACCGCGAATGCGTGCCGCAGGCAGCTTGGCGAAGAGATCGCGAATCTGGTTGAACATGCCGGTGTAAGTGGCCGGGTTGCTGCGCGGCGTCCGGCCGATCGGCGACTGATCGATCACGACCAACTTGTCGAGTTGCTGCGCGCCGCCGACCGTGCCGTAGGTTCCGCCCGCCGGCTGGCCGTGGAGATGCTGGTTGAGCGCGCGCACCAGCACCGCGTTGACGAGCGTAGATTTTCCGCTTCCGCTCACTCCGGTCACCGCGCAGAGCGTGCCGATCGGAAAGCGCACGTCGATCCCGCGCAAGTTGTTGGCGGTCGCCCGGCGCACGTCGAGCCAGCCGCGCGGCTCGCGCCGGCGCTTGGGAATCGGGATGAACTTGCGCCCCGAGAGATACGCACCGGTCTCGGAGATCGGGTTGGCGAGGATCTGATCGAGCGTGCCGACGGTGAGGATGTGGCCGCCTTCGGCGCCGGCTCCGGGGCCGATGTCGACGACGACGTCGGCCGTGCGCATGGTATCCTCGTCGTGCTCGATGACCACGAGCGTGTTTCCGAGATCGCGCAGCGTCTTGAGCGTCGCGAGCAGGCGATCGTTGTCGCGCTGGTGCAGCCCGATCGACGGCTCGTCGAGGATGTAGAGGACGCCGACCAGCGCGCTGCCGATCTGCGTCGCCAGGCGAATGCGCTGCGACTCGCCGCCGGAGAGCGTGGTCGCGGAGCGCGCCAGGGTGAGATAGTTCAACCCGACGTTGGTCAAGAAGCCGAGCCGCCCGCGAATCTCCTTGACGATCTGGTGCGCGATCTGCTCCTGGCGCGGCGTCAGCGTGAGATCGCGAAAAAACTTCTCGGCGTTCTCGATCGAGAGACGGGTGAGCGCGTCGATGTTGCTCGAGCCCACCGTCACGGCGAGCGCCTCGGGCTTGAGCCGCGCGCCCTTGCAAGTCGGGCAGGTCGACGCCGACATGTATTTCTCGATGTCTTCCTTGACGTACTCGCTCGAAGTCTCGGCGTAGCGCCGCTGGAGGTTGTTGACGACGCCTTCGAACGAGGAGCGGTACTCCCAGGTCTTACCGCCGCGCGAGGTGTACGCGAACGTCTGCTCGCGATCGGTTCCGTAAAGGATTAGATCGACGACCTCCGCCGGCATCGATTCGATCGGCGTCGTCATCTTCGCGCGGTGCCGGCGCAACACGCGCTCGAGCTGCTGCAAATAGTACGGATTCATCGACGGGTACTTGCCGGTCCCGAGGCTGCGGCTCCACGGCACGATGGCACCGTCGGCGATCGACTTGCTGCGATCCGGGATCACCTTCCACGGATCGATCTCGATCTTTTCGCCCAACCCGCTGCACGCCGGGCAGGCGCCGTACGGCGAGTTGAAGGAGAACAGCCTGGGCGCGAGCTCCTCGAAGGAGAGCCCGCAGTAAACGCAGGCAAACGCCTCGCTGTACGTGAGCTCGCGCGCCTGCGCCTTCGGCTCCTCCGCGAGCACGGTGACGATGCCGGTCGAAAGGCGCAAGGTCGTCTCGACCGAGTCGGCCAGGCGCTTGCGAACGCCCTCTTTGACGACCAAGCGATCGACCACCGCTTCGATCGTGTGCTTGCGCTTCTTGTCCAGAACGATCTTTTCGCGCAGCTCCTTCGTCTCGCCGTCGACGCGGACGCGCGCGAAGCCCTCCTTCGCGATCTCTTCAAAGAGCTTGGCGTACTCGCCCTTGCGTCCGCGCACGAGCGGCGCCAGCAGCTGGATGCGCGTTCCTTCGGGAAGCTCGAGGATCGCATCGACGATCTGCTCGCTGCTCTGCGAGCTGATCTCGCGCCCGCACTTGTAGCAATGCGGCGTGCCGATCCGCGCGAAGAGCAGCCGGAGGTAGTCGTAGATCTCGGTAACCGTGCCCACCGTCGAGCGGGGGTTGCGCGAGGTCGACTTCTGATCGATCGAGATCGCCGGCGAGAGCCCCTCGATGTAGTCGACGTCCGGCTTCTCCATCTGCCCGAGAAACTGGCGCGCGTACGACGAAAGCGACTCGACGTAGCGGCGCTGCCCCTCGGCGTAGATCGTATCGAAGGCCAGCGACGATTTACCCGAGCCGGAGAGCCCCGTCACGACGATCAACCGGTTGCGCGGAAGAACGAGATCGACGTTCTTGAGGTTGTGCTCGCGCGCGCCCTTGATGACGATCGAATCCAAGCCCGTGGCCATAGGTTACTGTGAACCCCCCGGCGCCTCGTGAAGGTTCCGCAGCTTGAGATATTCGCCCACCACGACCAGCGTGGCGTAGGCGACGACGATCTGCTGCGCGACCGCAGCGACCAGGCCGGCGAGCAGAGGAGAGGCCCGTCCTGCCAAACCGCCGAGCCAGCCGCCCAACCATCCGCCGGCCGCCGCGATCGCGACGACCAGCGCCACCACGGCGAGCGTCGGCCACAGATTCTCCCAGGCGAGCGCAAACGACTCGGCGATGCCGGCGAGCGCGCTGCGTTCGCCGATGATGACGGCGGCGAGCGTATAGATCGTCAGCGCCGCATAGGCGGCTCCCGAGAGCAGCAGCGTGACCGGCGCGAGCAGCGCCGCAACCAGCCCGATCGCGAAGAGCAGGACGATCGCGACGAGGATCTCGCTGCCGCGGCGCTCGAAGGCTTCCCATCCGTCGCGCAGGCTTGCGGTACCGTGCTTCCAGGCGGCGCCCGCCATCCCGGTCACGTAGGCCATCTCGCAGATCAGCAACAGCATCGCGAGCGCGACCGCGGCGATCGCCGCGAGAATCGCGGCGATCTGCGCCTGCGGATTACCGGCCGCCTCGTTCCCGGC
>DATJRF010000140.1:0-3965 GCA_035505015.1 Verrucomicrobiia bacterium | reverse complement strand
GAGGGCACGCTGTGCCGCGGCCGTGTAGCGCGCGCCGAGCAATCCGCGCCGGGAGAGGAGGTCGCTCGAATCCCGCAAGCGATCTGCGACGATTTCCTCCACGTCGGCGAGCTCGCCGCGCGCAATCATGCTTTGGCAGCGCACCCCGAGGGCCAGTGAAAGTCCGCTCTCTTGTCGCACTTCTGAAACGAATTGCTCGGCCGCAGCCACGCCGCGAAAGCGAAAGGCGTGCAGCATTTTCGCCGCGTGAGGCATCACCGAAAATATCGCCGGCGCATTTTCAGCAGCTCGATCGGCGCTCTTGATTCGCTCGAGCGCGGACTGTTCGTCGCCTAATCGCATGGCGAGGAACGCTTTGGTGACTTCATGGCGGATCGCGACGGTCACGTGCGCCGCTCGAGCGTACTCGTCGTAGCGGGCTCCGTAAGCGCGAGCGGCGTCGACGTCGACTCGGTGCATCGCGATGTACTCGCCGAGCGAGGCGAGGTTCGCACGATCGGAATCCGAGGAGAGCACTTGCTCGTACCCCGCGAGGGTAGCTCTCGCTTCGGCCGCGAGTCCCATGTGCCACTGGGCCAGCACGGTTGATGCGGCGATGGCCCCGAGCCCTTCGGAGATGCCCGCGGCTTCAGCCAGGGCAAGACCCCGCCGGCAGGTGCGAATCACGTCGGCGTAACGCCCCATGACGTTGTACATCTGCGAGAGCCGCGCGTACGTCGACGTGATGTCGCCCGGCGCCGGCGGTGCGATGGCCAGGGCCCGCTCGAGCGAACCGGCGGACAGCGAGATCAGGGACTTTGCGGCCGCCGCGTCGGACAGCTTGATCAGCGCCTCACGCTCCGCTTCCCGGTCGCCGCATGCGGCGCTCTGCTTGGCCATGCGTTCGTAATCCTCGAGACGCGGAGCCGGTAGCTTTTTCAGCGCGTTGATGATGCGATGGCGCAGCGGGATTTCGATCGGAATCGTTTCGAGCACGCTCTCCATCACCGTCGCATGGACAAAGCGCAGTCCATCCACGTCGGAAACGAGGTAGCGCCGTGAGACCTGTTCGATCATGCCAAAGAGCACGTCCTGAGGCCAAAGCCGTTGCAATAACGCGAGTTCGATCGGCTCGTCGATCAGCGCGCACACTTGAAGAAACTCGCGAGCGCTGCCGTCGAGCAGCGAAAGGTCGCGCGCGACGACCCTGCGCGCACTTGCGCTCACGTCGCGCGTCGTCGTCGCGCCGCTCTCGCGGGCCGCGGTTGCCACCGCGACGATGTCGACGGCGCGTCCTCGCGTCTCGGTTGCGATTCCGTTCGCAACCGCGTCGCTCACCCCCGGGTAGATCGAGCGCACGATCTCGACCGCAGCGAGCGGCGACAGCTCGCCCAGCGCGATCGCATCGTCGGCAAGCGCGAACGCCGCTTCGTCGCTCTCGTCGCTGCGCTCGGTGGAGAGCAGGACGATGGAGCGATCGGCCAGTGCGGTCGCGGTTCGAGCGATCAGCACGCGGCTTTCGGCATCGGCCCACTGGGCGTCGTCCAGAACGAGAAGCAGCGGATGATCCAGCACCACGCCTTCGAGCATCCGAAGAAAGGCCTCTTCGAACTCCTCGGGCTTCTCACGGTCGAGGGTCAGCCCGGATCGATATCGCTCGGCCCCCTCTCCCAGTGCCTCGACGAGCGACTGGATCACCCGCCGGGCGGTGAAGAGCTGGAGCGAGGAATGGATGCGGAAGCTTGGCGTGCGCACCACCAGCCAGCCGGCCCCGGCTGCCTCGGCGGCAATGGCGTCCGCGAGGGCGGTCTTGCCGATCCCGGACGACCCGACGATGCGAAGGGCCCGCACGATTCGACCTCGCGCGGCCGAGTCGAGGAGGGCGCGAGCCCGCGAGAGCTCGGCGTCGCGTCCAAACAGGCTGCCCACGGGTGGTGGCTTAGGCGAAAACCAGGTATTTCCCCGGACGTATCCGGGCGCGGGAGTTGCTAGCCTAAGAGCGTGGAGGTAAGCACCATGTATGCGCGAGCGATAACCGTCAAAGACGTCCTGCCCCCGGGGACTGCCAGCCAGCCCAACCCTGTTCCGTACTGCTTCATTTTGGATGACACGTATCGGGTCATCATGGCGGGGCCGTCGGGCGGCGAGGACCCGCTGGCTCCGCTCTACGACGCGCAGTCGCGCGTCGACGAACTGCCGGGGCCGATCGACCGCGTCGTCCGCGCCTTGACGGCAACCTGGCGCACGTCACGGGCGCCCTCGAACGTCACCGCGATGGTCTCGCACCTGCACGTCACGGTCGCGCCGCTTCACGGTTACGACGGCCGCCGCATCGCCGTCTTCGTCAATCGTCCCGAGGCGATTTCAAGCTAACGCAGGATCAGCCACGGCGCCGCATCGCGAAGCGCCTGGGCATCGCGCGGATCGTCAAACGCGCGTGAGTAGCGTTCGTAACTCGCTTTCGCGGCGTCGCGCCGGTCCACGCTCCACTGGGCCCGCACGAGTTGCGCCGCAAGCGATCCGAGCCCCGCAAGCCCTCGACGTTGTGCTTCGCTCAGCGCGTGAGCCGCGATCGATTCGGCACGCGCGTACGCCTGCGTTTCCATGAGCGCGGTGAAAAATGCCGAGTAAAACTCGATGAAAGAATCATCCGGAGGTTCTCCGAGTTCGAGATGATGCTCGCCGGCCCACGTGAGAAGGCGGAAGAGCTGCTGCTCGTGCGCCGCGAGGGCCAAATCGAGCAGCGTGCGCTGCGCGAGCGGCCGGTCCGCTACCGCCAGAAATTGTTCCGCCAGAGCTAAACGATCGCGCACCCCTCGCATGCCGCGACGTTCCATCGCGCCGATGATGCGGCGCCGCAGCGGAATTTTCATCGCGATCGTTTCGGTGATCGCCGATGCCGTGAGCGCGTGATCGACCGGAAATTCCGGCGCCGCCGCATCGAGCAGCTCGAGCTCGACCGGTTCGGGCAACAGCGCCAGCATCTGGAGGGTCATGCGCTCGGGCGCCGGCAGCGCCGCAAGTTCCCTGGCGATCGAAATGCGCGCGGATCGGTCGACGGCGGTGGGTTCGTGCTCTCCGCGCCGAGCAGCTGCGCGGGCGATGGTGACAACTTCGTAGGGAACGCCGTGGGCATTTGCGACGATCGCGTCGATCACGTCGGGCGACGCCTGTGCGAAGCTCGCGCGAGCCAGAGCGCCGGCGGCGCGCGAATCGAGTCCGTGTAGCCGGATCGTCGCCTGGGCTTCGATCGGCAGCGCGCGCTCGTCGTCGTCGTCGAGCGTCAGCACGATGAGGATCGGGCGCTCCGCCAGCCGCTGCGTCATCGCCGCGATCCCGGCGATGCTCTCGTCGTCGGCGTAGTGCGCGTCATCGACGAGCAAAACGGCGGGCGCCTCGCGTGCTGCCTGCTCGATACGTTCGAAGAGATTCGGTACGCGCTCGACGAGCGAGCGCGGGATCAAACGATCGAAGGGGTATCCGCCGGCGCGCAGCACCAAGGATCGCTCGTCAATGCTCTCCTCGAACGCGCGGATGAGGGCGCTCTTGCCGATACCGGCGGGCCCCGAAACCAGCAGGACGCAAGGGGCGCACGCAGCTGCAGCGTTCGCGTAGGCGGCGCGTAGCTCGGCGAGCTCCGATTCGCGACCAACCAGTTGCGGCATCGTCGTGGCCTCCTCGGGGGCGGAGGGCTTTTCCTGCCTCCTCGTGCAAACGGAGGTTCGTGCAAAGTGACATGAGCGCGGCGCCGCCGTCGCGCGTTGAACTGACGGTCCGCGCCCTTGCGCTCGGCGGATTGATTACGCTGGTTTTCACGGCGGCGAACGTGTACCTTGGGCTGAAAGTCGGATTGACGTTTGCATCGTCGATTCCGGCTGCCGTCATCTCGATGGCGATCTTGCGCGGCTTTAAGACGGCCACGATTTGGGAGAACAACATCGTGCAGACGGTCGCCTCGGCCGCCGGCACACTCTCGTCGGTGATCT
>DATJRF010000139.1:0-2248 GCA_035505015.1 Verrucomicrobiia bacterium | reverse complement strand
TGCAGGCCAGCGATGACGGGCATGTTGCGCTCGCGTATCTCCAGCCGGGAACCGGCTTTGCCTACTTCGACGTCGGCGAGGATCCTGCAACCGATCGGTCGGCCTTCCAAATCGTTCGCGGACCCGACGGGCGCCTCTACTATGGAACGCTCGGCCCGCCGACGTGCGCCGGCGGCATCTGCTCGTCGCCTGCGGGTGCGATCGGGCGCTTCGATCCCGCCACCGGCAGAGCGCGCCAGATCGCCTTACGATCCGAAGTTCTCGGGCTGCTCTTCACCGGTGACGGTGCGCTTTGGTTCGCCGGCGGAACGAGCCATCGGCTCTACCGCATGCGGCCCCGCGAGTTCTCCGCGAGCGCACTCACGGCGATCCCCGTCCCCGCGCCCGTCCCGAACGCGACGTACACGCCGCGTCTGCTCGCGCAAGACGGCGCCGGTAACGTCTGGTTCGGCGACGGCGCCGGGGGACGCGTCCTGCGGATCGCAAGCGCCGGACCGTACCGGTCTTCGTCGGTCGCCGCGTTCGCGCAGCCGCGCGGCCCGCGCGGCACTCCCGGCGCTTCGCCCTTCGTCAACGGCATCGCCGTCGCCGGCGACGGCGACGTCTACGTCCTCGACTCTGCCAACGGCACGCTCGACCAAGTCGATCCGCGAAACGGCCGGACGACGGCGCAGCTGGTTCTGCCCCAGCAACGCGCGCTCGGCGCGAAAGGGTCGGTCGAGCCGCGTTTTCTAGCCAAGGACGCATCGGGTGCGTTGCTGGCATCGTTCTTCGGCGCATCGATCGGAAACGGACTCTCGCGGGGCGGCATCGACCGCTACGTTCCGGGCGCGAAGGGCATCGCCGAACTCGCCCTCGCCTCGGCCCCGGCGGGAGCGCTGCCCGATACGCTTTCGATCGAGGGCGCAGATCTCTACTACACCGACGCCGGCGCTCGCGCCGTCGGGTTTGTCGACGTGCAGACCCGTGATTACCGGCTTATTCCGACGCAGCCGTTCTTGAGCTTGAGCACGCTGCGCTCGCCCAACGGCGTCGTCGCGATGCCCGACGGCACGGCCTGGTTCACGTGCGCAGGCGACGTCAAGCCGTTCGCGCCGTTGTGCCTCGGGCACACCGTATACCTCGACGACTGGAGCCTCTTTCCCGGTCCGTCGTTCGACGTCGGCATCGGAGGCGCAACGTCGCAGGTCGTCGGTATGATGGAGAACCCGGCACAAGATAGCGGGCCTTTCACGGTACGAAGCGACCGGCCCGGCATCTGTCGTGCCGGCGATCTGCGAGAACACGACTTCGTCGTCACGGGCGTCGCCCGGGGCCGCTGCACGATCGTCGTCACGGACGCGCACCACGTCAGCAAGAGCCTGCAGGTGGTCGTCACCGCGCAATAGCCCGGCGAAAAGCCAAGGGCCGAAACCGAGGTTCGCTGGGCGCTCGACCAACGTCGTCGGGCGCATCCAGTAGCGCCGCCTGCGCGTTCCTATTGCCCCTATGTGGTGAGATGGGCGCATGGAACACGCGATCTCGCTCGAGGGCTACGGCGTTCGTTTGGAGCCGCTCGCGCAGCGGCATCTTCCGGGGCTGATGGCTTGCGACGAGCCGGCGCTGTGGGAGTTCACCTACCAGCCCAGCCCGTTCGGCGACGAAGCCGGCGCGCGCGAATGGCTCGCCTCCGCGCTCGGGGGCGAGGATCGAATCGCGTTCGCGATCGTCGACGTGCGCAGCGGCGAGATCGCGGGATCGACGCACTATCTGGACGTCCAACCCGCGCACCGCAAGCTCGAGATCGGCTGGACCTTTCTCGCGCGCCGCTTCTGGCGCACGCACGTCAATACCGCCTGCAAGCTGCTGCTCTTGCGCTATGCGTTCGAGCGGTGGGGCGCGCGGCGGGTGCAGCTCAAGGCCGAAGCGATCAACCAGCGCTCGCACCGCGCGATCCTGGGCATCGGGGCGACGTTCGAAGGTACCTTGCGCGCCTATCGCGTCCGGCCGGACGGGGAATCTCGCGACACCTCGTTCTATAGCATCATCCGGCCCGAGTGGCCGGCGGTCGAACGACGCCTGACGGCCGCACTGGAACGAGGAGCGTTGCGTGGCGCACGAGTCTGAGCAGTGGAGCAAGGAGACGCTTGCGATCGTCCGCGGGCGCCCGCCGCGCGAGCCCGGAGCGCCGCTCAACGTCCCGCCGGTGCTGGCGACGACCTTTCGCGCCGGCGGCGAGCGCAACTACGCGCGCGACAACGGCACGCCC
>DATJRF010000138.1:0-4879 GCA_035505015.1 Verrucomicrobiia bacterium | reverse complement strand
ATCGTGCGTTCGCGTCACGCCGCCGCGCAAAACCCGGTGGCGGCGATCGTGGGCGGCACCAAGCGCAAGACGTCGCTGATCTTCGGCGTCGAGGAGCGGACCGGCTCGCTGGCGCGCTGCCTGACGATTCTGGCAGAGCGCAACGTCAACGGGGACAAGCTCGAATCCAAGCCCTTCCTCGGCCACGGAACCGAACGCATCTTCTACATCGACTTCGACGGCGACGTCGCCGACGAGAACGTTGCCGGCGCCATCGCCGAGCTGAAGAAGACCTGCCCCAAGGTCATCGTGCTCGGAAGCTACGACGCGCACGCCGGCGCGCCGATCGGCGCCAACGAGCACGCGCCCAAGCCGGCGCGCAACGGAACGCCGGCACCGCGCATTCCGGCCGCCCCACCGGCGGAATCACCGTTCCCGCGCGTCTCGCGCGTCTCGCGCCCGCAGGGCAGCGCGCTGCAAATCGCCGGCGTGCGCATCGCCGACGGCGAGTTCGTCATCGTCGCCGGCCCGTGCTCGGTGGAATCGCGCGAGCAAGTGCTCGAAACGGCGCACGCGGTGCGCGCCCGCGGCGCGGCGATGCTGCGCGGCGGCGCTTTCAAGCCGCGCACCAGCCCGTATGCGTTTCAAGGCCTCGGATGGGAAGGCGTCGCGCTGCTGGCCGAAGCGGGGCGTGCGAGCGGGCTGCCGACGGTCAGCGAGGTCATGACGATCGATCAAGTCGAGCGCATGGCCGAACAGATCGACGTGCTGCAGATCGGGGCGCGCAACATGCAGAACTTCGACTTGCTCAAGGCGGTCGGGCGCGTCGGCCGGCCGGTGCTTCTCAAGCGCGGGCTCTCGGCGACGCTCGACGAGCTGCTGGCCGCAGCCGAATACATTCTGGCCGAAGGCAACCCCAACGTGATCCTCTGCGAGCGCGGGATTCGCACCTTCGAGCCGGCGACGCGCAACACGCTCGATCTCTCGGCGGTGCCGGTGCTGCGCGAACGCTCGCATCTGCCGGTCTTCGTCGATCCCAGCCACGGCGTCGGCGTACGCCGCTGGATCGCCCCGCTCTGCCGCGCCGCCAAAGCGGTGGGCGCGCACGGCCTGCTGATCGAGGTGCATCCCAACCCGCCCGAGGCCAAGAGCGACAAGGATCAAGCGCTCACCTTCGACGACTTCGGCGAGATCGTCGACGAGCTGGCGAACATCCCCGTGCATTCGCACCCGGCCGTGGCGGTGATGCGATGAGCGAGCTGCGCGTGCGGGGGATTCGCGGCGCGGTCACGGTCGCAGCCGACGAGCCGGAGGCGATCCACACCGCCACCCGGGAGCTGCTGGGCGAGATCGTCGCACGCAACGGACTCGAGCCCGAAGACGTCACCTCGGTGCTCTTCACGCTTACGCCCGATCTGCGGGCCGCCTTTCCGGCGCTGGCCGCGCGCGACATGGGCTGGACCTACGTGCCGATGCTGCACGCCGTCGAGCTCGACGTGCCCGGCGCCATCGAGCGCTGCATCCGCGTGCTCATGCACGCGACCACCGAACGCTCGCAGATCGAGATCGAGCACGTCTACTTGCGCGAGGCGGCGAGCCTGCGCCCGGACCTCGTAAGGCGCTAGCGCGGTATGGCGGTCCTGGGCATCGTCGGCACCGGAACGATCGGCGCCTCGATCGGCCTGCGCGCCCGCCAAGGCGGGGCGACGGTCGTCGGCTACGATCTCGATCCCGGCGCCGCACGCCGCGCAGCCCAACTCGGCGCGATCGAGCGCGCCGTGGAGCGCGACGAGCTGTTCGCGCGAGCGCAAACGATCGTGCTCGCGCCGCATCTGGAGGCGACGCTGGCGCAGATCGCCGCGCTCGCTGCCGAGCCGCCCTCGCGGGCGGAGCTGATCCTCGACGTCGCATCGGTGAAAGAGCCGGTGGCGCGCGCTGGCGAGCGGCTGCCCAACTTCGTCGCAACCCATCCGATGGCGGGCTCGGAGCGCAGCGGCCCGGAGGCGGCGCGCGCGGAGCTCTTCGAAGGGCGAACGTGGCTTTTCGTTCCGCCGGCCGATCCGTTGCTCGCGCAGCGGGTGCGCGCCTTCATCGCCGCGATGGGCGCGCTCGCGCACGAGGTCGGCGCGGCGGAGCACGATCGCATCGCCGCGCTCACCTCGCACGCGCCGCAACTGCTCGCGTTCGCCTTCGCGCGCCGCGTGCGCGAGCTCGGCCCGGCCGTCGCGCCGTTTTGCGGACCGGTCGCACGCGAGCTGCTTCGCTTGGGCGACTCCAATCCGGCGATGTGGGAGCAGATCGCGGGCGCCAACCGCGCGAACGTCGAGCGCGAGCTCGGCGCGCTCTGGGAAGCCCTGCACGAGCGATGAGGATCGGCTTCCAAGGCGAGCCGGGCGCCTTCAGCGAGGAGGCGGCGCGAACGTATTTCGGCGGCGAGATCGCCACCGTCGGATTTTTGGATTTCGACGCGCTCGTCGGCGCCGTCGATCGGCGCGAGGTCGCGTACGGCATGCTCCCGTGCGAGAACAGCATCTACGGCTCGATCGCGCGCGCATACGATCTCTTGCTCGCCTTCGACGGCGTCACGATTGCCGCAGAGACGCAGCACGCGATCGAGCAGTGTTTGATCGGTCCGCCCGGCGCGCGGATGGAGCGGGTGCGCACCGTGCGATCCCATCCGGTCGCGCTCGAGCAGTGCCGGCGCTTCTTTGCGGCCAATCCGCAACTGCGCCGCGAGGTCGCGGAAGATACGGCGGGCGCCGTGCGCGACGCCGTCGCGCACGGCGACCCGGCCGTCGCCGCCATCGGGCCGGCGCTCGCGGCGCAGCGCTACGGCGGCGAGTTGCTCGAGCGCGCGATTCAAGACGAAACCGAGAACCTCACCCGATTCTTCGTGATCGCCTCGCGCGCGCACGCGAGCGACGGCGAGCGCGCCTGCATCGCCTTCGTCCTAGCCCACGAGCCGGGCAGTCTCGTGCGGGCGCTCGCGACGATCGCGCAGCGCGGGCTCAACCTGCGCTCGCTGGTCGCGCGCCCGCGAGCGGGCCGCCCTTTCGAGTACGTGTTCTACGCCGAACTCGACTGCCCGCGGGAGCTCGATGCCGCCGCCCTCGCCACCGAGATCTCCCGCGACTCGCGCCTCCTGGGCCGCTATTAGCGATGCCGGGATGCTGCGCGTAACGACGAGCACGACCTCTCTGCGCTGCAGCGCGCCCTCGAATGCGGTACAATGCACCTTGAAATGGCTCCCAGCCGCCGTGCATTCTTAGGACGGGCGGCCGCCGCCGCACTAGCGAGCGGCGGTGGCCTCGCCGTGCTCTCGGCGTTCGGGTGCAGCGGTACCGTCCCGGGGGTGAGCACGCAAGCCGGGCTTCCGTGGGGAAGCCTTGCCAAGAGCCTCTCCGGGCGACTGATTCTGCCGGGCGGTGAAGGCTACGCTGCCTATGCCCGGCCGAACAATCTCCGCTACGCATCGGTGCTGCCGGCCGGGATCGCGCTCTGCGCGAACGCGCGCGACGTCGCTAACTCCATCCGCTGGGCGCGCGAGTACGGCGTGCCGCTGGTCGCGCGCTCGGGCGGCCATTCGTACGCAGGCTATTCGACCACGAGCGGGCTGATGATCGATCTGGCCGCGATGCGGGGCTTCGCCTTCGACCCGGCGACCGGGATCGCGACGCTGGGCGGCGGTGCGCGCAACGCCGACGTTTTCTCCAACGGCCGCAAGCACGGCGTCGCGATCACGCACGGCCGTTGCCTGAGCGTCGGCGTGACGGGGCTGGCGCTGGGCGGCGGCGTGGGTTTCAACATGCGCTCTCACGGGCTCACCTGCGATCAGCTCGTCGGCTTCGAGATCGTCGGCGCCGACGGCACCGCGCAGAGGATCGGCCCGCACGACGAGCTTTTCTGGGCATGTCGCGGCGCCGGCGGCGGCAACTACGGCATCAACACGTCGATGAGCTTTGCAACCTTCGCGGTCGGCCGGATCGTCGCATACGATCTGCGCTGGGATCGCGAGCAAGAACGCATCTTCGCGAGCCTGGCGGCGGCGCTGGAATCCGCTCCCGCGACGCTGGGCTGCAAGCTCACGGCCTCGCGCACCGCGCCGGCGCACGGCGGCACCGGCGCGATCGAAATCCAACTGCTCGGGCAGCTCTACGGCTCGCAGGCGGAGCTGCTCGAGATCCTCGCCCCGGCTTACGCGATCGCCGAGCCCTCGAAGGTGGGGTTTCTCGCCGAGCTCCCGTACTGGGACGCGCAAGCGATGCTCTCAGAACCCGGCGATCCCGAGTATTTTCAAGAGCGCTCGCGTTTCTTCGACGAAAGCGTCGGCGGCGACGCGGTGGCGACGATCTTCTCGTGGCTGCGCGCTTGGCCGGCCACCGCCGCCGGCGCTTCGTTCAAGCTCTTCGAAACCGGCGGGCGCGTCAACGCGGTCGCTCCGTCGGCGACGGCCTTCGTCCATCGCAACAGCCGCTGGCTCGGCTCGATCGGCTTGGTCTGGGACGCCTCGACGCCGCCGGCTGCCCTGCAGCGCAATCTCGCCTGGCAAAGCGACTTTTACCACGCCATAACCCCGCTCGCCAAGGGCGGCGCCTTCCAAAACTTCATCGACCCCTCGTTGACCGATTGGAAGAGCGCCTACTACGGCGCGAATCTCGGTCGACTAGAGGCGATCAAGAAGGCGGTCGACCCCTCCCACGTCTTCACGTTCGCGCAAGCCATCCCGTGACACGCCCTCCTACACCGCCCTCCTCGGTGTTGTTAGCGCAAGTCGGTGATGTCCCCGGTTAGCAATTCAGAAGTGTCCCCTTGGTGCCCGGGGTGTTTGGCCAGGAGTACGGGATCGTAGCCCCTGCGCCAAGGATGCGACCTTGCCGGTATGCGAGCCTTTTCTGGATGG
>DATJRF010000137.1:0-15658 GCA_035505015.1 Verrucomicrobiia bacterium | reverse complement strand
AGGCGGCTTCGCTGCGGTCTTGACGCGCAGCAAGCCGCGCTCTTCGTCGATCTCGATGACGCGTCCGCAGGCTTCGCGCGTCGCCAGATCGTAGGCGGCGCCCGGCTCGGCCTTGTGCTCCTGCGGCGCAAAACGCAAGGTCGCCTCGCCGTCGCCTTGCTCGACCAGCTCCAATCCGGCGAGCACCGTCGAATCGTGCGCGACGAGCGCCGCGTGGTCGCCCGCCTCGAAGAGGTCGCAACGCGCGTAGAACTCCCACCACTCCGGTTTGGCTTCGCGGCGGTGGTAGGCGAGCAGCTCACCGAGCAGGTAGCGCGCGCGCGCGGGTTCGGGGAGTGCGGCCAGTTCGTACTCCCCGAGCTCGTCGCCGAGCCCGGCGCGCAGCCGCTCGCGCAGCTCGCCCACCCGCGCGCGCCGCTCGCGCTCGGCCTCGCGCGGCCGCGGCGGCCGCGCGGGAACAGGCTGCGCCGGCGCGCTCGATTGCTCGCCGTCGACGCCCGCACCGCAGAGGCCGCGCAGCCAGCGGTCGAGATGGTACGTCGACTCGCAGTCGTAGCGGTTATACCGCTCGATCTCGCCGAGCAGGCGCGCTTCGTCGCGGCCGGCCGCGCGTGCCGCCAGCCATTGCTCGAACGCGACGATCGAGTCGTCGGCCTTCTTGACGCCTTCGCGTGCGGTCGTTTCGTAAAACGGTTCGAGATACTTCAAGCCGTAGTGCGGCTGGCCGACCATCACGCTGCGCTTGACCGTGTGATAGAGATCGACGAAGTGGCCGCTGCGGATCAGGTCGTCCACCTCCTCCTCGCGCGTGGCGTGCCGCGCTGCGAGACGGAAGAGCGCGGTCTTTTCGTACGGCGCGTAGTGGTAGACGTGAAAGCGCGGATAGCGCTCCCGGCGTTCCAGCAGGAAATCGACGAACGCGGTGAAGGCGCGGCGCTCCGCCAGGCGGTGGCGCGGCAGTGCGGCTTCCCGGTCGCAGCCCCAGAAGGCCTTGAACTCATCCTCGTGCGGAAGATACGCGCCGAAGAGATACTCCAAGCCGCCGCTCTCGCCGAACCAGCGCCCCTCGTCGGCGAAATACGGATCGCCTTCCATATCGAAGTAGACGTCCCCGGCGTCGGGCGGCGGCAGCGCGCGCGCGCCGCACGGCTTGCCGTCTTCGCTCATCGGCAACGGCTCGAACCGATAAGGAAAGCGCTCGCCGTTCGTCTGCGCGAGGCGCTGCTCGTACTGCAGGCGCGCCTGCGCGCGCAAGCGCTCGAAGGTCGGCAGCGCGAGCGCGGCCGGGCGCGCCTCGTCGCCGGCCAGCGCCAGGCCTGCGAGCGTCGTCACGCCGGTCGCCGCGAGCTTGCCGATCTGATCGCGGCGCATCGTCGCGACCCCCGAGAGGTGATCGCTCGCGGCGAGCTCGCCGCGGCAGTGCTCCTGCCACGCGCAGAGGTCGCACTGCGGAACGGGATAGGGCGAGGTGGGCTCGGGCTTCGCGAGCCCGGCCACGAAGCGCGCGCGCACCGCGCGAAAGTGCGCGGCGAAGTCCGCCAGCTCGAACGACTCTTCGCGGCCGTCGCCCAGAACCACGTAAGCGCGCTCCGGCTCGCAGCCCTGGATGCGCGCGACGCACTCGCTGTAGAAACAGAGCTGCAGGATGAAATAGGGCTGCGACCTGCGCCCGAGCTTCGTGTCGGCAACCTCGTAGCTCCAGGGGCCCAAATGCGGCGACGGGCGCTCGACGCGCCGCAGGAAGTCGGCGTAGCCGAGCGCTTCGCCGTCGAAGAAGGCGGCTTGGTAGATCGTCTGCGCGCCGGCTTGCATCGCGCGCCGGGTCGCTTCGGCGGCGGCGAGCACGCCCGCGAAGCCGCTCCCGCGCTCGACGTGCACGACCTCGGCGCCGCCGCTTTCGAGCTGTTCCAGATAGCGCAGCTCGTGCGCTTCGCCGAGCTCGCGCAGGACCGAAGCGATCGGCAGCTCGAGCTCGGGGCGCGTTCGCCGGCCGAGCGCCACGTCGCGCTCGAGCCCGGTGAGGTGCTCGCAGGCGATCGCCGCGTTGACGTCGCTCGCGGAGTAGATCAGCCGGCCGTCGAGGAGCTGCATGCCCGTACTGTATGCAGAAGCAATGCCATACGCCTGGCATTGCGTGGGTGCAGGATGCCGGAATGGACCCGCTCTCGATCGCCCTGCACCTTCCCAAGCTCGCCGAACGCGCGATGCGCGCCGCCGTCGCCGCCGGCGCCGGCCGGGCCGCGACGCCGCGCGCGTTGATCGAGGGGGCGCAGGCGCGCTTCGAGCGCGGCGTCGCCGCGGTCGCGGCCGACGGCATCCGCCCGGAGCTGCTCTTCGGCGAGCGCGACCGCATCGTCCGCGAGCTGCGCGGCTTCGTCAAGAGCCGCCTCGCCGTCCGTCTCTTCGCGCTGCACCGCCGCGACGTGCTCGCCACCGCGGCGGCGGCCGCTCCGTTCGACGCGATCCTGCGCGGTCGCGACGGCAAGCGGTACGCCCTGCGCCTGTGCCGTCTGGAAACGGGTGCGCCGCGGCTCGAGATCCTTCGCCGGATCCACGATGCCGCGGCGTCTTTCGTGCCGGTGCTCGACGGCGTGCTCGTCTACGATTTCACGCACGCCGCCGTACGGCTGCTGCGCCTACGCGATGCCGCCGCGCAGCGCCATGACCGCGACCTGCGTGCGCGCGCTGAGCTTGAGCTTGGCCAGGATGTGCGAGACGTGGTTCTTCACGGTCTTGTCGCTGAGCGCCAGCCGCCGGCTGATCTGCTTGTTCGAGAGCCCCTCCACGAGCAGGTTGACGACCTGAAGCTCGCGGGTGGAGAGCCGGGAGCGCATGTCGCCTTCGCTCGCGGCGCCGGGAAGCGGACGAAGCCGCCGCGCCGACGACCGCCGCTGCGCGGCGATGGCCTCGGCGAACTCGCCGACGGTCAGGCTGCTGATCTCGCCGAGGTGCGGATTCCGGCTTAGCGTCTCGAGCCCGGGATCCGCCCGCAGCGCGAGCTCGACCGCGCTGGCCGAGGTGAGCGGCGGCAAGGAAACGAGCGAAGCCTCTTGCATGTGGATCGACACGAGTAGAGCGTCCTTCCTTCAATGGTGCCGGCTCGGCCCCATGGGCAAGTTATAGCAAGCGGGCATTTCGTAGGCCTTACAGCCTAGTTACAAGGCGATTACAAAGTGATTACAGCTTGCCGGCGTATAGAGAGGGCATGGGTCGCAAGACGCAGGCCGGTCCCTACGAGCTCGTGCGGGCGGGGCTGCTCGAACGCCTGGAACGCGCCGTCCCGAGGATCGCCGGGCTCTGGGCCCCCGCCGGGTTTGGAAAATCGACGCTGCTGCGGCAGTGGATGCGCGGCGAGCGGCGCCTAGCCGTCTGCGACTGCACCGGCCTGCACGACGATCTCGGCCTGGCCCGGCGCCTTTTCGCGTCGATGGCCGGCATCGTTTCGGGCGATTCGGCGAGGACGGAGGAACTGCTCGAGAACGGCGGGCTGAGCGTCGCTCGACGGGTCGACGCCGCGCTCGAGGCCTGGCGAGCCGTCGAAGGCGGCACCGTGATCTTCGAGAACGCGCACGCGCTCGCCGGCAGCGATTCCTCGCTGCGACTGCTCGCGCACCTGTTGAGCGGGCTTGCGCCCGGCCGCCGCGTCGCGATCGCTTCGCGCGTGGACCTGCGGCTGCCGCTCACGCGCTTGGCGCCGCCGCACGAAATCGCCGTGCTGCGCGCTGCCGACTTCGCCTTCACCGCCGGCGAGATCGCGCAAGCCTTCGATCTCGATCCCGGCGGCCCGCAGGTGCGGCGCATCCTGGAGGCCACCGGCGGATGGCCGGCGGCCGTGGTTCTGCTGCGGCAGAGCGACGACTGGAGCTTCGAAGGATTGCACGACTACGCCGTCCACGAAGTCGTCGGATCCCTCGACGCTCCGCTGGGCGCGGCGCTCTTCGCGTACGCCGTCGTGCCGGATGCGACGCCCGAGGACGTCGCAACCGCATGCGGCCAGGCGGCCCTCGCGGCGCTCGAATCGTACGCCGGCGAGGCGCCGTTCGTCGCACGCGACCTCGACGGGAGGTTGCGGCTGCACCCGCTGCTCGCCGCGCTGCTCGCGCGCGGCGCGAACGAGCGGCGCGACGCGTTGCTCGCGTCGCTCGCCGCCGCGTACGAGCGAACGCAAGCCTACGAGCGCGCCGCGCAGCTCCACGCCGCGCGCGGCGACCGTGAAGCCGCGGCGCGAGCGCTCGCACAGCACACGTTTGCGCTGGATCTACGCCCGTCCCCGGCTTACGTGGGCGTGTTGCGCTGCCTCGATCGCGTCCACGTTATGGCGTGGCCGGCGCTGTGGAGCGCGGCGTCGCTGCAGCGGCTCTATTGCGTCGATACGGCGGTGCTGCTCGACGAGGCCGAATCGGTGCGCCGTACGATGTCGCCCTCCGCGGCGCCGCGCGAACGCTTCTGGGTCGCGTTCGTGCACGCGCTGCTGCTCGGCGAAGCCGGCCGGATGGAGGCCGCCTCCGCCGCCGCCGACGAGCTGGTCGCGCGGTTCGGCGCAGCCGGCGATCCGAGCGCGGCGCGGGCGCGTTTTCTGCGCGCGCTGGTCATCGCGCGCCTCGGGCAGATCGCGGAGGCCGAGGCGATCTTCACCGCGCTGCTGCCCGCGATCTCCGGCATGGACTCGCTCGCCGCAGGCGTCTTTCTCTCGCTCGGCGCCGACGTCGCACGCGCCCGCGGCGAGCGCGCCCTCGAACGCGAGTTCCTCGATCGTGCCGCCGCTTTCGCGCGGCGCGGCGATCCGCCCAACGTCTACGCGTTGATTCTCGCGGAATCGGCGTTCGGAGCGTGGCTGGGCGGCGACGACGAGCGTTTCGCCCGAACCGCAGCCGAGCTCGCGAACGTGGCGAGCGAGCACGGCGTGCGCGGATTTGCCTACTTCGGCGCGGCGGCATCGGGCAGGAGCGCGCAGCCGCAGCCTGCAGACGTCCCGCGTTTCGTCGTCTACGGGCGTCTGATCGCCGCCTCTTCCTTCGACGGAAAGGCGCAGGCGCTCGAGTTGGAGCGTGCTTTGGAGAGCGCCGCCGAATGCGGCTTGCCTTTCGCCGAAGTGCTGGCGGCGGTGGCGCTCGCCGCGTGCGATCCGCTCGCGCGCGAACGGGCGCTGGAGCGCGCGGCGTCTGCCGCGCAGCGCTGCGTCTCGGCGCCGCTGCGCGAGGGCGTCGAAGCGGTGGCGCACGGGCGCGACGGCGGGATGCTTGCGCCGCTGCTCGCACGCTTTTCGTGGGCGCGCGAGTACGTGGCTCCGCTCGAGCTCGCCTTTTCGAGCGGCTCGGTGCGCGCGCACGGTCGCGAGCTGCGGCTTCCCGAACGCGAATCGGAGCTGCTCTTTGCGCTGGCGACGCGGCGCGAGCCGGCGCCGCGCGCCCGCCTCGCCTCGATGCTGTGGCCCGAGCTCGACGAGCGGGCCGCGCGCAACGCGCTCTCGGTCTGTTTGCATCGTTTGCGCGCGCACGCGGGAGAAGACGCGGTGCAGCGCGACGGCGACGGCTACCGGCTGGGTTCGGGCGTGCGCGTCGATCTCTGGGAGCTCGAGCGAGCCATGGCGCTGGCGCGTTCGAACCTTCCGCTGCACCCGCGCGAGCGCGCGATCATGGAGCGCTACGCGCAGGCGCTCTTGAGCGAGCCGCCGCAGCGCATGGCGCAATGGGAGTGGTTCGAGAGCGTCGCCCGCCGCCTCGACGCTCTGCGCAACGAGGTGACCCACCGGCTCGCCGTCGACGCGCTGGAGCGCGGGGAGGCCGCGGTGGCGCTGGCCTACGCGCAGTCGATCGTTTCGTACGACCCGCTCGACGAGCCCGCGCGCGAACTCGCTATCCGCGCTTCGCTCGCGCTGGGCGATCGCGCGGCTGCGAAGCGGCAATACCGCCAGTACCGCGAGCTCCTGCTTGCCGAGATGCAGTGCGAGCCGCCGGCGGCCCTGCGCGAGATGGTGTACGCGTGATCGCCGCGCTGCTTGCCGCGGCGATCGCTTCGCCGGCAGTCTACGACGTGCTGATCTCGGCGGGCCACGAAGGTCGCCCGGCCAGCTGCGCGCGCTTTCCAACTCACGCGTGCAATCTCGGGGCTCGGGGCGAGCGCGCGTGGACGCCGATCGTCGCGGACGCCGCGACGGCGGTGCTGCGCGCGCACGGCGTGAGCGTCGCGCGCGAGCCGGCCGATTTTGCGGGGACGTATCGCGTGGGCATGGCGCTCTTTCTGCACTTCGACGGAGCGGTGCCGGCGTGCGTGAGCGGCGCCTCGATCGGGTATCATAGCTCCGCGAGCGCTCCGGCGGCCCGCGCTTGGCACGCGCTCTACGCGCGTTACTTTCCGTTTCGCTGGCAGCCCGACGATTTCACGGTCGGATTGCGCGACTATTACGCGTACAAGCAGATCGACGCGCGGGATGGGAGCCTCGTACTCGAGCTCGGCGAGATCACGTGCCCGGCGCAGCACGCGTGGCTCAAGCCTCGGCTGCACTGGCTCGGCGCGCTGCTGGCCTACTTCGTCAGCCGCCGGATCGGCCGGGGCGACGTTCCCGCTCCCGGCCCGTATCCGGGCGGATGAGGGAGTAGCGTGCCGCGCGGCCAAGCTCCCTCGTCGATGCGCGTGATATCGACCGCTGCGGCGCTCGCGGCAGCGCTGGCTCTGCCGGCAATCGCCGGCGCCGCCGGTGCGCCGGCGCAACTCTCGTGGCGCAGCCTCGGTCCGGCGGTCTCGGGCGGGCGCGTGGCGGCCGTCGCCGGTACCAATGCCGATCCGGCGCTGCTCTACGTGGGCGCCGCCGGGGGCGGCGTGTGGAAATCGACCGACGCCGGGCAGCATTGGGAGCCGGTCTTCGACGCCGAGGGTATCCCGTCGATCGGCGCGGTTGCGATCGATCCGCGCGATGAACGCATCGTTTGGGTGGGAACCGGCGAGGCCAACCCGCGCAACGACGTCATGCAGGGCGACGGCGTCTACCTAACCGCCGACGGTGCGAAGACGTGGAAGAAGGTGCTGCCGCTGCAGAACTCGCTCGTGAGCAGCATCCTGATCGATCCGCGCGACCCGCAGCGGGTGCTGGTCGGCGTTCTCGGCGACGCCTTCGCCGACACCCCCGACCGCGGCGTCTACCGCACCGCCGACGGCGGCAAAACGTGGACGAAGACGCTCTACCTCGCGCCGGATAGCGGCGTCTGCGACATGGCGATGGATCCGGCGGCTCCCGACGTCGTCTACGCCGGCATGTGGGAGTTTCGCCGGACGGGATGGAGCTTGCAGAGCGGCGGCGCGCACGACGGCCTCTTCAAGTCGACCGACGGCGGCGCGACGTGGAGCGAGGTGCGCGCCAACGGGTTGCCGGCCGGAGAGCTCGGACGCATCGCGGTGGCGATCGCGCCGTCGAATCCCAAGCGGATCTACGCGCTGATCCAGTCGAAGGAGGGCTTGCTCTGGCGCTCGGACGACGCCGGCGCGAGCTGGGCGATGGTCGGCGACGACCCGCTCGTGGACGAGCGGCCGTTCTACTTCAGCCACATCTTCGTCGATCCGCTCGATCAAGATAAGCTGTGGTCGGTATCGGTGCATCTCACGGTGAGCACCGACGGCGGCAAGCACTTTACCACGACGGGGCAAGGCTTGCACGGCGACCATCACGCGATGTGGATCGCCGCCGACGGCAAGCGGATCGTAGAAGGCAACGACGGCGGCGTCGCGCTATCGTTCGACGGCGGTGCGAGCTGGCGGTGGGACAAGAACCTGCCGATCTCGCAGCTCTATCACATCGGGTACTCTTCCGACCGGCATTACATCGTGTGCGCGCCGCTGCAGGATAACGGGACGTGGTGCGCGCCGTCCGATCCGCTCGATCCACAAGGGCTCAGCGCGAGCCAGTGGCTCTTCGCCGGCAGCGGCGACGGAACGTGGGCGGTGGTGGATCCGGCCGATGCCGGGCGCGTTTGGGAATCCTTCGCCGGAAGCGACGACGGGGGCGACGTCTACGTGCACGATTTCGGCAGCGGCGAGACGCGTTCGGTCGCGCCGTACCTGCGCGATCAGAACGTCGTCCCGCCCGCGCAGCTGCGCTACCGCTTCAACTGGGAGACCCCGATCGCGTTCGACCCGTTCGATTCGCACCGAACCTACGTCGGCGCCAACGTGCTCTTTACGAGCACCGACGGCGGCTACGACTGGACGGCGCTGGGCGGGGATCTCACGCGCAACGACCGCGCGCACCAGCAGATGACCGGCGGCCTGACGCTCGACGGCACCGGCGCCGAGACCAGCGACACGATCCTCTCAATCGAGCCGTCGCGTGCGGCGCGCGGCGAGATCTGGGTGGGCACCGACGACGGTCTCGTGCAGCTCACGCGCGACGGTGGAACGCACTGGCGCAACGTGACGCCCGCGGGCATTCCGCCGTACGGCCGCTTCGACGCGATCTCGGCCTCGCCGAGCGACGCCGGCACCGCCTACGCGGCGTACGACGCGCACATGATCGGCGACCGCACGCCGTATCTCTTCGTCACGACCGATTACGGCGCACGTTGGCGGCCGATCGCCGCGGGGCTTCCGGCCGACGACGAGGTCCGCAGCGTCCTCGTGGATCCGCACGACCCCGCGCTGATCTTCGCCGGAACCGATCGCTCGCTGTGGGCATCGTGGAACCGCGGAGCGTCGTGGGAGCGCATCGAGGCCAACCTTCCGCCCGCGTCGTACCGCGACATTCGCCTGCAGCCCTCGACGGACGATCTGCTCGTCGCGACGCACGGCCGCGGCGCCTTCGTGCTCGACGATGCCTCCGCGCTCGAAGAGCTCGGCGCGGCGCGCGCGGCCGGAACCTTCCTGTTCGCGGTGCGCGACGCGATCGCGTGGAATCTCAACGGCTACTGGGGCACCGGCTACGACGGCGAGGCGCCGCCCTACGGTGCGATCGTGACCTACTATCTGCGCGACGCCGCCGCCCACGCGCCGACGGCCGAGATCCTCGACGCGCGCGGCACGGTCGTGCGCACCTTTACGACGCACGAGCAGGACGGCAAGGACGTTGCCGATCTCTCCAACGACGCCGGGCTCGATCGTTTCGACTGGGATCTGACCGGCCAGCCGGCGACGCCTTGGACGTTCGCGCCGGAATGGAACGCGGGCAACGCCGGCATTCCGGTGCCGCCGGGCCGGTACGTCGTGCGCTTGCACGCCGGCAACGTGACGCTTCAGCGGCCGATCCTCGTACGAGCCGATCCGCGATTGCACTATCCGCAGGCCGACTACGAAGCGACCTACGCCTTGCAGCAGCGGCTGCTCGGCGACTTTTCACGGCTGGACGCGGCGCTCAACGTGCTCTCGACGGTGGCGAAGGAGGCCCCGCTGCGCGCCGCGGCCCTGCGCCAGCGCGACGCGGCGCTGTCTGCCGATGCGGCGAAGGCCGGCACGCAGGCGTCCGCACTGATCGCGACGATCACGTCTAATCCGCAGAACGACCAAGACGACGATTTTCTCGAGGACCAGCTGCGCGAGCGTATCCAAGGCGTGCTCGGCTCGTTCGTTTCGTTTTCGCGGCCCACCCAGGCGCAGCGCCAAGAGTGCGATGCCTTGCACGCGCTGACCGAGGCACGGCTGGCCGCCTACCGCAGCTTCGCTGCGGCGCTGGGCGCGCTCGATGCCGGGCTGCGCGCGCAGCATCTGCCGCCGGTGCGCCAAGCGGCACAGCGGTGACGCCGTGATCGAGGTCTTCTTCCGGTATCGCGTACATCCGGCGCAGACGCGCGCCTTCGAGCACGCCTACGGGCCGGCCGGGCCCTGGGCGCAGCTCTTCAAGTGCGATCCGGGCTATCGCCGCACGCGGCTCTTCCGGCACAAGGCCGACGAGCACATCTACATCTCGATCGACGTCTGGGATTCGAAGGAGGCGTACGACCGCTTTCGCTCGGAGCACGCCGACGAATACCGCCGGCTCGACGCGCAGCTTGCGATGCTCAAGCTCGAGGAGCACCTGCTCGGCTACTACGAGGGCGACGACGAATATCGCGTGCCGATCGATGCGCTCGCCTGAGAGGCCCGCGTGATCCGGTCGGTTCGTGCCGACGGCCGCGTCGAGCTCGGAGGCGCCTTCGTTCCGATCGAACGCCCGCGCGTCGTCGAGCGAATCGCCGTTGCGGCGAGCGCGCCGATCGTGCTGATCGTCGCGCCGGCCGGCTTCGGCAAGTCGGTTGCGCTCACGCAATATCTCTCGAAGCTCGAAGAGCCGGCGGTGCGCTTCGACGCGCGCGCCGAGCACGCCGGGCTGCTGGGATTCGCGCGCGGGCTCTCCGAGGCGCTGGGCGACGTCGCGCCGCACGCACGCACGACGCTGGCCGGCGCCTACGAGCGTACTCGTTCCTCCGATAAACCGGGCGCCGATCTCGCGATTTGGATGCACGCACACCTGCGCGAGTTCATCGGCTTGCTCGCGATCGACGACCTGCACGTCGCGCAAGAGGATCCGGAGGTGGTGCGCTTTCTCGTCGCGCTCGTGGAGCGCACCAAGCACGCGATCCGCTGGGTCCTCGCGTCGCGTTCGAGCGCGGGGTTGCCGGTGGGGAGTTGGCTCGCCTATCGCGATACCGAGCTGGCCGTCGACGAGCGCGACCTGCGTTTCTCCTTCGATGAAGCCAAGGCGGCGGCGCGCGCGTTTCGCCTTGCGATTCGGGAGAAGGAGCTGACCGATCTGCTCGAGCTCACGGGCGGCTGGCCGACGGCGATGAGCTTCGCGCTGCGTTCGTCGACCCGCTCGGCCGATCTGCGCAGCGTCTCGGCGATGACGCGCGAGATGATCTACCGGTTCCTCGCCGAGCAGATCTACGCGGCGCTCAGCGACGAGGAGCGCGAGCTGCTGGCCGTTGCGGCGGTGCTGCCGGCGCTCGACACGACCGTGCTCGAACGTGCCGGCTTCGACCGCGCGCGCGCCTTGGTCGACGGCCTGCGCGAGCGCACGGCTTTCATTTACGAGGTGTCGCCGGAGCGCTTTCGCTGCCACGATCTCTTTCGCGAGTTTCTGCTGCGCCAGCTCGCCTCCGAGGGGCAGCACCATCTCGCGCAAGCGCATCGTCGCGCGGCGCGGGCGCTGGAGAGCGGCGACGACCCGGAGCGAGCGCTCGACGCCTACGTGAGCGCCGGCGCGCGCGACGATGCGGTGCGGCTGTTGGAGCGCGAAGGCTTCGCGCTGCTCGAACGGGCCCGAGCCGATGCCGTCGAGCGCGCGATCGACGCGCTGGACCGCAGCGAGCTGCGCGAGCGCCCGCGCGTGCTGGCGCTGCGCGGCATCCGGGCGGCGGCGCGCGGGCGCGACGCGCGGGCGGAGTCGCTGCTGCGCCGCGCGATCGCGAGCGCGGGCGAGGATCGCGATCTGGTCGCGATCGCGACGCTGCGGCTAGGGCTGCTCTTGGTCAACGCCGGCCGCGACGCCGGAGCGCCGCTGACCGAGCTCGCCGGCGACGCCGGGCAACCGGTCGACTTTCGCGCCGAGGCGTCCTCGCTGATCGCGGTCGCGGCTGCAACCCGCGGCGACCGGGTTGCCGCGCGCGCGGCCTTCGAGCTCACCGAGCGCGTGCTCGCCGCGGTCGGCTCCGACGCCGCCCGCGCGAAGATCCTGCACCGGATGGGGACTGCCGCGGCGCTCGCGGGCGAAGCGGATCTCGCGCGCAGCTATCTTTCGGAGGCGGCGGATCTCGCAAGCGAGCTGCATCTCTACAGCTTGGCGAGCCGAACCTACGCGGCGCTCTCGACGCTGTGGCTGCACGAATACGACGACGTCGACCGCCAGCTCGAGTACGCGGGGTACGCCTCGGATGCGGCGACGAAGGCCGGCGACGTCTTCGACCTGCGCATGGCGGTCCTGCGGATGCTGAACGCGCAGACCCGGCGCGGCGACGCGCAGCGCAGCGCGGCGCTCGAAGTGGAGTTGATGCGGTTGGGGACGGACGATTCGACGCTCGCACCGTACGTCGTCGCCAGCCGGGCGCAGCGTGCGGCTTGGGAAGGCCGCTTCGCCGAGGCGCTGCGGGGCCTGGCTTCGTGCCTCGAGCGCGTGCATTTCGATGCGGATCGCGCGCTGATCGGCGCTCAGTGCGCGCTGCTGCGCGCGCTGCTCGGCGATCGCGCCGAATCCTCCGCGCTCGCGGCCGACGCCTTGGCCCGGACCGACGGCCTCTCGTCGCGCGGCATCTATTGGGGGCGCGCGGCGGCGCAAGCGGCGGCGTTGTGCTCGATCGCGGAGACGATCAACGGCCGTAACACCCTCGCCGACCGCATCGCCAAGCGCATCGGGCGATCCGATCACGTGAGCGCGACGTTCTCGTCGCTGGCTCGCGAGTTTGCGCTGGCGACGCGCCTGGGGCGCCCGGTCGCCGGGGGAGCGCTCGAAACGCGCGGGGCCGAGCTGGGGCGCAGCGGCTACGGCGACGTCGAGCGCCTGCTGCGCGCCGCGAGCGCGGAGCTCGCGCTGCGCGTCGAGCGAACCGCCGAGCCGCTGACGGCGGCCGAGCGCGAGGTGCTCGCTCAGATCGCCGAGGGGCTCAGTCCCAAGGAGATCGCGGCTCGCAGCGGGCGCAGCGTCTACACGATCCAGGGACACGTCGCCAACGCGATCGCGAAGCTGGGCTGCCGCGGCCGTACCGAGGCGATCGCGGCTGCGCGCCGCGAGGGCTTCATCCCTTCCTGAACCCGGCCGAAACGGTCTAGTGAAATTTAACTAGGGCCACGAGCGCCCCGCGCGGTTAGCCTGATGGTAACAGCCTGCGGAGGTGTCGCTCATGCTCACGATCCTTCTCGTCATCGGCATCATCATTGCGGCCGAGCCGCCGTATCCCATCGGGTAACTCTGGGTGATCGAGGGCGACCCGCATCCGCTGGCAGTCTTCGGGGCACTGCTCTCCGCCGACGTAACGAGCCACGCGCTCGGAGCGGCGGAGGGAGTCGGGGTGCGCGCGGGTGTTCGCGCCACCGACGTGGCGACGGCGGCGGAGACGCTGCTCGACCGCTACGCGCTCTCGCTGACCCTCGGCAAGCCGGTCGGCATAGCGCTCTGGGCGGCCCGATACGCGCGAGAGTTCGGGCGAGTAGGCGCGCTCGACGTAGCCGCCGCGGTATCGCGAGCGATCGCGAATGCCGCGGCGGTCTTCGGCGTCGAAGGGCCGGCGCTCGACGCTTTTCTGCGCGAGCTCGACGATCACGTCCAGCGCGAGCTCTTGGAGAAGCCGCACGGGGACGGCAATCCGGCCGAACGAGCGGCACACGTGCTCGTATCGATGCTCCAAGCGCGCGACGGCGGCTGCGGCTCGCACGCGCAAGCCGTCGCCCACTGGGCGCGCCGGCTCTGCGCCGAGCTGGCGCTCAGCGAGGAGGAGACCGCGTTCGTCGCGCTCTGCGCCCTGCTCCACGACGTCGGGATGATCGCGGTCCCGGAACGGATTCTCGGCAAGAGCGGTGCGCTCACCGGCGTCGAGGCCTCGATCGTGCGCGACCACGCGGCCGCGGGGGAGCGCATCCTGCGCGGTATTCCGGAGCTGGCCGGTTGCGCCGACGTCGTGCGCTCGCACCACGAGCGCTGGGACGGGCAAGGCTATCCGGACCGCTTGCGCGGCGACACCATCCCGTTCGAGGCGCGCCTGGTCGCGGTGGTCGACGCCTTCCACGCGATGATCAGCGATCGCCCGCACCGCCTGGCCATCGCGCCGCGCGTCGCCTTGGAGATCATCGCTGCCGGAAGCGGCACGCAATGGGATCCCGGCATCGTCGACGCGCTGCTCGCAATGCTTTCGCCGCGCGTCTCGGAGCAAGATACCGAGCATCGAATCTCCTCGGCCTGACGTGCCTGGCCGGGGAGCGGTACCGGGTGTGGGCCCAAGGGGGCGCCTAACGGCGCCTCCGCTCTTTTTATCGGGCCACCCATATGGCACTCCGGTGCGCGATCATGGCGCCATGACCGACTTTCTCATCGGCGCCGGGGCGGTGCTCACGGCCGGCGCGGACGCCTCGATCGCGGGAGCAACCCTGCACGCCCAGACCGACCCGCTGCTGGCGGCACAAGTCGGGGCGGCCCTCGTGGATTTCGAGGCAAGCCGGCCGGAGGAGCTTTCGCGGGTCCTCATCCTCGCGGCCGGTTGGAATCCGGCGCGGTTCGAGCGCGAGATCACGGCTCCGCTGCTGGCCCGCGGCGACTGCACGCTGGCCGACGTCCTCGAGGCGCTCGCCGCCGCCACCGGCTGCTCCGAGGTGCACCTCTTCGCACGCTGGATGCCGGGCGCGGCCCTGGCCTGCGCCCTCGCGAAGCGCGGGGTTCACCTCGTCGCCCATCCGCTCGAGGCCATCGACCGGGCGGCGCTCGTGACGGGCGGGCGGCTTTCTCGCTGGCGCGCGCCCTTCCGGGCGGCCTAGTCCGTCTTCCTACGCAAGTGCCGGTATTCAGGCGCCTCCAAGGGTGAAGCCCGACGATGCAACGTAGACATGTACGCCATGCCCAATGCCCGCGTTGCGGTCATCGACGATGATCGCATGGTTCGCGAAATGCTCGAGCTCGGTCTCTCGCGCGAAGGCTACGAGGTTCGCAGTGCCTCCGACGGCCAAGCGGCCCTCGAGTTGATCCGCTCGTTCGATCCCGAGGTCATCGTGCTCGACATCATGATGCCGAAGATCGACGGCCTCACGCTGCTGCCGATGCTGCGCGAGATCACCCAAGCGCCGATCCTCATGTTGACGGCCAAAGGTGGAACCGACGACAAGGTCCGCTCGCTCAGCTCCGGTGCCGACGACTACTTGGTCAAGCCGTTCGTCTTCGAAGAGCTGATCGCACGCCTGCACGCCAAGCTGCGCCGGCCGCAGCTCATCGAGGAGAACGTCCTGCGCTGGCGGGATATCTCGATCAATCCCGCAACGCGCGAAGCGTGGCGCGGCCGCGACCCGCTCGAGTTCACGCAGCGCGAGTTCGATCTGCTGGCCGTCTTCCTGCGCGAGCCGCGGCGCGTTTTCAGCAAGGATCATCTGCTCGAGATCGTCTGGGGGCACGACTTCGAGGGCGGCCCGAACATCGTCGAAACCTATATTTCGTATCTGCGCGCCAAAATCGACCGGCCGGGCGAGCCGGGCTCCTTCATGCGCACGGTCCGCGGCGTGGGATACGGCCTCTCGCAGTAGTGAAGAAGGGCTCGCTCGCAACCAAATTAGCGGCGCTTTATGCGGCGCTGCTCGGCGTTACGGTCCTGATCGTCATCTTGGCGTCTTCGATCGCGCTGGTTCTCGAGCTCAAGCCGTACGTCGAGGACATCATCGTCGCCAAGCACGAGGAGGCGCGCTTCCTGGCCGATCAATACGAGCGCCAGGGCCTCTCGATCCAAGACGCCGCGCCCGACATCGTCAACCACCTCTCCGGCATCGGCGCGCGCGTGACGGTGTTCGACGCCAAGGGGCACTACGTCGCCGGCGACAAAGCGCTGCGCCCGCACCTCTTGGACATCATCTTGAGCGAGCCGCCCGGAAACCGGCCGCCGCCTTCCGCCTTCCGCCACGGCGCGCCGCTGCCCGACCCCGGACGGGAGGCGATGACGCTGACGCAGGTCGACGGCGGCTTCGTCGCCTTCCAGGCGTCGCTGCCGCTGATCCTCATAACGCTGCTGCCCTA
>DATJRF010000136.1:0-29198 GCA_035505015.1 Verrucomicrobiia bacterium | reverse complement strand
GCTACGCGCAGAGCACCGACGGTGCGCTCTCTCGCGATCTCGATGCGTGGACGGGCGCGTTTGCCGGCACGTCGCGGGTCGCAACCGTCGTGCACTCGCTGCGCACCGGGTTGACGAACGATTCACCGTCGCTCTACGCCCTGCTCGCCGAGCTGCGCCGCCCGAGGATCGCGCCGAGCCTGGACGGCGATCTGCAGGGCGAGCTCTACGGCCTCGATCTGCGCGCGCAGCCGTGGAGAATCGCGGGTTCCGTGCGGATCGAACATCCGCTTGCGCCGCTGCGCTTCGGCTTTCTCAACGGTGCGACGCTGCCCGGCGACGGCGACGAGTACTCCATCCACGTACAGGAGCCCGGTTTCTCGCAAAGCTTTCGCGCCGTTTGGGAGGTCGGCGACTGGGACGCGGGCGGTATCGTGATCCCGAGCGGCGAGTCCGGCGAGCCGGGCTCGGGCCACTACACCGACTTGACCGCAACCTGGCTCTCGGGTCGCTTGGTGCCGCTCCCGTTTACGCCCGCCGCCGTCGCCGCGGCTACGACCGCGACGCTCGTGCTCGAGCCGTAGCGAGGCGCTCGGCGCCGGATGTGTGACCGCGCTTCCTTCGCTAACGGGAGAGCTCCCCAGTGAGGCGCCGCATCAACTCGCGATCGAGATCTCGCAGCAGCGCGTGCATCGAGCGGCTGCTCTCTTCTTCGGCGTGCATCTCGTGCGTGAGGCGTTGCACGATGCGTTCCGGGTCGTCGTCCCGCAGATAGAGGCGGGCGCAGAGGTGCAGCACGTCCTGCGCAAAGTACAGGACGCCTCCCGGGACGGCGAGGTACTGCCGGTTGGCTTCCGATCCGATCCGTAGGGAACACAGCCCCCAGGAGAGGGTCGTGGCGAGCGGCTCTCTGCCGGCCAGGATCCCGAAGCGGCCGCTGCGGTCGCCGGCGCAGAAGGCGGTGACGCCGTCGATGCGCTCGCTGCAGTCCATCGAGCTCAACGCGATCGCGAAGGCCCTCATGCGCCGAGCCTTCCGCGCATGTAGCACGCGGTTTCGGGAACGTCGTCGTACTGGCCGCGCAGAATTGCCTTGCAGTCCGCGAGCGTCCCGGGCAGAGCCACCGTCACCCCGGGGATGCCGGTCAGGCGGGCGGTCGCGGTGAACGGCTGCGTGAGATAGCGCTGCAGCTTGCGTGCCCGCGCCACGATCTTGCGGTCGGCCTCGGCAAGCTCTTCCATCCCGAGCATCGAGATGATATCGCGCAGTTCGCGGTAGCGCGCGAGGTGCTCGCGCACCGATTCCGCGACGGCGTAGTGATCGTCGCCGAGCGTTTGGCGGTCCATGAGCCGGCTGCTCGAAGCCAGCGGATCGACGGCGGGATAGATCCCTTCGGAGGCTTGCGCGCGCGAGAGGATGACGCAGGTGTCGAGGTGCCGCAGCAACGCCTCGACCGCCGGGTCGGTACTATCGTCTGCGGGAACGTAGACGGTCTGGACCGAGGTGATCGCGCCGCTCGGAGTGGAGAGGATGCGCTCTTCCACCTCGGCGACTTCGCGCTGCAGCGTGGGCTGATATCCGACGGTGGCCGGCATCCGGCCGAGCAGGCCCGAGATTTCGCTGCCCGCCTGGACGAAGCGGAACATGTTGTCGACCAGAAAGAGCACCTCTTTGTGCAGCGTGTCCCGCAGGTACTCCGCGTACGTCAGCGCGGTAAAGATGACGCGGAACCGGACGCCCGGCGACTCGTCCATCTGTCCGTAGACCATCAGCGTGCTCGGCATCAGTCCGGCGCCGGTCATCTCGCGCCACAGATCGTGTCCTTCGCGAATGCGCTCCCCGACGCCGGCGAAGACCGAAGCTCCTTGGTGAAGCGCGACGACCGAGTTCATGAACTCGTTCATGAGCACGGTCTTTCCGACGCCGGCCCCGCCGAAGAGCCCGGTCTTTCCGCCGCGCGCAAACGGGCAGAGCAGATCGATCACCTTGATCCCGGTCTGGAGGATTTCGCTCGTCGAGCGCGCTTCGCTCAAGGGCGGCGCGGCTGCGTAGATCGGGCGCTCCTGCGTCGCCTCGAGAGCGGGGCCGCCGTCGAGCGGCCGGCCGAAGATATCGAGAACGCGCCCGAGCGCCGACCGGCAGACCGGCACGTGCAAGACGCCCCCGCTGTCGTAGACCTTCATCCCACGGCGCAGACCCGCCGCCGAATGGAGCGCGATCGCGCGCACGCGCTCGCGGTCCAGGTGCTGATGCACCTCGAGAACGACGCCGCCGCTCGTCGTCAGGGCGCGGCGAATCGCCGGCAACTGCCGGCACGCAACGTCGACGACGTCGCCGTTGACCGCGCTGATCTCCCCGACTTCGCTCGGCTGCGATGCCATGAGAGCGTTCTACCACAGGCGGCTCCAGGGCTTATCCAGAAAGCTTCTCGCCCCGTTCACAGGCCCTTCGCAAGGCCGCGAACCCGATCGGCTACGCTCGGAAGCGTTATGGACCGCCGCCGGCTCAAGAGGAGCGTCGAACGCGAGCTCGAGCAAAAGGCACGGGCCGAGCGAGGCGCCGCGACGCTGCTCGCTCGAACCGCGTATCTCGGAACGCTCGGCCTCATGCTGGTCTTACCGATCGTCGCCGGGGCCTATCTCGGTGCTTGGCTCGACGCGCACGCGAAGGGCTTCTCGTTCTCGTGGACCGTTTCGTTGATTCTCATCGGCGTCTTCGTCGGCGGTGCGAACGTCGTGCTCTTCGTGCGGCAGACATGGACGTAGCCTCCCAACCCGTCGTCACCTCCTGGGCGATTACGGCGGTGCTGGGGATCGGATCGTTCCTCGTGACGCGCCGGCTTGCGCTCGTTCCGGGGCGCTTGCAAACGGCGGTCGAAGGAATCGTCGAGGCGATGCGCGGCGCGATCGCGAGCGTTTTGCCGGAGCAAGCGGATCTCGTCCTGCCGTTCGTCGGAACGCTGTGGCTCTTTCTCGTCGTCGCGAACCTTGCCGGAATCGTTCCCGGGCTCTCGTCGCCGACCGCGGACCTCTCGACGACCTCCGCTCTGGCGGTGCTGACGTTTCTGTTCGTGCACTGGGCGGGAATCCGCAGCGTGGGTTTTCGGCGCTACGCCGCGCACTACGTGCAGCCGAATCCCATCATGCTGCCGTTCGAGATCATCAGCGAGCTCTCGCGTACCGTCACGCTTGCGGTGCGCCTCTTCGGGAACATGATGAGCCTGGAGCTGGCCGCCCTGATCGTGCTCGGCATCGCGGGGTTCCTCGTTCCGGTGCCGCTGCTGCTCCTACACGTCGTCGAGGCGTTGATCCAAGCGTACATCTTCGGCATGCTCGCGCTCGTCTACGTCGCAGGCGCGGTGCAGACGCAGCGCGAGCGCCTCACGAAAGGAGGACCGGTATGACCACAATGACCGGGTTCGTGACGGTTTCGACCGTCGTCGCGGCCCTAGCGATCGCAATCGGGGTGCTCGCACCGGCGATCGCGATGGGGCGCTCGATCGCTAAGGCGCTCGACGCGCTGGCTCGCCAGCCCGAGGCCGAAAACGCGATCACGCGCACCCTGTTCATCGGGCTCGCGATGATCGAGTCCCTGGCGATCTACACGCTGGTCGTCGTGCTGATCGTCCTCTTCCGCAACCCGCTGCTGAGCTATCTCGTCGGAAAGTAAACGGTCGCGGTGGAGTTTAGCTGGAGCACGTTTCTCATCGAGATCGCGAACTTTGCGGTTCTGGTCTGGATCTTGACGCGCTTTCTCTACCGGCCGGTCCAGCGCGTCATCGCCGGGCGGCAGAAGAAGATTCGCGACGAGTTGGCGCACGCGCAAGAGCTTGCGGCGAAGAGCGAATCGCTGGTGAAGCAGTACGACGGCCGGCTGCACGATTGGGAGGCGGAGAAAGCGAAGCTCAAAGCCGCCTTCGATGCGGAGTTGAGCGAGCGGCGTGCCGAGCGGGAAGTCGAACTGCGCGCGGCGCTTGCGCGCGAGCGCGAAGGAGCAGAGGCTGCGGCGCGTCTGCGCGAGCAAGAGACGTTGCGCAAGCTCGGCGCGCAAGCCGCCGGCGAGGCGGCCCGGTTCTGCGCTCGTCTGCTGGCTCGCGTCGCGTCGCCCGCGCTGGAGGCGTCGCTGGTCGACGCATCGATCGAAGACCTGCGCGGGCTTGCGCAGGATCGCCGGGCGTTGCTGGCCCGATCCTTCGACGGCCGCACGGAGGCCGTCGTTACGACGCGCTACGCGCTCGACGACGAGCGCCGGCACGCGCTGCTCGCAGCGTTGCAGCTCTCGCTCGGGCGCGCTCCCGCGGCAAGCTTTCGGCAGAGCGACGATCTCGTCGCCGGGCTGCGCGTCGACCTCGGTACGATGACCCTGGAAGGCAGCCTGGCCGGCGAGCTGCAGTGGTTCGCACAGGCGGAAGGCGCGTGAGCGGCGCGCTTGCCGACTACGCTTTTTCGCTGCGCCTGCGCGAGCGGGGAGAGGTGCTCTCCGTCGGCGACGGCATCGCCTGGATCGCCGGGTTGCCGTCGGCCGCGCTCGATCAGCTGGTGACGTTCGGGGACGGCTGCGCCAGCCGCGGAATGCTCTTCAACCTTGCGGAGCAGCAGATCGGAGCCATCGTGCTGGAGAACGGCGACCGCATCGCTTCGGGAATGCGCGTCGAGCTGGCCGAGCGATCGCTCGCGATTCCGGTCGGCGACGAACTGCTCGGACGCGTCGTCGACCCGCTCTGCCGTCCTCTCGACGGGCTGGAGCCGCCGCATCTTTCGGAGCTTCGGGAGATCGACGTTCGCTCGCCCTCGATCGCCGATCGTGACGACGTTCACGACCCGCTCTACACCGGCGTGACGGTCGTCGATACGATGCTGCCGATCGGGAGAGGGCAGCGGCAGCTGCTCATCGGAGATCAAGGCCTCGGCAGGACGTCGCTGGCGATCGACACGGTCGTCAATCAAAGCGCTTCCGGCGTGTTGTGCGTCTACGTTCTGATCGGGCAGCGTCGCTCCGAAGTCGTCGGCGTGATCGAAACGCTGCGGGCGACCGGCGCGCTTGCGCGCAGCGTGATCGTCGTCGCCGAAGCCAGCGCCGCCGCGGGCTTGCACTACATCGCTCCCTACGCGGGCTGTGCGATCGCGGAGCACTGGATGCACGCCGGACGCGACACGCTGGTGGTCTACGACGATCTCACGCGGCACGCCCAAGCCTATCGGTCGCTTTCGCTCCTGCTTCGCAGGCCGCCCGGGCGCGAAGCCTATCCCGGCGACGTCTTCTTTCTGCACTCGCGCCTGCTGGAACGCGCGACGGTCCTTTCGCCGTCGCTCGGGGGCGGCTCGCTGACGGCGTTGCCGATCGTCGATACGCAGGAGGGCGAGATCGCCGCTTACATTCCGACCAATCTGATCTCGATTACCGATGGGCAGACGTACTTCAGCGCCGACCTCTTCGCCTCGGGATTCTTGCCGGCGATCGACGTGACGAAATCCGTCTCCCGCGTCGGCGGGCGAGCTCAGGCCTCGGCCGTTCGCGAGGAAGCCGGGCGCATGCGATTGGAGTACCTGCAGTTTCTCGAACTCGAGCGTTTCGCTCGGCTCGGAACGCGCCTCGAGGCGACGACCGCGGCGCGGATACGGCGGGGCCGCGCGCTGCGTGAAATCCTGCGCCAGGAACGGCTCAAGCCGCGCGCGATCGTGGTGCAGCTCGGCTCGATGATCGCGTTCAACGAAGGGCTCTTCGACGCGCTCGAACTCGGCGGCGTGGCCGCCGCCGTGGAGCGGCTCGAAAGCGCGATCCGCGCGAACGGCCTGACGCTGGATACTCCGCGCGAGCAGTGGGTTCTCCGGCTGCGCGAAGCGCTGGCGGCGACATGAGCAAGCGCCGCAATCTCCAAGAGCGGGTACGAGCTTTCGGCGATCTCCGCGACGTCCTCGAATCGATGAAGAACCTCGCGATGGTCGAGATCGGCAAGTTGGCCCGGATCGAACCCGCGGGCAGGCACATGCTCGAAGAGCTCTCGCAGATCGCGTCCGCCACCGCGTCGTATCACCCCGTCCTGCGACAACCGCCGCCCGCGCGGCTCTACGTCCTCGTCGGATCGGAGCGCGGGTTCTGCGGCGACTTCAACGAAGGCGTCGCGCGCTGCTGGGCGCACGTTCGGCGCGGCGAGCCGGACGCGCTCGCTATTGCGGTTGGAAGCGTTCTCGCGGAGCGCCTCGCCCCCAACGGGATCGCGGCGTCGGTCGCTGGTCCGGCGATCGCCGAAGACCTCGATCGCTGCTTGGTCGAGCTCCTGCATGCGGTGGACGCCGTCGAAAAGCGTGGCGCCGTGCCGCTGGGCTTGACCGCGATCGCGAACGGCCTCGAACGGATCCAGAGCATCGCCGTGCTTCCCTTCGAGCCGCCGCGCGTGGCCCCGGGCGCGCCGCCGCCCGACCTCAACCTTCCGGCGAAGGCCTTTGTCCGCGAGTTCGTGGACCGGTACGCGGACGCGGCGCTGCACCGCGTCTTCGCGACGTCGCTGCTGTGCGAAAACCGTGCGCGGCTCGCGCACATGACCGTTGCGATCGACCGGCTCGACGAAAACGTCGCGGCGCTCGGACGCCGCATCCATCGGCTGCGCCAGGAAGAGATCACGCAGGAAGTCGAGTCGATCCTCTTGTCGACCTAGAGGCGCAGCCACGAGCGGAGCACCCAGGCGATGGTCGCGCCGTAGACGCGCCGGCCGACGGCCGCACCCTTCGGGGTGACCAGGACGGGGTGGCCCCAGGCGTTCGGATAGCGCTCCGTATAGAAGTGCCAGGTCTCGTCGATCTCCATCGCGACCGGCTCGATCCTTCCCCGCGCGAGGCGGGTCATGAGCTTCGCGAGGTAGGCGCACTTCGGGCATTCGCCGGCGTAGTAGAGCCGCGCGCTGGCGGTCGGGCTGCGCATGAACGAGGGCTTCGCGAGGGGCGTCTTCAAGCTCTCCCGATGATCTGCGTACGCCGAACCGCCACCGTCCTCGCCGGGCTGCTCGCGACCGTCTTGCTCGGCCGAGTCACCGACATCACGACCGGGCAGCCCCTGCCCGGCGTCAAGATCGCCGTCGGCTCGCACCGGACGAAGACCGACGCCCACGGCCGTTACCGGCTGGAGGGGCTCGCGCCCGGGCACTACACCCTCACGGCCTCCTCGAGCGACGTGCCGCCGCAGCACGAGAGCGTGGATGTCGAAGGGGCCCAGACGACGCTCGATCTGAGCCTCTGCAGCACGACGCTCGACTATAGCTGCGCGGGGGCCGGGCCCGGCCCGGGGTAGCTCCAAGACGGGGTGCAAAACGCATATAAGTGTGAACTACACCTATATGCGAACGGACCACATATGCAAAAACAGGTCTAGACCCCGGCGCGATCTTTACGTAAGGTTGACCGCATACCACCTGAGACTTTTGTCCCCCAGGGTTGCTGGCTACTAGAGTATTGCTCGAAGCTGAGAGATCGATTAGGAGGCACATGCGTAGATCATCCCGCGTGATGGCGTCGGTTCTGGGACTGGCGTTATCGCTCACTGCTTGTAGCGGCGGCACGATGTCGTCGCTGCCGTCGACGTTTGGGAACACCGGCGGTGCGAACGCCGATTCCGCTGCGCGTCTCATCGCGCAAGCGTCGAACACTCCCGTCATTTCGGTTCCCAAGACGTTCGGCGCGTTGGCGTTTTCCGACGCCGGTCGCCGGCCCGCCAAGGCACCCGTGAGCGTGACGCTCACCCTGCGTTACAACCACCAGGCCGAGCTCGATCAATTCGTCGCCAATATGGGCAAATCGCATCGAGTTCTCACGCCGGAACAGTTCAACGCGTATTACGCCCCGACGGCGAAGCAAGAAGAAGCCGTCGTGCGCGCGCTCGAAGCCGCCGGCTTCACGATCACCCACCGCTATTCGAATCGCACGATCGTCGACGCGAAGGCGCCGAGCGCGGTCGTCGAGCATTTCTTCTCGACCGAAATCCACACGGTTCACCAGGGCAAGTACGGCGAGCGCTTTACCAACGTTCGTCCGGCGATGGTGCCGGCGTCGATCGCGCGCTACGTGCGCGACGCGTCGCTCGACAACCTCGTGATCGCGCGCACGCGCGTCGACCAGGACGGCGGCATTCGCCAGCCGTTCCCGGCCGAAGTGCCCGGCACCAAGCCGACCGGCGGCCAGCCGGGCCAAGAGCTGCCCTACATGCTGCGCCCGCACGCGGCCGGCTGCACCGGGCAGTTGCTCCTCAACCCGGGCTTCGAGTCCGGCAACGTCGACTGGACAACGACCGCCGACGTCATCACCGACGACAGCTCGCTCGCGTATCAGGGCAGCTGGCTCGCGTGGCTCGACGGCTACAGCAGCCCCGAGACCGACACGCTCTCGCAGAGCGTCTCGATTCCGGCCGGCTGCACCGCGACCCTGACCTACTACCTCTACATCTACACTTCGGAGAAGAGCAGCGCCGGCGCCGTCGATACGCTGAACTTCACGGTCAACGGCACCACCGAGCAGTCGTTCTCGAACAAGAACGCGACCAGCGGCTACGTCGAGCAGACCGTCAACCTGTCGTCGTTCGCCGGCGACAGCGCGAAGCTGCTCTGGACCTCGAAGCAGACCGGCAGCCGCGCGACCGACTTCTTCATCGACTCGACCGCGCTGACGCTCAGCGGCGGAACCAGCACGCCGAGCCCGTCGCCGTCGCCGACGGCCAAGCCGACGGCCACCCCGACGGCTGCGCCGACGGCCACCCCGACGAGCGCGCCGACGGCCACCCCGACCGCGCATCCGACGGCCACCCCGACGAGCGCACCGACGGCCACCCCGACGGCCCACCCGACGTCCTCACCGACGGCGGCTCCGACGGCCACGCCGACCACCGCACCAACCACCTCCCCGACCTCCTCGCCGAGCAGCGGTTGCAACGGTGCAACTGCCGACAACGGCCCGCTGACCAACTCGGACGGCACGCTCGCCACCGGCGTCGCCAAGCCGTTCGATTACCCGGTGCAGCACGGCTGTAACGGTGCCGGCTACACCGCCGCCATCGCAATCGACGATCCGGTCGACACGAGCTACGTCGCGTCGTACCTCTCGGCTTCCGAAGTCACGCAGACGGGCACCATCACCAACGAAGCCGTCGACGGCGGCGGCAGCGGCGACGACGCCGAGACCGATCTCGACGTGCAGACCATCTCGGGTCTGGCGCCGGGCGCGAACATCATCGTCTACGACATGGGTTCGCTCGCCGATCAGAACATCGAAGACACCTACAACCAGGCCCTCTCCGACGGCAAGGCCAGCGCCGTGAACTCGTCGTTCGGCGGCTGCGAATCGAGCGACACCTCGTTCGCGGATTCCACCAACTCGATCGCCGAGCAAGGCGCCTCGGAAGGCGTTGAGTTCTCGGCATCGGCCGGCGACAGCGGCAGCAACGAGTGCGGTTCCGACGACAACTCGAAGGGTGTGAGCGCGCCTGCGGGCGGCCCGTACTTCCTCTCGGTCGGCGGCATCAACTTCACCGACACGAGTGCCGGTGTGCTCGAAACCGTGACCATGGGTTCGGAATCGGGTTACTCCGGCGGCGGCGGCGTCTCCACGGTGTTCGCGCTCCCGAGCTACCAGAGCGGTATCGCGGGCATGCTCACCACGGGCCGCAACCAGCCCGACATCTCCCTGCCGTTCGACCCGGTCGCCGTGTATACGGGCGGCTCGTTCGGCGACTACCTCGGAACGTCGTGGTCCTCGCCTGCATCGGTGGCGCTCGTCATCGAAGCCGACGAACTCCACGCCTCGAAGCTGGGCTTCCTGAACACGACCATCTACAGCCTGTTCTCCTCGACCGGGTACAGCGACTACTTCACGCCCTGTACCTCCGGCAGCAACGGTGCGTACTCGTGTAGTGCTACCGAGTACAACCAAGCCGCCGGCATCGGAGCGCCGAAGGGCTGGGCTCTGGCCAACGCCCTCTAGCCTCCGGCATCGCGGAAGCGAAGGCGGGGTGGTGCTGCGGCACCACCCCGCTTCTCTTTTAGCGCTACGCCGTGCGCAGGTAGGCGAGGAAGCTGCGCACGAGTTCCGATTGCAGCTCGCGATCGGAGATGGGGAGCAGTTCGTGCCACATCGAGGTGGGGTCGAGGGCCCGTACCTCGATGGCGGTGGCGGCAGCGAGCAGCGCAAACGTGATGGCGCGCTTCGGATCGGCGTGGGCGACCTGCGAGCGGAACGCCAGCATCAGGTCGACGACCATGGCGAAGTTTCCGGCGATGAGGGAGACGGCTTTGGCTTTGAACGCGCCGTCGTCGTCTTCGTCGAAAAAACGGCTGGCAGCGCGCAGCAGCCCCCCGTACGCGCGGTACTGCTCGATCAGCGCCGCGACGACGGCGTTCGCGACGCCTTCGAAGCTGCGATCTTCGAACCGCTCGATCCGCAGGCCCTCGCGGTTGGCCGCGGCACTGCGCTCCAGGACGGCCAGGAACGCGGCGCGCAGGAGTGCTTTGCGGTCGCGGAAGCGGCGATAGACGCTGGCCGGGGCGACGCCGGCGGCCTTGGCGATACGCGGGATGGTGGCTCCGTCGAGGCCGTGCTCCTGCAGCGTCTCAACCGTTGCCTTGAGGAGCTTGGCGAGGGTCTCGCGGCTGCGCCGCTGCTGCGGGGCGATGACGTCCGTGCTCACCGGAAGATTATAGCGCAGGGCTTGACATAATGCGAATGTAATATTACATTCGCATTATGCCGTATCACCCTAATCTGGCCGATTGGCTGCTCCTGGCCGCCGTTGCCCTCACGACCGCTATCGACGTGCCGCTCACCGCCCTGAGCCGCAGGGCCATCGAGCGGGGCGCGCTCGGCCGGCTGCGCCTCTACGCCTTCGCGATCGCCTCGCAGTGGTACACCGCCGCGCTCGTCGCCGGCCTCTGGCTCGCTTACGGCCGGCCCTGGAGTGCGCTCTTGCTCGGCCCGGTCGTCCCCTGGCGGCTTGCTCTGGCTGCGGCCGGCGCGGCCGTCCTCGTCGGCGTTGCGCTTCGCGACCGGCGGCAACTGCTGGCGCGCCCGCAGGCGGCCCGCCTTCTGCTGCAGCGACAGGGGCTCGGCACCCTCATTCCACGCACGCGGCGCGAATTGCGCGGCTGGGCCGTTCTTTCGCTCACGGCGGGTTGCTGCGAGGAGCTGCTCTACCGCGGCTTCTTCCTCGCGCTCTTCGCGAGCGTCGTCGGAATCGCCGGCGCCGTTGCCTTGAGCGCAATCATCTTCGGATTGGCGCATGCGTACCAAGGCCCGAGCGGCGTCCTGCGTACGACGCTCTTCGCCGTGGTGGCCGCGGCGATCGCGCTCGCCGGCGGTTCGCTCATCCCGGTCGTCGCCGCGCACGCGGCCGTCGATCTGATCGCGGGCGACGCGCTCTCCCGCATCGCGAGCGAACCGCCGCTCGCTGCAGCATAGGCCCTGAGGAGGCGGCGCGCCGCGGCGCGAAGCCTGCGTCGTGCAAGCGTGTGGAGGTGTATCGTGTCGAAACGTTGGATGAGCGTCGCCCTTGTGGCCGGTATCGCTGCGTGCGCAACGATGCGAGTGCAGGCAAGCGACTGGCCGGTATTCGGACACGATCCGCAGCGCAGTTTGGTCGATGCCGGCGATACGATCCTCACCGAAGCCAACGTCGGTAAGCTGCGCGAGCGCTGGCAGATCAACTTCGGTCCCGGAACGACCGCCGACTCGACGCCGATCCTCATCCAGCACGTCAAGCGCGACGGCGTCGTGCGCCCCATGCTTTTCCAGACCGCCAAGAACGGTACGACCCTGGGCGTCGACGCGATCACCGGAAAGATCTACTGGCAGTTCCTCACCAAGGGCCCGAACAACATCACGACCTCGACGCCGGCCGAAGATCCGTCGGGCACGGCGATCTACGTTCCCGGTCTGGACGGCTACGTTCACAAGCTCGACGCCGCGACCGGTCGCGAGCTGCACGCACCGGGTTTTCCGGCGCGCATCACCCTCGACACCTCCCGCGAAAAAAACGCCTCCGCGCTCAATCTCGCGAACGGCTACCTCTACGCCACGACCTCCGGCTACTACGGCGACGCGCCGTTCTACGACGGGCACGTCGTCGCCGTTCGCTTGAGCGACGGCCGCACGCACGTCTTCAACTCGCTCTGCAGCAGCTACAAGCATCTTCCGAGCTCGAGCGTCTGCTCGCAGAGCGATTCGGGCATCTGGGGGCGCGGCGGCGCCGTCGTCGACCCCGACTCGAGCATGCACGGCGAAGTCTACGCGGCCACCGGGAACGGGCAGTTCGACGCCAACACCGGCGGAGACGACTACGGCGACTCGATTCTCTCGCTGAGCGAAGACGTCACGACGCTGCAGAGCCACTACACGCCCGCCGACTTCGACGATCTGCAGAACACCGACACCGACCTGGGGAGCACGTCGCCGGGGCTCTTGCCGCGCCAGAACGCCAGCCGCACGCCGCTGATGCTCGTCCAGGGCGGCAAGGACTCGATTTTTCGGCTGCTCGACCGGTCGCGCTTGCCGGGAGTCGGCCACGAGATGCAGGAGATCACCCTGCCGAACCGGCTCTACGCCTCGCCCGCGATCTGGACCGACCCGTCGAATCGCGTCTGGATCTACATCGGCCTCCCCGACGAGCTCGACAGCTTCCGCCTGGTGACCGACTCGCAAGGGCATAGCCGCCTCGTCCAAGAGTGGCAATCCAACGCCGGCTCGACCAACGGTGAGGGCACCTCGCCCGTCGTCAGCAACGGCATGGTCTTCGTCGCATTCGACAACGCGCTCTTCGCGCTCGATGCGCTAACCGGCCACGAGCTCTGGAGCAGCGCGCAGAGCAGCGCGCGGCGCTCGATCGGCCCGGTTCACTGGGAGAGCCCGATCGTGGTCAACGGATGGGTCTACTGCTCCGACGAGAACGGCAACCTCACCGCGTACTCGCTCCCATCGGAGGCGGCCCGCCGCCGGGCGCCTCATAACGTCCGGGTGCCGATACAGTCGCACAACGTGTAGAGGTGATCGATCGCCGCCTGCTCCAAGACGCGCACCAGCCGCCCCTCGTGCTTGCGCAAGAGCTGGAGCAGATCGAGAAACTTCGTGCGATTGAAATGCAGGATCATCTCGAAGGCCTCGTCGGCGTTCGACGGGCTGAGGTGCCGCTCCGTGACCTTGCGAAAGATCCCGCGCGGCAGATCCATCGCGAGTGAATTCGCGAGGAGCATAAACGGCAGGAGGAGCGAGTCGCCCTCGGCTGCGATGCGCGGAACGGCGACGCCGTCGCGGACGTCGGTTTGGCCGACGTCGCGCCGGATCGTGAGCCGGCGCTCGCCGAACACGTCGACGCTGATACCGATGCTGTACGCAAAGAGACTGCGAGCGGCGAAGCCGTAGGTCATCGCGTCCGCCCACGCGTCGCACCGGTTGTACCGCACCAGCATCTCGCCGGCGAAGACGCCGGTGACCCCAACTCCGCCGTCGACCGCATAGCCGTTGGCACGCCCGAAGTGATTGACGAGGTCGACGAGCGGCATCATCTGCGGCGCGTCTTCCAATCGAATCATGCGCGTGCCGATAAAACGCTCGAAGCATTCCCGAGGCGTCGGTTCGGCGAAGCGGCGGTCGGGATCTTCGAGGCCTCCCATGCTCGTGAGGAATTCGACGACCGGGCGCGGCAGCGCACGCCACTCCTCCTGCGCGCGGCGCAGCTCGTCGTAGGCTCCGGCTCCCCACCCGAAATGCCGCTCGTAGCGCTCGAAGAAGTCGCGCTCTCGCGCGCCAACCGGCGCATCGGGTCGAACGCGCATCTGGCCGTCGCAAAGCTCGACGGCGGCGGCGGGGACGAGCAGCGTCTTGGGAGCATGCAGCGTCGCCGGCTTGGCCGGATCGACGACGAAGACGCCCCGGCCGAACGGCCCGTCGGCGAGACGAACGTTCTCCGCCGTGCCGCCGAGCGCGCGAAACTCCGCCAGCAGCTCTTCCCACTCCATGGGGCGGCCTTTGGCTAGATCGCGCCCTTGCTCTTTCCGGAGAAGCGGAACGAGGTTAGGCCGATCCGCTGCGCGCGCTCGACGATGGTCACCGCGAGCAGGTCGGTGCGCGCGCCCATGCCTTGACGGATCTTCTCGCTCCCGCCCTGCTGCAGAAGGTCGGCGTACGTCCGTCGCGAGCGTTCCTTCGTGGCCGCCGTCCACGCGTCGCGCGGAATGGCCTCGTCGTCGTAGAGCCCGGCGATGAGCAGGCCCACCTTCTCCCGGGGCCCTTCCACCACCAGCAGGTGGGGCCACAGATCGAAGGAGACGGTCTTTTCTTCGGGCAGGGGCATACCGGTAATATCGGCGCCTTTGGGCTCGCTCCTTGCCTTCGGAACGCCCGAGGGGTTATGAACAGGCAAAGATTCGTCACGAAAAGGAGGATCCCGCGCAGCTCACGCGGCGTAGCGCTCCGCATCCGGCCGCCGCAACTGCAGACCGATGCCCGGGCGCGTCGGATCCGCAAAGAGCACGCCGCGTTTGGGCGGAGCGGCGCCGTCGAAGAGCCGCTGCTCGATCAAGACGTGATCGTAGTAGAACTCGATGTGCCGAAGGCTTTTGGCCGCGAGCGCGGCGTGGAGCGTGGCGTACGGCGCACCGTGGCTCGAGAGCGGCCTCGTCTGCGATTGGCACAGCCCGTCGGCAGCGATGAAGCCGGAGAAGCCGCCGCAGCGCGTCACGTCGGCTTGCAGCACGTCGGCCGCTCCCGCCGCGAGGATCTGCGCGAACGTGGCGGGCGAGCACCCGTACTCGCCGTTGCCGATCTCCATCGGCACGGGCACGAGCGAACGGACCAGCGCGTTGCCTTGGAGGTCGCGGTGATAGACCGGTTCCTCGAGCCAGACGACGCCGCTCTGCGCGAACCGCCGGGCCAGCTCGGCAGCCTGTTTCGGCGCGTAGGCGCCGTCGGCGTCGACGAACAACTGTGCATCCGGACCGATCGACTCCCGCACCGCCGCGACGCGCCGCGGATCGCGCCACGGCTCCCGGCCGACCTTCATCTTCACGCGCGGGATCTCCAGCTCCCCGACCCAGCGCGCCATGTGCGCGGCGAGCTGGGCTTGATCGTACGACGTGAAGCCGCCGCTTCCGTAGACGGGGGCGCCGTCGCGCGTCGCGCCGAGTAAAGCGCTTGCCGGGGCGCCCAAGAGCTTGCCCTTGAGGTCCCAGAGAGCGACGTCGAGCGCGGAGAGCGCCATCGACGCGATGCCTTCGCGGCCGTTGTTGCGAATCGCCGCGACCATCTGCGCGTAGCGCGCACCGGTTTGCAGCGCGTCTTTGCCGGTTAGGACGCCGGCTAGCAGATCGCGCACGAGCGCGGCCGTGCAGGCGTGCGCGTACGTGTAACCGATGCCGGTTTGGCCGCCGGCGCGAATCTCCACGTAGATCATCGTCGTCGCGTGCCACTCGAGCGTTCCGTCCGATTCCGGCTCCTGCGTCGGAATCGTATAAGCGAATGCGTCGACGGATTTAATCGGCGCCCGGTTGCTCAACGGCGCGCTCCCGCTGCGAAGCGTACCATTCGTCCTTCCTTTCGTCGCGCTCCACGATGCCCTTACCCACGAGCGTGCCGGGTGCAAACGGTGCCGGCGCGCGGAAACGCTGCGCGGAAGCAGACGCTCGCTTAAGGAGGCTTCTAGTGAATGCCGCGCAAAGGCGGCGCGGCCACGCGCTCGGCGCGCGCCGCGAACTGATCGATCGCGGTGCCGGAGGCACTGCGGTTGCGCCCGGCGGCCTTGGCACGGTACAGATTGGCGTCGGCGCGTTCGGTGAGCGTTTGCGGCGCTCCAGCCTGTGGGATGGTCGTCCCGACGCCGATGCTCGCGCTGACGTAGTGCAGCGACGAGCCGCGATGCGGAATCTGCAACCCGCGTACCCCTTGGCAGATTTCGCCCGCTACGACATAGGCGCCGGCCTCGTCGGTCTCCGGAAGAATCGCCGCAAACTCTTCGCCGCCGTACCGGCAGACGACGTCCCCGGGGCGGCCGGCACCGGCGGCGAGGACGGCCGCCACGCGCCGCAAGCAGTCGTCTCCCAGCACGTGCCCGTAGGTGTCGTTGAACGCCTTGAAGTGATCGACGTCGAGCAACAGCAGCGAGAGCGGCGCGCGGGTGCGAGCGCAGCGCTCCCATTCGCGCGCGAGCGCCTGGTCGAACTCCCGGCGGTTGCCGACGCCCGTCAAGGCGTCGATCGAGGCGAGGCGCCGCTGTTCGAGCAGTTCCCGCGCTTGCGCGAGGGCTTCTGCCTGCGCTTCGATCCGGCGCTGCTGCTCTCGTGCGAAGTCGCGCGCGATCGAGCGCAAGCGGTAAGCGAGCGCACCGAAGAGCAGCCAGCCTTCGATGCCTTGGCCGATCATGAGCGCGAGAAAGGCGTCGTGATCTCGGGCGCTGTGGTGGAAGAAGTTGGAGACGGCAACGGCGATGCCGCTGATGCAGACCGCGAGGTTGGCGGCTACGAAGAAGCGCGCCAGACGGTTGCCCGCCAGCATCGCCGCGACCCCGAGCGCAAAGACCAAGAGCACGAAGGCGATCGCGGCCATGAGGAAGACGTCGCGCCCGTTGAGCACTGCTCCCAGGTGCGCGCTCGGGAAGCCGAACGAAAAGACGACGGCGATCGCGGTCAAGACGACGCAGCCCCACAGCACGACGCGATCGAAACGCGGGACGAACTGCGCCGACTCCAGGAACTGGCGAGCGAAGGCCACGAGGAACCAGCCGGCGATCAGAACGACCGTCGCCTGCACGGCGAGCTCGGGCAGCCCGAGCCCCGGCCATAGCCACTTCCAGGCCGAGTTGTGGAGATAGGTCGATGCGAAGAGCGCGATGGAGAGCATCCAGACGGAATAAGTGAGGTACGATCGCTCGCGGATGAAGGCGTAGACGAAGAGGTTCGTCGCTGCCAGCGAGATGAAGACGCCGATGAAGATCAGCGCGATCGAAGCGAGGTCGGCGACGGCGGCGTCTTCGGCGCGCAGTTGCGACTCGTCGAGCACGCGCAGCAGAGGCACGATGCGCGACTCTTCGTCGACGGCGAGACGGAGATAGAGGGGCGCGCCGCCGGCGTTCGCCGGAATGCGAAGCGTCGGGAGAACGCGAGCGACGATGCGCTCGCGGAACGGAACGCGCATGCCGAATATCTGCGAGGCGTACGCGTCGCTCCCGGCCGGCCGGTAGTAGAGCGTTGCGAAACCCACGTCGTACGACGCTTCGAGATACCAGGGCGCCGCTCGCCACTGCGGCTGGTACGGCAGACGTACCCAGACGATCAGCGGATAGTAGGGCTTCGCGACACCCGGGTTGACAAACGCCCGGGCCGGTTCGAATGCGAGGCGTTTCGCCTGGTCGAGCGCGAGGTTCCCCGCCGGGTCGATCGCGACGGAGGCGCCCGCGATCGGGAAGGCGGCCACGGCTGCGGGCTGGGCGCTTGCGACGCTTGGAAGCGCGAGGAGCAACGCGAGGATCAGGCGCGCCGGCATAGCGGATCTAGTACGTCAGGCGACCGATTTTTCCGCCGGTTCCGTCGTTGCCGCTGCCGTCGTTGAGGTCGGTGTACCAGATCGCACCATCGGATCCGGTGACCAGCCACTGCGGGCTGCTGCCGGCGCCGGTCGAGATGCGGGTGATCTGCGAGGGGCTCGTAGCGTCGGTCGGGATGCGATCGAGATACCCGTCGGCGTCGGCGAACCAGACGGCGCCGTCCGGACCGATCGTCAGTCCCACCGGCTCCGAGGCCGCGCCCGGCACCGCGAACGAGAGCCTGCCGCCGGCCTCGGTGAGCTCGGTAATCGTCCCCTGCGAACTCGAGGTATACCAAAGCGTGCCCGCGCTCGGATCGTAGAGGATGTAGGACGGGTCGGTCCCGTTGACCGACAGCGCCGTCACCTGCTCGCTCCCGCCGCTCGGGTCGATGCTGCCGTACGCGCTCGGCGTCGTCTCGGTGAAGTAGAGATCGCCGTATTGTCCGGAGGTGGCGGTCGTGTTTTCCGTGATGCCCGTAACGACCGGAATCGCGGTGCCCGAGGGCGCCGGGCTCGCCGGATACTCCTCCATGACGCCGTCGGTCGATATCCTGTCCACGTCACCGGCGGTGGGATCGGTGAACCAGATCAGCACGTCGTAGGGGCCGACCGACATTTGCGAGCTGAGTTGGTCGCTGGCGATCGGCGCGGGCGTGTAGAGTTTGACGGTGGCGCCGTCGGTCGTGATCGAGCCGACCGCGCCCTTGGCGGTGAACCACACCTTTTGATCGGGACCGATCACGATGCCGCGCGGCGAGGTCGCTCCGACCGAATACTTGGTGATCGTGTAGGGCGAGCTCACCGACACGGTGTCGATTTGGTCGTCGGCGCAATCGGCGAACCAAAGGTTGGCGTTGGAGACGCTCGTGATGCCGACCGGCATGCTCCCCGAACCCGCCGAGACGGTCGCGATCGTGGGGCCGAGCAGGGTGAAGGCGCCGGTTGCGCCGGTCGCACCCGGGAAGCTCGCACTCAGCGTGAACGTGCACGGGCTCGCCGTGGGAAACGGGCTCGCGATCGCGGTCGCGCCGTACTCGAAGGTGACGCCGTTTGCGGGCGGCGACGGAATCGCGATCGTGCTCCCGCTCGCCGCGTTGCCGCCGAGCAGCGTCGCGCTGCCGCAGGCGGACGACGAGGCACCGACTTGGAGCGAGACGCTCTTCGCGGAGCCGCCGGCGTCGACGAAGCCGTCGGCGAGGATCGCGTTGCCGTCGGCATCGTAGGCGGTGACGCCGACGACGTTCTCCGAAGAGGCGACGCCGTGAATGTAACTGGTGGTAATGCCCGCGACCGGCGTCGGGCTGGGCAGCGCCAGAGCGAGCGAGGCTGGAATCCCGCCGAGCGTTACCGAGGGTGTATTGTTCTGGCCGGCGTTGATGCTCAAGTCCGTGAAGCTTCCCGCCGCGAGTTGCTTGGCCGTGCTCGGGACCCCGCCGCTCGCGGCGGGCGCCTCATCCCAGGACGTCAGAACCAGATCGACGCCGGGCGGCGGCAGCCTGAGCGTTATCGAGCAAACGCGCGCGTTGCCGCTCCCGTCGCACGACGACGAGCCGGGCGAGAGATCGAGCGTCGCGCTTGCAAGGAGCGTGGCGGCGCCGTGCACCGAGTTGGGCTGGTACGCGTCGACGACGATGGCGAGCGTACTCGCAGCGATGAAGCGTTGATGGCGCTGCGCCGGCGTGCGCACCGGCCCCTTCGGCCAGACGTGAACGCGCAGCGTCACGTTCGCTCGCGCTTTGGCGGGATTCGCCGCGCCGGGCACCCCCGCGGTGCGCGCGCTGCAAGCCGCGAGAGCAACGGCGAACGCGGCAAACGTCCAGAAGGCAACGGTGCGAGAACCCATCGGTGGAATCTCCCCATCCCGATACGCTTGGCTGCTGCGCTTCCCGGCTCTCGCGGGCGCTCCTCCGGCGCTCCCGAGCAGCTTCTGCGAAGAAACGATTAAGGGCGAGAGGAGTCGCGCGCCCCGGGGGCGCTACATGCTCGGCATGGCTGCGCTGCGGGCGGTCAACGTCGAAGACCTGCGGCGCCGGGCGCGGCGCCGGCTCCCCCGCGTGCTCTTCGACTACATCGACGGCGGCGCCGACGGCGAAGTCACGCTGCGAGAAAACTGCCGGGCTTTCGACGAGCTCACCTTTCGGCCGCGCCACGCGATCGCCAGCGCCCCGTGCTCGCTCGCGGTAACCGTGCTCGGCTCCCGCCTCGAACTGCCGTTCGTCCTGGCGCCGGTGGGCAGCAGCCGCGCCTTCTACCCGCGTGGCGAGTGCGTCGCTGCGCGCGAAGCGGGGCGTGCCGGAACCGCCTACGCGCTCTCCACCCTTTCGGGCTGCACGCTCGAAGATGTCAAGGCCGCCTCGGGCGGCACGGTTTGGTACCAGCTCTACCCGGTCGGCGGTCGCGAAGTTGCAAGGGCGGCGATCCGGCGCGCCAAGGCGGCGGGATACGGTGCGCTGGTCGTAACGATCGACACCCCGGTCGCGGGGCTGCGCGAGCGCGACGAGCGCAACGGCGCGAAGGAGCTGCTCGGCGGGGACCTTCTCGCCGCATTTCCCTACTTGTGGCAGCTGGCGGTACGGCCGCGCTGGTGCCTCGACTTTCTGCGCGACGGCGGCCTGATGCGTTTCGCGAACGTCGTGCTGCCGGACGGTCCGATGTCGTACGCCGACGTTTCGGCCGCGCTCGCGCAGTCGTCGCTCTCCTGGCGCGACTTGGAATGGATGCGCGAAGCGTGGGACGGTCCGCTCGTCGTCAAGGGCGTGCTGACCGCGCAGGACGCGCGCAGAGCCGTCGAATGCGGCGCCGCGGCGGTGGTGGTCTCCAATCACGGCGCGCGCCAATTGGATACGGTCGAGCCGACGATCCGCGCCTTGCCCGAGGTCGTCGCCGCGGTCGGCGATCGCGCCGACGTGCTGCTCGACGGCGGCGTCCGCCGCGGCAGCGACGTCGTCAAGGCGTTGTGCCTGGGTGCGCGCGCGGTGCTGATCGGGCGAGCGTATGCCTACGGGCTCGGCGCGGCGGGCGGAGCCGGCGTCGCCCGCGCGATCGAGATCTTGAGCTCCGGCGTCGTGAGAACGCTTGAGCTCCTGGGCTGCCACGACGTCGGGGAGCTCGACGCGTCCTACCTCACGCCGCCCGCCTCAAAGGAAGGTCGAAGATGAGTGCATGTCACGGTTGCTCGGGAGATCTCGTCGGCATCGGGCCGGCGCACGGCACGGCGGGAACCGACGCGATGGCCGGCATCGCGAGCGGTACGCTCGCAGGCAAGACGCCGCGCGAACACGATCCGCGGGCGACGGTCTTTAGCAACGGAACGATCCTCGCGATGGACGATCGCCTGACGCAGCCCGCGGCGATCGCGATCGCGGCCGGCAAGATCGTCGCCGCCGGCAGCCTCGACGACGCGCTGGCGAGTGCCGGGCCGGATCCGCAGCGCGTCGATCTCGACGGCCGCACGCTGATGCCGGGGCTCATCGATCCGCACCAGCATCCCGTTCCGGGCGGGCTGATGCTCACGCAGACGCTCAGCGTGAGCTACGATCGCTACAAGTCCAAGGCCGAAGTGCTCGACGTGCTGATCGCGAAGGCGGCGGCGACGCCGGCCGGCCAGTGGATCTACGCCTCATACTACGACAACTTGCTCCACGGCGGCTATCTCACGATGGCCGAGCTCGACGCGGTCTCCACGCAGCACCCGATTTTCGTCTACTACGTGAGCATGCATACCGCTACCGGAAACCGGCTCGCCTTCGACGCGGCCGGAGTCGAGCCTTCGGTGCGCGAGCTGCCCGGCGGCGGATACTTCGGCGTCGACGCAGCCGGAGCGCACAACGGCATGATCTTCGAGATGCCGGCGCTGCTCAAGTTCCTGCGCGGGTTCCCCAAGCTCACGCCCGAGCTCGTCGGGGCGGCGATCATGAAGTTTCTCTACCAGTCGGCGGCGCTCGGCGTGACGATGGTGCACGAGGCGGGATCGCTCGCGCAGAAGGCGGCGGCCTACGAAGGCTACCGAACCGTGACGGCGCACTCGCCGGTGCGTCTTAGCGTCAGCCCGATCGTCGATTATTTCGACGGTGCGCTCGAGTTTCTCAAGCCCTACGGGACGCCCACCGTGCGTGCGGTGCAGATTCCCGGCGCGCTGCTCTCGTTCTACGCCGTCAAGATCGTGCTCGACGGCTCGCCGCAGCAGCAGACCGCCTATCAAAGCCTGCCCTATCTCGGCAGCGAGTCGCGCGGCAATCCGAACTACACCGCCGAGCGGCTCAACGAGCTGGTGGCGCAGGTCGCCGCAGCGGGCTGGACCATCTCGATCCACTGCAACGGCGACGCGTCGCTCGATATGGCGCTCGACGCAATCGAAGCCGCCTACGGCTCGCAGCCGCCGAGCGGCATCAACCGCATCGAGCACTGCGCGATGACGCGTCCCGAGCAAATCGGGCGGATGAAGCGGCTCGGCGTGCAGCCCAGCCATCTGATGAACAACGTGTACTACTACGGCTCCGCCTATCGCGATGCGATCTTCGGGCCGGAGCGTGCGGCGCGCTTCAACGCCGCCGGCGATTTCTATCGCAACGGCGTGCCGTTCACGATCCACAGCGATTGCCCGTGCTCGCCGGTCGCGCCGCTGCGCGAGATCGGCACCGCGGTGACGCGCCGCTGCTCGATCGACGGCTCGGTGGTCGGAGCGGATCAGGCCGTGCCGATCGAGGCGGCGCTGCGCGCCATGACCTCGGCCGCGGCACGGCAGTGCGGTTTGGGCGACAAGCTCGGATCGCTCGAGGCCGGCAAGTACGCGGATCTCGCGATCTTCGAGCGCGATCCCCGCTCGGCCGATCCGGACAAGCTCGGCGACATTCGCGCGAGCGAAACGTGGGTCGACGGGCACCGGGTGCTGCTGCCGGGCTAGCGAGCGCACCACCGGACCCGCGCGGTGTAGGCGAGCGTCGTGCTCGAGCCGGGCGCGACGCGGACCTTCCACGAGGCGGTCGAGGCCGACGACTTGACGTGCGGGAGGCTCTCGTTGAGGATCTGCCAGTCGCCCGGGATCGGTTCGACGACGAGCACCTCGGCCGGCGTGTCTTTGGCGTTGGCGAGCACGATCTGGTACGAGCTGTCGGCAGAGCAGTTGCTCGCCAGCTGGAAATCGGTCTGCTTCTTGCGGGCCGTGACGTCGAAGGAGTTGCCCAGGTGCAGCCGCACCGTCTGGTTGCGCGGTGTGTGCTCGATTTGGTCCGAACCGAGAAACTGGGAGATGCCGCGCGAGTCGTCCTGATAGATTCGGACGATGCCGCCGGGCAGCGGGATGCCCAGGCCGCCGCCGCGGTTCTCGAAGGAGACGTAGACGCCGACCGGCAGGCGGTCGCCGAGATCGGGATTGGCCATCTCGTAGTAATCGCGCGAGCCGCGCAGCTCGAGCGTTTTCACGACCGGTACGTCGCGCGCGGCTAGCAGGCTGAGCTGCTTCGTTTGATTGTCGAGGATGTCGGTCGCGCGCGGAAACGTGTAGAGGTGATACTCGAAGTAGTTCTCCTGTGCGACCTGAGGGTTCACGGCGTAGACGTCGGCCGCGGACACCGCCCGCACGAGCGGAGCCGGCGGCTCAACGATGTTGACGTTGCCGGCCACCAGCTGAAGCCGGGCGTTCTCGTAGCTGGCGCCGCTCGTATTCGAGATCGTCACCAGGCCGGTGAGCGAGAGGCGGCGCTCGTCGCGGTCGAGCGTACCAACGTAATCGGCTCGCCAGCTCATGCCGCTCGTGAGGTAACTCAGGTCGAGAAGATCGCTCCCGGCCTGCCGGCTCTGGACGTCGAGCACGAGCGTCGGGCGATCGCGAAACGTTCCCGGAGCGGTGGGATAGACGATGTAGCCGCGCACGCCGGTCTCGATCCGGTCGCGGTACTGCAGCACTACGTCGCCGTTCTCACCGGCGCTGAGCACGCGCGCGGTTTCGCGCGTGTCGCGCTCTCCCGCGAAGCGGGCGGGGTGGACGATGGTGACCTCGCGGCCGACGTACTTCTGCAAGAGCGCCGACGGATCGACGAGATCGTAGTCGAAGTTCTGCTCGAGCACCGCGACCGAGTTCTGCGGGGAAAGGTTCTGGAGCAACGCCGAGGTCGCATCCATGCTGCCGCTGACGTCGCGCCACGCGATCCGATTGAGCCCTTCATCGAGCGTCACGCGGCGCCGGTCGTGGATCAGCGCGATCCCGCCGTTATAGACGGTGACGTTGACAAGGGTACGGTCGGCGACCGTGCTGGTGCGCTCGGGGGGCGCCGCCGACGTCGCCGCCTGGGCGAGCGCGAAGAAGAGTACGGCGAACGTCAGGGTGCGATACATGGGCGGCTCCTCGGTTTGGCTGGTGCTTGCTTCGTGAGCGAGGAGCACGCTGCGCTTGTGACGGCGGCCGGATCCGGCTTCTAGGCGCTTTCTCGTTCGATCTCTTCGCGCGAGGGAGCCAGGCGCAGGTAGACGACCGGGACGAGCAGCAGCGTGAGGATGAGCGAACTCGACAGGCCGCCGATCACGACGGTTCCGAGCGAACGCTGCGCTTCGGCGCCGCGATCGAGTGCGAGCGCCAGCGGCAGCATGCCGGCGATCATCGCGACGGTCGTCATGACGATCGGCCGGAAGCGCTCGAAGGCCGCTTCGATCATCGCCGCGCGCGTTCCATCTTGCGTGAGTCGCAGCCGGTTGGCGAAGTCGACCAGCAGGATGCCGTTCTTGCTGACCAGGCCGATCAAGAGGACCGAGCCGATGAACGAGAAGAGGTTGAGCGTCTGGTGCGTGATCGCGAGCGCGCCGAGCGCGCCGACGACGGCGACCGGGACGCTGAACATCACGACGAAGGGCGTGCGGTAGCCGTTGTAGAGCGCGACCATCAAGAGGTAGACGAGCAGCACGGAGAGCGCGAGCGAGATCGACATGCCGACCACGGTGTCGTGGACGAACTCCTGGTTGCCGCCGGTCACCGGCGCGACGATCGTGTCCGCGCCGAGGCGCAGCGCCGCGACGCGCCGGTTGAAGTCGTTCTGGACGTTCGAGAGCTCGCGTCCCGGAGCGACGTTGGCGCCCACGTAGACGATCGATTGCCGGTTGATGCGCGTGATCAGGGGCGGGGCCGGCTCGCGCTCGACGTCCATGACGTCGCCGACGTTGACGATATCCCCCGCGTTGGAGCGTACCGGGATCGAAGCGATCGCGCCGACGTTCACCTGATAGGCCTGCGGGTAGATCACTTGCACGTCTTTGAGCCCGTCGGCGGTGGGGAACTGCGTCGCGAGCGTCCCGCCGAAGGCGGCGCGCACGGCGTCCGCCGCGGTCCCGACCGGGACGCCCAGCGCGCGGGCGCGATCGCGATCGAAGGCGACCGCGATCTGCGGCGACGGGGGGTTGTCGGTGGTCGTCGCGTCGATCGCGCCCGGGGTCGAGGCGAGCGCGCCATAGACCTTTGCCGCCGCGGCTGCGGGATCGCCGCCCGGGACGCTGACGACCTCGTCGATCGGCTGCTGGATACCGCCGGTCGTGCTGGTCGCGGGCACGCCGACGACTTGTGCGCCGGGAACGAGCGCCTGCGCGCTCTTCTGCAACGTCGCGGCCACGTCGGCGGTGCTGTGCCGGCGGTTGTTGCGCAGGAAGATGTGGATCTGCCCGATCGCGCCGTTGTTGACGTAACCCGGGAGGTTCCCGACGTAGGCGCCGGCCAGCGCCGTCTCCGTTTGAACGTCGGGATCGCCGTCGACCATGCGCTCGACCGCGAGCACTCCGCGGCGCGTCGTCTCCAGCGGCGTACCGGTCGGGTAGTTAATCGTGAGGAACAGCTCGCCGCGATCGACCGCCGGCACGTACTCGAAGCCCACGATGCCCAGCGGAATCACCAGCAGCGCGAGCAGGAGAGAGCCGAACGAGACGGCCAGTATCTTGCGCGGCCGTTCGAGCGCCCACGGCAGCGCCTGGTTGACGTACCACGAGCGCGCGCGCGCGAAGCGCTCGCCGAAGGCCACGATCGGCCGCCACGGCTGCCAGCGAGAGACCAGCGACCAGTGTGCGGCCAGCGACGGCGTCACCGTGAACGAGACGAACAGCGACGTGAGGGTCGCGATCGAGACGACCAACCCGAACTCGCGCAGAAACAGGCCGACCGCCCCCGGCAGGAACGAGATCGGCAGGAAGACGACGACGTCGACCAACGTGATGACCAGCGCCGCCGTCCCGATCTCGGCGCGGCCCTGATACGCGGCGACGTTCGGCAGCGCTCCCTCGGCGGCGTGGCGCTCGATGTTTTCGAGCACGACGATCGAATCGTCGACCAATATCCCGATGATCAGCGTCATCGCGAGCAGCGAGACGGTGTCGATCGTGAAGTTCAAAAGCTTCATCGCGGCGAGCGTGACGAGCAGCGAGGCCGGGATCGCGATCATCACCACGATCGCGCTACGCCACGACTGCAGGAAGAAGAGCATCACGAGCCCGGTGATGACGATCGCTTCCGCGAGCGTGCGCAGCACGCCGGCCAGCTGCTCTTTGGTGTAGGTGGCTTGGACGCTCTGGACGGTGAAGGTGATGTCCGGAAACTGGCGCGAGAGCTTCGGCAGCTCGGCGAGCACGGCTTGCGAGGCCTGCACCTCGCTCGTGTTGGCCTCCTTTTGCACCTCGAGCGTGATGGCGGGCGTTCCGTGGTCGTAGCCGTAGACGCGCTGGGGCTCGTAGGTGTCGAGCACCTGCGCGACGTCGCCGATGCGCATCAGGCGCGGCGTCGTGCCGAACGGGCTGGTCGACGAGGAGCTCGCCTCGCTCGTGCCGAGCAGCAAGTCGGCCACCGTCGCCGGCGTCTGCACGTCGCCGCGGATGTCGATCGAGGTCTCGCGATTGGCTTCGTACGCGATGCCGCCGGGAGCGCGCACGTTGTTCTCGGAGATCGCGTTGACGATGTCGGTGAGGGTGAAGCCCGAGGCGCTGAGCGCGCGCGGATTGACCTCGACTTGGAACGAGGGCGTCACGTCGCCGTTGACCTCGACGAACGAGATGCCGGGTACCTGCTCGATCGCGGGAACGACCTTGTTGGTCACGAGCGCGGAGAGCTGCCCGGCGCCGAGCGTCTGCGACTCGGCGGTCAGCGAGACGACCACCGCTTGGCTGGGATCGTAGATCGTGATCTGCGGCGCCTGGAGATCGCTCGGCAGCTGGCGCTGCGCGTTCTGCACGCGCCCTTGGATCTGCACGAGGTCGGCGTTCTGGTCGGACGTGAGCGCGAAGCGAGCCACGATCGTCGCCTGGCCCGGCTGAATCGCGGACTCGATGGCTTGGAGGTCCGGCGCGCCGGCGATCTGATCTTCGATCGGCCGGACGATCGCGTCGCGCAGCTCGGTCGTCGAGCCGCCCGGATAGGTGAGCGCGATCTGGATGGTCGGCACGTCGTAGTTGGGAAACTGCTGCTTGACGAGCACGTTGGCCGCGATCGTTCCCGCCAGCAGAACGAGCGCGAGAAAGACCGTGACCAGGCTCGGCCGGTTGATGAAGAGTTCGGTCAGCTTCACGGGACGGGCGCCTCCGCGGGGATCTGCAGCGGCGGGGGAATCGGATCCGGGCGCGGCCGGTAGCGTGGAGCGAAGCGCACGAAGGCGACCGGTACGACCACGAGCGTGAGCAGCAGGGAGCTCAGCAGGCCGCCGATGACGACGACGCCGAGCGCCTGGCGCTGGGCGGCTCCGGGCTCGAGCGCGAGCGCCAGCGGAAGCATGCCGGCCACCATCGAGGCGGTGGTCATGACGATCGGCCGGAAGCGCTCGTGAGCGCTTCGGCGGATCGCCTCGACGCGATCCATTCCGGCGCGAATGCGGTTGTTGGCGAAATCGACCAAGAGAATGCCGTTCTTCGAGACCAAGCCCACCAGCAAGATCGTGCCGATGAGCGAGAAGAGATTGAGGGACTGCCGGGTGAGCGCGAGCGCGCCGATCGCGCCGACGGCGGCCACCGGAACCGCGAACATGAGGATGAAGGGGATGCGGTAGCTATCGTAGAGCGCCAGCATCAGCAGATAGACGAGCAGCAGCGAGAGCGCCAGTGCGACGCCCATGCTCGAAATCGTCAGCGCAAGGTTTGCTTGCTGGCCCCCGGCGGCCGGGATGACGCTCACGCCGCCGGGCAGGTGCAGCGCCGCCACGCGGCTGCGGAAATCGTTCTGCACGCGCGAGAGCGCGTAGCCTTTGACGAGGTTGGCGCTGATGTGGATGACCGTCTGGCGGTTGGTGCGCGTCATGATCGGCTCGACCGGATCCTGCGCGAGGGTTGCCACGTCGCCGACGGCGATCAGCGAGCCGTTGCGCGTGCGCACGGGGATGCGCAGGACGCTCTGCAGATCGGTCATTGCCGATTGCGGATAGGTCACTTGAACGTACTGGATGCCCTTGGGGGTTTCGAACTGCGTGACGAGCGAGCCGCCGAAGCTGGAGCGGATCGCGTTCGCGACCGTAGCGATATCGACGTCGAGCACGCGCGCCCGATCGCGGTTGAACTCGACGTCGACCTGCGGCGAAAGCTGCTGGTAGGTGCTGGTCACGTGCGTCGCGCCGGGCGTCTGCTCGAGCGCGGCCTCGACCCTTCCGGCATAGAGCTCGGGCTTGTCGTCGAGCGACTCGACCAGCACGTCGATCGGCTGCTGGTTCCCGCCGCCGCTGCCGGTCGCCGGGATCGCGACCACGTCGGCGCCCGGTGCCGCGTTGGCGCCCATCTTGCCGAACTGCTGCGCCCAGTAGTCGGTCGAGTGCTTGCGCTTCAACTTCAGAAAGACGTGCAGCTGACCCGTGGAGCCGAGGTTGAGCGCGCCGCCGAAGGACTGCTGGCTCGCGCCGGCCATCCCGGTGACGGCGTCGACGTCGGGTACGCGAGCGATCTCGCCGGAGAGCTTGCGGATCGCCACGTCGGTCACGGAGAGCGGCGTACCGGTCGGATAGCGAACCTGCACGAAGACCTCACCGCGGTCGACCGCCGGCATGAACTCGAAGCCGACGGCGCCGGCGGCGAGCAGCACGATCGCGAGAGCCACCGTCGCGCCGCAGATGCCGAAGACGAGTTTGGGACGGGCCAGCGCCCAATCGATGACGTGCGTCGAGTAGTAGGCACGGGCGCGTTCGAAGCGCGTCGCAAACGCGTCGAGGATCGGCCACGGCTTCCACCGCGAGTGCAGCGCCCAGTTACCGGCTAGCGACGGCGTGATCGTGAAGCTTACGGCGAGCGAGGTCAGCGTCGCGGCGACGACAACCAGCGCGAACTCGGCGAGGAACCGCCCGACGATACCGGGCAGAAAGGCGATCGGCAGAAAGACCACGACGTCGACGAGCGTGATGACGATTGCGGCGGGGCCGATCTCGGTGCGCCCCAGGATCGCCGCCGTTCGCGGCGACTCGCCGCGCTCGAAATGGCGTTCGACGTTTTCGATGACGACGATCGAATCGTCGACGAGGATACCGATGATCAGCGTCATCGCGAGCAGCGAGATGGTATCGATGGTGAAGTTCGCGAGCTTCATGATCGTAAATGCGATGAAGAGCGATGCAGGGATCGCGATCAGCACGACGATCGAGTTTCGCCAGGAACGCAGGAAGAAGAGCATCACGACGCCGGTCAGCAGGATGCCCTGCGCGAGCGTGCGCCAGACGGCGTCGATCTGCTGCGCCGTATACT
>DATJRF010000135.1:0-10986 GCA_035505015.1 Verrucomicrobiia bacterium | reverse complement strand
CGGCATGCACGTCGAGCAGGGATTCTGCGTGCGTTTCCCCGCGATCGACGATGCCGGCGAGCCGCTCGAGACGTGGGAAGACTGGAGCGAGTCGGCATTCCTGGCGGCCGAAGGCAGCGTCGAGCCGCGCGGCAATCCGCTCTCGACGGCCGTGCTCAGCGAGGCGCGCGAGGCGCTCTCCGACGCGGAGGACGGCAGCCACCTGCACCTCCACGAAGACGACGAATAGCGCGATGGAGGAGAGCCTGGCGGGGCCGCCGATCGAAGACGTCGTCGTCGACGTACCGGGATGGCAAGCGATCACGCCGCGCATCCCCGACACGCCGCAGCGGCGCCGGCTCGAGCAGCAGCGCAGCGTGCGCGAGATCGTCTTCGGCGTGCAGGACGGCATCCTCACGACGCTGGGCATCATCACCGGTGTCGGCGTCGCGGAGGGCGCGCGTTCCGCCGTCTTCATCAGCGGCTTTCTCGCGCTGCTCAGCGGCGCGCTCTCGATGGGCGTCGGCGAGTTCTTGGGCAGCAAGGCCGAACGCGAGGTCGTGCAGGCGACGATCGAGATGGAGAAGCGCGAGATGGCCGCGGACCCGCAAGCGGAGTACGCGGAACAAGTCGCCTACTACAAGCTCAAAGGCTTTAGCGCCGAGGAGGCGCAGATGATCGTGCGCCGCCTGGTGCAGCATCCCGACATCTACCTCTACGAGATGGTGCGCGACGAGTTCGGCATCGATCCGCGCGTCGCCGACGAAGGCGGGCTGCGCGGGCCGATCGCGATGGCGCTCTCGTTTGCCGGCGGCTCGGTGCTGCCGATCCTCGCCTTCATGCTGCCGCTGCCGGTGATCGCCTCCACCCTGCTCTCGCTTGGCTTCGCGGTCGCCGGCCTCTTCGGCGTCGGCTTCTACGCCGGCAAGATCGCCGAACGCAATCCGGTCGTCAAAGGCGTGGAGGTGGCGCTCTACGGCTGCGGCGTCTTCGCGCTTGCGTTTCTAGCGGGGCACTTCATCCCGCCGCTCTTCGGGCACCCGCCCGTCGCGATCGGCGGCTAGAAGCTTCTCGTTAGTTCCCCAGCGTGATCGTCTGGTATTGCCAGGTGATCGGGCCGGCGCACTGCGAGAACGAAACCGTCGCCGAGAACTTCGCGACCCAGCAGTAGGTGTTGGCCGGCTTGAGGCCGCGGAACGTCACGTAGCCCGGACTTGGCGCGGGCGACGGCTCCGTCGTCTTCGACGCGAGCGGCGTTCCGGGGCGCGGGCTCGCCGAGTTGTTTGCAAGCGGCGTCGAGATCGCCACGGGAATGCCGGGCGCGGGCGAGCCTTGGAACGTCACGCTGATGGTTGCGGCCTTGATGTCCGGGTTGGGCGTGAACGAGATGCTCGGAGCGGGCGTCGGCGTCGCGCTCGACGAGCCGCCGCCGCACGCCGCCAAGATGGCCGCTGCGACGGCGAAAATGATGAAGACCGGTTTGGGCATGGCCCGCTCGGTTCGACGTCCGCTGCCGCGCCTCCGTCCTACGCGCGCTCCGTGAAATATCGCATCGATTTGGCGCCGAGCGCGGCGTAGTACTCGCGAAAGAGGGCGGCGGCTCGCGTTCCGGGCCAATGCGCCGGGAGCAGCTCGCTCGGCAGGCCGGGATCGAGGTAGACGAACTTGCGGTAATCGTGGACGAGCCACAGGCGCTCGGCGAAGGCTCGTTCGTCGGGCAGTGCTGCGGTTTCGCGTTCGGCCGCGGCGCGGGGCTCGTAGCGGGCGATGAAGGCATCGTATGCGGCGGCGATTGCGGAGGTGTCCCAGCAGCGCTCGATGAGCTCGCGGTCGCTGCCCGGGCCGCGATAGGATGCCTCGAAGAGGTCGATGCTCTCGAGCACGCCGCACGAGCGGGCCGCCTCGCGGGCCGCTTCCAGCGAGTCGGCCGGCGAGATCCACGTGGACGCCGAGAGCGGCGCCCAGCCCAGCGCCGCCAGCTCCTTGCGCAGGCGGTCGCGGCGGTCGCGCGTCGCTTCGCTCACGGCGTAGGTCAGCATCCGCCAGCGGCCGTCCCATTCGATGACGGGACCGTAGATGCGCGGGCTGAGCTCCTCGATGCGCCGCCGCCCCCGTTCGGTAACGGCGTAGGCGGGGCGCGAGCCCAGCCTTACGGGAGCGAGCCATCCCTGGCGCGCCATCCGAGAGACGGCCTGCCGGACGGCCGCCTCGGAGAGACCGAAGGCCCCCATCAATTTGACGAGGGTGGCGATCGGCAGCGCCCCGCCTCCGGCGAGCCGGTGCACGAGGTCGCCGTAGAGGGTGAAGATGAACGAGGTCGGGCGGGTTACCGCCCGCTCGCCCTCCCGCTCGTGGGGATTGACAGCCTCTCGCATCGCGCCTAGTATGACAATATTCTCACGGTTAGTCAAAAAACCGTTATATTACGAGGAGGCCCCATGGCCCGCATCTCCACCTTCGACGACTGGATCGACATGCTCCAGGAATGGCAGCACGACATCGGGCTCGACCGCGAGCTGATCGAGCGCTTCATGCCCGGATACCGCTTCGAGGCCAAGTACGGCGAGCTGCCCACGCCGGAGATCTACTTCGGCGATTTCAAAGGGGAGCGGCGCTGGGAGAAGGTGCGCGAGATCCCCGACCAGCGCATGCGCGACGCCGTCCTGAACATGGTCGTCTATCAGGGCGACACCGAGTTCGCCTCCAACGAGCAGCAGCGCTTTCTGGTCAACAACGCGCCCAGCGAGTACGATCTCGCCTCGCTGGTGCGCATCATGGTCGAGGAGACCCGCCACGGCTACCAGATGTGCCACCTCATGGTGGAGCATTTCGGCAGCGAGGGGAAGATCGAGGCGCAAAAGATGCTCGAGCGGCGCGCCTTCGGGAAGAAGAACCGCCTGCTCAACGCCTTCAACGACGACGTGACGCACTGGCTGGATTTCTTCGCCTATACGAACTTCATGGACCGCGACGGGAAGTTCCAGCTCACGATGCTCTCGCATTCGAGCTTCGCGCCGCTGGCCGCTTCGATGGGCCCGATGCTGCGCGAAGAGTCCTTCCATATGGGGACCGGTATCACGGGGCTGCGCCGCATCGCCAAGGCCGGGATCATCCCGGTCGAGATCCAGCAGAAGTACTACAATAAGTGGATCTCCGGCTCGCTCGATCTCTTCGGTACCGATCATTCCGGTTCGGCGCAGTGGGCCTACACGTGGGGCATCAAGGGCCGCGTCGACGAGGACAAGACGCAGGACTCGGTGGATAAGGAGACGCTCAACGAGCGTGCCCGCCGCCAGTTCCACGAGGAAGTCGCTTCCACGGTCGCCCGCGTCAACGAAGTCAACCCGAGCGAGACGGCATTCTACGTGCCCGACATGCGCTTCAACCGCAAGATCGGCGATTTTGCCGGCAAGCACTTCGCGGTCGACGGCCGGGAGCTCAGCGCCGCGGAGTGGGAGCGTTACGCCCCGACCGTCCTGCCGACGCAGGCCGATGAAGCCGTCTTGAAGGACTACTTCAAAAACCCCGACTGGATCGCCCCCAAGGGCAACCTCTCCAACTAACGCACGCGGAAGGAAACGATGAGCACCAACGGAGCCGTACAAACCCCCTTCGGGCGCGAGCAGCGCACCTTCGACGGCAAGCGCGTCATCAACTACTGGAAAGACGGGCACGTTGCCTACATCGAGATGGACGATCCGCCGGCCAACACCTACACGCACGAGATGATGCGTCAGCTCGACGACGCGATTCTCGACGCGCGCTTCGACCACGACGTCGAGGTCATCGTCCTAACCGGAAAGGGCGAGAAGTTCTTCTCGGCCGGCGCCAACATCGGCATGCTCAACGCGGTCACCCCCGAGTTCAAGTACATGTTCTGCCTGCACGCCAACGAGACGCTGATCCGCCTCGAGCAGACCCCCAAGCTCGTGATCGCCGCGCTCAACGGCCACTGCGTGGGCGGCGGTATGGAGATCGCGATGGCCGCCGACATCCGCATCGCGCGCAAGGACGCGGGGAAGATCGGGCTGCCGGAAGTGGCGCTCGGCGTGCTCCCCGGCACCGGCGGCACCCAGCGCCTGGCGCGCATGGTCGGAAAGAGCCGCGCGATCGAGATGATGGCCACCGGGAAGACCGTCAGTTACGAGCAGGCGCTCGAATGGGGCCTCGTCAACGACATCTTCGAGGGCAGCGCCGCCGAGTTCGCCGAGCAGATCGCCGACTACGCCAAGCAGTTCTGCACGCCGAACAAGGCACCGATGGCGGTGGGCCACATCAAGCGCAGCGTTCAGACCGGCGCCGAGATGCCGCTCCAAGACGCGTTGGCGCTGGAGCGCGAGCTGCAATCGCTGCTCTTCAAGAGCGAGGACGCCAAAGAGGGCATCGCCGCGTACAACGAAAAGCGCGTCGCAAAGTTCAAGAACAAGTAACAAGGGGACGGTCATCCGCCGCTCCCTCGCAGCGTTCGCGCTCGTCGTCCTGCTTGGCGCGTCGCCCGGGCCTTTGCCGACGGCGTCGCCGCAGGACGAACGGTTCGCGGCGCTCGCGGACGCCTATTTCACGCAAGCGCTGCAGCTGAACCCGGTCGAGGCGACCGCGGCGGGACTGCACGACTACGATGCGCAGCTCGGCGACTTCTCGCCCGCGGGCTTCGCGCAGCGAGTCGCACTCGACCGCGATACGCTCGCCAAGCTGCAGTCGATCGATCCCTCCGCGCTCTCGCCCGGCGTCGCTCTCGACGCCACCTTGCTCTCGGACCGGATCAACGACGACCTCCTCACGAACGTGACGCTCTCGCGGTGGCGTCACGACCCGGACGGGTACGTCCGGGAAGCGGTCGACGCGATCCTCGGCCTGACCGGCCGCGACTACGCCCCGCTTCGAACGCGTTTCGGTTACGCGATCGCTCGCGAACGGCAGATTCCGGCGATGCTCTCGGACGCCCAGAGCAATCTCGTCTCGGTCGATGCGGTCACGCGGGATATCGCTTCCGAGGATGCCGGCGGCGCGGCCGAGCTCTTTCGCACGGAGCTGCCGCAAGCGTTCGCCGCGGTCAAAGACGTCGCGCTGCAGCGGCAGTTTGCCCTCGCCAACGCCGCCGCAGTGAAGGCGATGGCCGGATATGCGCGCTGGATCGAGGCTCGCAAGCCGGGCGGCACCTTCGCGATCGGCCCCGACGCCTATCGCAAGCGCTTGATCTACGAGGACGCGCTCAATCTGCCGCTCGATCGATATCTCGCCTACGGAACCAGCGCGCTGGCGCGGACGCGCGCACGGTTCGTCGCCGTCGCCAAGCAGATCGATCCCAAGGCGACCCCGCTGCAGGTCTATCTCTCGATTACGAAGGCTCGACCGGCGCGCAGCGCCTCGCTGGCGCAGGCGGCTGGCGACCTCGCCAAGCTGCGCTCGTTCGTGATCGCCAAGCACGTCGTCACCTTGCCGCCGGGCGCGACTGTGGCGGTCGTCGAAGCACCCGCCTTCGGGCTCGCGAGCGACGGCGTGTCGGAGGACTCGCCCGGACCGCTCGAGAGCGTGGCGACGCAGTCCTACCTGCGCTTGACGCCGGCGTATCTCGCCGATTTCGACGACGCCGGTTTTTCGATCGTCGCGGCGCGCGAAGTCTATCCCGGCCGGTTCACGAACCTCGCGATCGATCGTGGACTCGATCTGAGCCTGACCCGCAAGTTGAGCGCGAGCTCCGAGTTCGCCGAGGGCTGGGCGCAGTACGCCGTGCAGACGATCCTCGAGGAAGGCTGGGGTAAGGGCGATCCGCGGGTTCGGCTCGTGCAGCTCGATGCGGCGCTGCTGCGTGAGTGCCGCTACGTGGCGGGCGTAAAGCTGCACACGGCCGGAATGACGATCGCCCAGGCGCGCAGGTTGTTCGCCGACGAGTGCTTTCAGGCGCCGCAGGTAGCGCAGCAGGAGGCGCTCCGCGGTACGCAGGATCCGATGTACGGCTCCGCTACGCTCGGGACGCTCATGATCCTCAAGCTGCGCGCCGACTACAAGAAAAAGCTGGGCGCGGCTTTTACGCTGGAGAAGTTCCACGACGAGCTGCTCTCTCGCGGCGACCCGCCGATCCCGCTGCTGCGCCCGTTCGTACTCGGGGCCGACGACGACGGGAGGCCGCTATGACGCATTGGTTCTCGAGCGTTCCCAACCTGATCTCGTTCGTGGTCATCGTGGCCTTCTGGGATGCGGCGGCACTGGTCGCGATGGCAGCGGTTCGTCTTTGGGCCGCTCGCAGGGGCATGGCGTCGGGCTCGCCGGTCGTCAACGCCTGGGCGACGAGCTGCGGCTCGCTGGCCGCCCTGCTCTTTGCCTTTACGGTCGTGACGCTATGGAATCAGGATACGCTCGCGCGTACCAATCTCGGCGTCGAGACCTCGGCGATGCTGCTAACCGCGCGCGATCTCGATCCCGCGCAGCTCCCGGCGCTGCAGGCCTACGTGCTGCAGACGGTCGTGGAATGGCCGCAGCTCTGCGGCGGCAAGCCGACGCAGGCCGTCGACGATACGCTCTATGCGCTCGAGCGCAGCGCTCGGCCGCGCGCGGGCCGCTACGGCGACAACCTTTTCGTGCAGCTCGGTGCGCTCGAGAGTACGCGCAGCCGGCGCTGGCAACTCGCGACGGCCTCCGTTCCCGACGAGATCTGGGTGGCGCTGATCGTCCTGGCCTGCGCGTTGCTCACGGTGCTGGCGATCGCGATGCCGGATCGCGTCAGCGTGCACGTCGTGCTGATGCTTGCGGTCGGCACCGCTCTGGGCGCGCTCTTCTGGGTGACGAGCTTGCTCGAATATCCGTTCTGCGGCAGCGGCGCGATCTCGCCGAGCGAGATCGTCAACGTGCTGCGCGGACACATCCTCTAAGATCGTGCGCCGGCACGAGACGCTGCTCGCCCTCCTGGCGGTCGTGTTGGCCAGTCTCGCGGCCCTGCAGATCCGCGGCCGCCTGCTCTTCGCGATCGCGGCCGTCGTGCTCTTGGCCTTTGTAGGCGTCGCTCGCCTGCGCGCGGGCCTGCATGCCCGCCCGCCCAAGCCCGGTCTCGACCCATACGAACGCGCCGCGCGCATCCGCGAAGAACGCGATCGCCGCATCGGCAAGAACTAGAAGCGACCCGGTACGAGAAGCGCGTGCGGCCGGCTGGAAACCTCTTCTACGTCGTCGACACCACGTTCGTGTTCCGCGACGGCAAGGTCGTGGGCATTTACCGCCTGGCGGGCGTGTAGCGGAGCCGCCGTCGAGGTTGCATACGCGCCCCGAGCGTGCCGCACGGTTGACAACCCGGACGCAAAGACGGTAGGTAATTGATGCACTCTCGACTGCTGTGCGCTGCGCTCGCGAGCGCGGTCTTCGCCGGGTGCGGTGGTAGTTCGGCCGCTTCGGCTTGCGCCACGCCCGATGCGGACGTGCGAATGACCCATGCCGCTCCGCTTATCTATCCGCAGTCCGCCCGGGACCTCGGCCTGGGAGCGGTTACCGTCATCGTCGGGGTGACCGTCGGAGCGCAGGGCAATATCATCAACGCCGCGATCGACCGCAGTTCCAACAACATGGCGATCGACCAAGCCGCGTTGCACGCCGCGCGCCGCTCGACGTACTCGCCAAAGCTCGAGAACTGCCAGGCGACCACCGGCGATTACACCTTCGTCGCGAACTTCCAGCCCCCAACGCTCTAGGTCTTTACGAGCGAACTCTCGCGGTAGAGCTCGCGGACGCGCTCGAGCGTATCGATCCGATCGGGCGGCTTGTCGTCGCGGATCCTCACGATGCGGGGGAAGCGCAGCGCGAAGCCGCTCTCGTGGAGATCGCTCTCTTGGACGACGTCGAAAGCGACCTCCAGCACGATCTTCGGCTCGACCGGAATCTCGTGCGAGCGGGCCTTCGGGCGCTTGCGTTCGGGCGGCAGGCGGTGACCGAGAAACCACGGCGTGAGCTCGGCGATCTCGGCATCGGTCAGGCCCGAGAACGCCTTGCCGATTGCGAGCGGCGCGCCGCCGGGGCCGGCGACCGCGAAGGTGTAATCCGAGAGCACTTGGGCGCGCTTGCCGTGGCCCCACTCGACGGCGACCACGACCACGTCGAGCGTCGCGAGCTCCCGCTTGAGCTTGAGCCACCACTTTCCTCGCCGCCCGGGCGCGTACGGTGAGTCGGAGCGCTTGAGCACGAGCCCTTCGTTGCCGCGTTCGCGCGCCGCGGCGAAAGCCTCGTTGACGAGCGCCGCCCCGCCGTCGCGCAGCACCGCGTACGGCGCCGGAACGAGCCGCTCGCTCGACGGCAGGATCTGCTCCAGCCGGGTGCGCCGGTCGCGTAGCGGTTCCTCGATCAGCAGATCGTCGCCGAGGGCGAGCAGGTCGAAGACGGCGTAAACGAGCGGGATTTCCGCGAGCAGCGCTTCGTCGACGCTCTTACGCTGCAGGCGCGCTTGCAGCAAGCGAAACGGCAGCGCGCGGCCGCCGCGCATCGCGACGATCTCGCCGTCGAAGATCGCGTTGCGTTCCGTGCCGCGCAGCGCTTGCGCGATCTCCGGGTACGATGCGGTCACGTCGTTGAGCGTCCGCGAGAAGAGCCGCACGCGCCCGTCGCCTACGTGCGCTTGCGCGCGGATGCCGTCGTATTTGTCCTCGAGATGCCAGGTGTGCCCGCGCAGCGCCGGATAGGCGTCGCCGTACGGGATGGGGGAGGCGAGCATGAATCCGATCGCGGCGCCGTAGGCCACGTGGATCGCGTCGAGATTCCCGTGCTTGGCCGCGAGGGCGACCTCGCCGACGTCGCCGCAGGCCCGCGCCGCATGACGAACCGATGCCGCGCCGGCGTGAAAAGCCGTGGCGATCGCGTCGAGCACGAAACCTTCGCGCAGGCCGATACGCAGCTCGCCGGTGATGACCTTGACGGTGTACGCCGCGATCGCCGGCTCGCTCGCGGCGCGCAGGATGCGCTCGAGGAGGTTCTCGCGACGTACGGCCGCGTGCTTCCCGCCGGCCGCGGCGATCTCGCGCAGGCGCTGCGAAAGCCACGCCGGCGTAGGCGTCTCGTGCAGGAGCATCGCATCGCGCGGCGGGCGCGCGAGGGCGCCGAGCGCGCTGCCGAGATCGCCGCTCGCGCGATAGGCTGCGCTCAGCGCCGCGTCGTCGAACTCCCACAGGCGGCGAGCCACCCGGACGATCGCGCGGCCGCCGAGCGAGAGCGTCAACTGCTCGCGCGCGCCGAAAGGCTTCCCGGAAAAGAAGCGCGCCGCGGACGCCAAATCCTCGTCGCCGAGCGAGCGAAAGTATGCCGCCAGCAGCTCGACCTTATCGAGCTTTCCGGGTCGTGCGGCGATCGCCGCGGCGGTGCGTGCAAAGCCTTCCATGCAACGGGTGCGCTCCTTCGACGCCGCGAAGCAATCGCCATGGTTACGGCTATCATTCTGATGAACGTCGAGCGCCCGCGGCTGCGCACGATCGCCGACGATCTGCTGGCGATCCCTGGGGTTGCCGAGGTCTACTCGGTCGCCGGCCCCTTCGACCTCGTCGCGATCGTGCGCGTCAAGGAACACGAGGAGCTCAGCGATCTCGTCACCGAAGGCATCTCGGCGCTCGACGGAATCGTCAACACGGAGACGCTCATCGCCTTCCGTGCCTTCTCGAAGAAAGATCTCGGGCTGCTCTGGGATATCGGAACCTAGCTCTTCGCGCGGCCACCAAGCTAGGCTTCTAAAATAACGTGAGCTGCTGGTGGCGTTCGAGATACTCGGCTTCGACGCCGAGGGCTCGCAGGCGGTGGGCGAAATCGCGCCAGCCGTGATTGAGCAGCACCTTGCGCGGTTGGGCGAGCTCGATGTAGCGCAGAAGCGCCGGATAGTCGGCATGGTCGGAGAGCGGAAAGCCGCGTTCGATTCCTCGATAGAAGCCGTTGCGGTCGAGCGACCAGCCGGTCAGCACGGCGGTGCGCATCTTCTTGCCGCGCAGCGCGCGCGGCAGCGCTTTCCCTCCGGGCGGCCACACGATCGCAGCCCCCTCGGGGAGCGCGTCGGCGTCGTAGCGGGCGTGCGGCGGCAGCGTCACCCCGCACTCGGCGTAGACGCGGGCCAACGTCTCGATCGCGCCGTGCACGACGAGCGGGATGCCGGCGCTCCCCAGGATCGCCATCGCCTCTTGCGCTTTGCCCAGCGAGTACGCGTAAAAAACGGGTACCGCGCCGTCTTCGAGCGCTTGCCTCGCGTACGCGATCATGTCGGCGGCGACTTCTTCGCGCGGCGGAAAGACGTAGTGGGGCCGCCCGTACGTGCATTCCATCAGCACGACGTCGCAGCGCTTGACCTCCGGCGGCTCGACGGTCAGCGACGGCGCAAGTTTGAAATCGCCGGTGTAGACGAACCGCCCGTTCTCGCCTTCGATCAGCAGTTGCGAGCTCCCGAGCACGTGGCCGGCGGAGAAGAGCGTGAGACGGTGCTCGCCCTGCGTCCAAGGCTCGTTGAAGGCGTGCTCCTCGTAGCGCACGCGAACGCGGGTGCTGCGAAAACGAGCGCGGCAAATCGCGGCGGTGTTGGGCGTGGCGACCACGACGTCGTGCTCGCGCGCGTGATCGCTGTGGCCGTGCGAGACGTAGCTTCGCGGGCGGAGCTGCAAGCTGTCGACCCACAGGTCCAGTGCTTTGACGTAGAGCGATCTCTCGGCCAGCGCGAACATGCGATGCGAACAGGTGTTCGCTCGAGCGCCCTCTAGACCCTCTGCCGAAGGGAGCCGAACGCATGGGCGGCCGAATACCCGGCGGCATAAGGGGGTCCGTGCCCGAGGGAAGGATCGATCGCCGCGATGCGCGGCAGAGAAAGCTCTTTACAACGCAACGCTAAACGAAAGGGAGCTGTTGTAGCTCGTTACCATGGCACGGATATATGAGAATCTCGCCGACACGTTCGGCAATACGCCCTTGGTGAAGATCCCGCGCCTCACTCGCGGCCTCGGCGCGACCGTTCTGGTCAAGATGGAGTCCTTCAATCCCGCCGGTTCGGTCAAGGATCGCATC
>DATJRF010000134.1:0-12437 GCA_035505015.1 Verrucomicrobiia bacterium | reverse complement strand
GTCGCCGGATTCAAGGCCTCGGTCCAGAGCTTTGCCGAGCTCGCGGCGCCGGGCGAGAGCGGGCTCGGCACCGCAGCGATCGGCACCCGCGTGCTCTTCACGCAAGGCAAGCTCGCGCGCAGCGGCGGGCCGTTCGACCTCGCGATCGAAGGGCCCGGCTTCCTGCGCGTCGTCGACGCACGGGGCCGGCGCGCCTACACGCGCGACGGCTCGTTTGCGCGCGCCGCGGACGGCACGCTGCGCAACGCCGCCGGCTGGCGCCTCGACGGCGTGCGCATTCCGCCCGACGCGTTGCGCGCGAGCGTCGCCTCCGACGGTGCCGTCACCGCGACGTTCGCCTCGGGTACGCGCGCGGTCGGGCGGATACGCATCGCCGAGTTTCCCTCGCCCGAGCATTTGCGCGCGACCGGCGGCACGCTCTTCGAGGCAACGGCGGACGCCGGCCCCGTCTCGTTTGCGACGCCGGGAAAAGACGGCGGGCCGCAGCTGCGCTTCGGCATGCTCGAGCAATCCAACGTTTCGATCGTCGAGTCGATGATGGGCATCTTGCGCGCACAGCGGGCTTACGAAGCCGACGCCAAGGGGGTCCAGGCGGCCGACGAGATGCTGCGCATCGCGAACAACCTTCAGCGTGGATAGCGCCGTTCTGCGCGCCGTCGCGAGCGAGACGGAGGCGCTGCTGCTCCAACCGCTCTTCGAGGAGCTCTTCCCCGAATCCGGTCCGCTCGGAACGCTCGGCGCGGATCTCTTCGCGCGCCAAGTCGCGGAGCATCTGCGATGAGCTGCGAACGCGAGGCACAAATTCGCGCGCTCTTACCGATCGTGCGGCGCATCGCCGCACGGGTGAGGCGCTTGGTCGCCGGCGTGGAGCTCGACGATCTGATCGGCGACGGCTGCGTCGGGCTCATTCGCGCGGTCGACTCCTACGACGCTCGCCGCGGGACGACGCTCGCGCACTACGCGCGCCGCTTGATCGTCGGCGCGATGCTCAACGGCATTCGCCGCATGGACCCGGTCTCCGAACGCGCTCGCCGTGCGGTGCGCGACGGCGAGAACGAACGCTACGCGATCGCCGCTTCGCGCGGGGACGTACCGAGCCTCGCGGAGATGGATCGGCGCCGCCCGGGCTATCTGCGCGCCTGCCTGCGCGCGACGACCGGCCAGCCGCTTTCGCTCGATGCGCCGCTGCCCGAAGGCCAGAGCCAGCAGATCGATTGGAGCGGCGATCCCGCGCTCGTCGCGGAACGGCGCAGCCGCCGCGCTGCGTTGGCGGCGGCGGTCGAGCGGCTCACGCCGCGCCAGCGCAGCGTGCTCGTGCTGCACTACTACGGCGAACGCTCGCTGCGCGCCGTCGGCCGGGAGCTCGCGATCTCGGCGCAGCGCGCTTCGCAGCTGCACGTCGCCGCGCTCGCGCGGCTGCGGGAGTCGAGCGTTGCTGCGTCGCGTTGACGCCGAAGATTTCGCCCGCCCGCCCGAAGCGCCGGCAGCGGCGCCGGCGGAGCCCGTCGTCGCGGCGGTCGCGGAGGCCGACGGCGAGCTTGCGTCGCTTCCGCACGACCATCCGCGCTGGGTCAAAGACGCGGTCGCGCTCTCGCAGCGCGCCCGCGAGGCGCTCGCGCGACTGCGCCCGGTCGTCATCCGCGTGCTGACCTTCTGGGATCATCGCGTCCGGAGCGCATTCGTTGCCGGCCGCCGCGTGCGAATCGATCCGAGCGGTTCTTACCGCACGGAGTAGCTACGAAGGCACGGCGGTTCGAGGCGGTGAACCGATGGCAACGCGCAATCAAGGAGTGAATGAAGTTGCCGGTCTCGCCCCGCGTCCGCCGCCTCCACGCCGATCCTTTCGTGACGATGAAGCGCAGCGACAATCTCGAGTTCATGCGCGAGCTCGCCGGAGAATCGATGAAACTCGTCGTCACGTCGCCGCCTTACAATATCGCCAAGGCGTACGAACGCAGGAAAACGACGCTGGAAGACTACGTCCAAGGGCAATCGCAGGTCATTTCCGAGTGCGTGAGAGTGTTGCATCGGCACGGTTCGCTCTGTTGGCAGGTCGGCAACCACGTCTGGGACGGCGAGATTTTTCCGCTGGACATGGTGCTCTACCACGTCTTCAAAGATCACGGGCTCAAGCTGAGAAACCGGATTGTTTGGCACTTCGAGCACGGCCTACACGGGAGCAAGAGGCTCTCCGGCCGCTACGAAACCATCCTGTGGTTTACGAAGGGCGACGAGTACACGTTCAACCTCGATCCGGTGAGAGTGCCGGCGAAGTACCCGAAGAAAAAGCACTACAAGGGACCGAAGGCCGGTCAATATTCGTGCAACCCCTTGGGGAAGAATCCGGGGGACGTTTGGACCATTCCGAACGTAAAGTTCAACCACGTCGAGAAAACGAGCCATCCCTGCCAGTTTCCCGTCGAGCTCGTCGAGCGGCTCGTGCTCATGCTCACGAACGAGGGCGACGCGCTGCTCGATCCCTACATGGGAGTGGGTTCGGCAATCATCGCCGCTGCAAAGCACGGTCGCCGCGGCTTCGGGTGCGACGTGGTCGAGGAGTACGTCGAGGCGGCGTGGGAGCGCGTTCGCGATTTGCGAGCGGGCAGGCTCCGCACGAGGCCGATGGATCGCCCGGTCTACGATCCTTCGCTGCCGGGTGGCGGCCAACGCTAGAGAATCGCTTCTAGGCAGGGGCGGCGGGCGAGGCGGCGCAATCGGGGTGCGTGCACATCGCCATCTTCAATTGGAGAGATATCGACCATCCCAAGGCCGGCGGAGCGGAGGTCGCAACCGATCAGCTCGCGCGCGGCCTCGTAGCGCGCGGCCATCGCGTCACCTTTTTCACGAGCGCGTATCCGGGCGCGAAGCCGCAGGAGGAGCGGGACGGTTACCGCATCATCCGCCGCGGCTCGGAGCTGACGTGCCGGCTGTTCGGCTTGGCATGGCTGTGGCGCCATCGCGGGGAGATCGATTTCGCCGTCGACGAAGTGAACACGCTGCCGTTTCTCTCGCGCTTCGTCAAGCCGAAGCGGCATCTGGTGTGGATGCACCAGCTTGCGCGGGAGGCGTGGCTGATCATGGCGCCGCCGGTCATCGGCCACGTCGGCTACGCGCTGGAACCGGCGATGTTCCTGCTCTATCGAAGCGCACGGATCGTGACGATCTCGCAGTCGAGCGCGCGAACCTTTCGCGAGTTCGGCCTTCGCGGCCCGATCCACGTTGCGGAGATCTCGCTGCGGCCGCCGGTTGATGCCGCGTCGCCGACCGAGCCGTACCACCTCGGCCACGTGGGGCGCATCGCTCCCTCGAAGCGCATCGACCATATTTTCCGTGCGATGGCGCTGCTAGCGCCGCGGTTCGCGCAGATCAAGCTCACCGTCGTCGGTACCGGCGCACCCGGGGAGCTCGAACGGCTGCAAAAGATCGCGGCCGAGCTCGGCATCGCCGATCGTGTCGCCTATACCGGCTTCCTGAGCAACGAGCAGCGCGACGCGCTCACGGCGAGCTTCGACGCCGTGGCGATGGCGTCGGTGCGCGAGGGCTGGGGCCTGGTGGTTTCGGAGGCGGCGCGCTTCGGCGTCCCGGCGGTCGTCTATCCGGTGCCTGGCCTCGTCGATTCGGTAAAGGACGGCGAGAGCGGCATCGTGTGCTCCGCCGAAACGCCGGAAGCTCTTGCCGACGGGCTTGCTCGCGTCCTGGGCGACCGCGCTCTGCGAGAGCGTTTGAGCCGCGGCGCCAAGGAGTACTTGCTGCAGTTCGACGAGGAGCGCTTCGTCGGAAACTTCGAGCGCGCGCTGCTCGAACAGGCTGCGGCCGAGGCCTGACGCCGGCTCCCTCGCCTAGTGGACGGCCAGCGCCACCGCGAGCGTGCCGGCGCCGATGACGACGAAGTAGCAGAGAATCTGTGCGATCAGAATCTCTTCGCTCCAAAACTTGCGCTGCTCTTTCATGGCACACACTCCTTTCGGCGATAGTTCGAGAGCTAGTATGCGTCGCCAAGCTGAACGAACGGACAGAACGCCCGCCGTTTCCATGAGAATTCGCTAAAAGCGTTTCTAGGCCGGCGTGAAGAGGTTGCGGCCGGTCATACGCTCGGGGACCGGCAGGCGCATCAGCTCGAGCAGCGTCGGCGCGACGTCGCCGAGCCGGCCGCCGGGCGCGAGCCTGCCGCGCAGCCCGTCGGCGACCAGCACCAACGGCACCGGATTCGTCGTGTGCGCGGTGAGCGGATGGCCTTGCGCGTCGATCTTTTCCTCGGCGTTCCCGTGGTCGGCGGTGATGGCGAGCAGGCCGCCGGCGGCGAGCGTTGCCCGAGCTAGGCGGTCGAGCGAGGCGTCGAGCACCTCCACGGCTTCGACGGTCGGCTCCCACTTGCCGGTGTGGCCGACCATGTCGGCGTTGGCGTAGTTCATCACGATCGCGTCGTACTTCCCCGACACGATCGCGGCGATCGCCGCGTCGGTAATTTCGCGCGCTCGCATCGCCGGCGCCAGATCGTAGGTCGCAACCGAACGATCCGAAGGGATCAGCTCCCGGTCTTCACCCTCGAACTGCTCCTCGCGGCCGCCGTTGAAGAAGTAGGTGACGTGTGCGTACTTTTCGGTCTCCGCGAGGCGCAACTGGTGCAGCCCGGCGCGCGAGACGATCTCGCCGAACGTATCGTACTGCGGACGCGGCCCGAAGAGGACCGGATTGGTGTAGTTCTCGTCGTACTTCGTCATCGTCGCGAAGAAGAAATCGTCGTAGCGCCGGCTGGGAAAGACGCCGAAGCCGTCGTCGAAATAGGTCGTCGTTCCGGCATCGAAGGCGATCGTGAGCTGGCGCGCGCGATCGGGGCGAAAGTTGAAGAAGACCAGCGCGTCGCCGTCGCGGACGGGGCGCGGCGCCCCTACGATCGTCGGCACGACGAACTCGTCGCTTTCGCCGCGGGCGTAGGCCGCGCGCACGGCCGCGAGCGCGTCCGGCTCGCGGTGCGGGGCGGTGCCGTGGGCCAGAAGATCGTACGCGGCTCGCGTGCGTTCCCAGCGGCGATCGCGGTCCATCGCGTAGAAGCGGCCGCAGACGCTTGCAATCGAGCCGGATCGCCCGGCGGCGGCAAGCTTCTCTTCGAGCCGCTCGACGTAGCGCTCCGCCGAGCGCGGCGGCGTGTCCCGCCCGTCGAGAAAGCACGCGATGGCAACCGGGATCCCCGCGGCGACGGCGACGTCGATCAGGGCGAAGAGGTGGTCGATCGAGCTGTGCACCTTGCCGTCGGAGAGCAAGCCCATGAGGTGGAGCGTACCGCCGGTCCGCTGCAGGTGCTCGATGCAGCGATGCAACGTCTCGTTCTTCGCGAAGGCTCCGGAGGCGACGTCGGCGTCGATCACCGTGACGCCTTGCGGCACGACGCGGCCGCTGCCGAGGTTCATGTGGCCGACCTCGCTGTTGCCCATGATCCCCTTGGGCAGTCCGACCGCTTCGCCCGACGCGTCCAGCACCGTCCACGGATAGTGCGCGAAGAGCGCGTGCCAGTGCGGCAGCTTGGCCGCCGCGATCGCGTTGCCGTGCGTCTCGTCGCGGCAGCCCCAGCCGTCGAGGACCGCGAGCACGACCGGGCGGTAGGTCATAGCGCGGCGTTCGCGATCAGGGACGCGAAACCGCCGGGATCGAGCGAGGCGCCCCCGATCAGGCCGCCGTTGACGTTGGGGCGTTCGACGTAGGTTGCGACGTTGGAAGCTTTCATGCTGCCGCCGTAGAGGATCGGTGTCGTATCGAGGCCGGCGACGCAGTTGCGGATCGTCCCCATCACGCGATCGGCCTCGCTCGGCTCGCAGTTCTTTCCGGTCCCGATCGCCCAAACCGGCTCGTAGGCGATGACGAGTTGCGAGAGCGCCGCGCGGTCGACGCCGTCGAAGGCGGCGCGCGTTTGCGTGATCACGACATCGTCGGTGAGGCCGCGCTCGCGCTCGTCGAGGGTCTCTCCGACCGCAACGATCGGCGTCAAGCCGGTCTGCAGCGCCGTCTTGACCTTCAAGTTGACGGTGCGATCGGTCTCCCCGCAACAGGCGCGCCGTTCGGAGTGTCCGAGGATCACGTAGCGAACGCCGTGCTCGAGCAGCATCGGCGCGGCGATCTCACCGGTGAAGGCGCCGGAAAGCGCCCAATGCATCGTCTGCGCGCCGAGTGCGACGCGGGTGCCGCGCAAGCGCGCGCCGGCCGCGGCCAGGGCCGTGAAGGGCGGCGCGATCGCGATCTCCACCTCGGAATCGATCCGTTCGATCCGGGGAAGGAAATCGTCGAGGAACGCCAGCGCCTGCGCCGCGGTCTCGTGCATCTTCCAGTTGCCGACGAGCAGCGATTTCACGAGGAGAGCGCGGCGACCCCGGGGAGGATCTTGCCTTCGAGATACTCGAGCGTGGCGCCGCCGCCGGTCGAGACGTGCGTCATAGCGCCGGCGAACCCCAGCTCGTGCGCTGCCGCCGCGGCGTCGCCGCCGCCGACCACGCTCACCGCGCCGTTGCGCGTCGCCGCGGCGATCGCCTCGCCCACCACGAGCGTTCCCGCTCGATACGGCGCCTTCTCGTAAACGCCCATCGGACCGTTGAAGACGATCGTCTTGGCCGTTTCGATCACCGCCGCATAGGCGCGCGCCGTGGCCGGCCCGATGTCGAGGATCATCTCGTCGCCGACCCCAGCGATCGGCACGACGTGTGCCTGCGCGTCGGCGTCGAAGGCCGGCGCGACCACGGCGTCGGTCGGCAGGTGGAAGGCCACGCCGCGGCGCTGCACCAGTTCGAGAATCGCCTTGGCCGGCGCGAGATCGTCGTCGCGCAGCGAGCGCCCGACGGCGACGCCTCGCGCCGCGAGGAACGTGTTCGCCATTCCGCCCCCGATGCAGAATGCGTCGACCAGCTCGAGCAAGTGGGTGAAGACGCCGATCTTGTCCTTGACCTTCGCGCCGCCGATCGCGCAGACGAACGGCCTGGCCGGATGCTCGGTCAGGCGAGCGAGCGCAGAGAGCTCGGCCTGCATCAGGAGGCCCGCGTACGACGGCAGCAGATGCGCGACGCCCTCGGTCGAGGCGTGAGCGCGGTGCGCCGTGCCGAACGCGTCGTTGACGTAGAGCTCGCCCAGGCGCGCGAGCTTCGCCGCAAAGGCCGGGTCGTCGAGCTCCTCTTCGGGATGAAAGCGCACGTTCTCGAGCAGCAGCACGTCGCCGTCGCGCAGCGCCGCCGCCGCCGCTTCGGCGCGTTCGCCGACGCTCTCTTCGCAGAAGGCGACCGGCACGCCGAGCCGTTGCGCGAGCGCCGCTGCCACCGGCCGCAGCGAGTACTTCGGATCCGCTTTCCCGTCGGGGCGCCCGAGATGCGAAACGACGATCGTCCGCGCGCCCTCGTCGTGCAACCGTCGCAGCGTGGGGATCGCGGCGTCGACGCGCGTGTAGTCGGCGATCGCCCCGTCCTTCATGGGCACGTTGAGATCTTCGCGGACGAGCACGCGCTTGCCGCGCACCACCGCATCGTCGAGGGTGCGAAACGCCACGTCAGGCGTTGGCGGGAATCTTGGCGAGCACCATCGCCGTCAAGTCCGCGAGGCGGCACGAGTAGCCCCACTCGTTGTCGTACCACGCGGCGATCTGAATCAGGTCGCCGTTGGCATTGGTGAGTTTGCCGTCGACGATGGAACTGCTGGGGTTGGCCTTGAAATCGCTCGAGACGAGCTCCTCTTCGGTATACTGCACGTAGGCCGCCAGATCGGTCTCGGTCGCGCGCCGCAGGATGGCGTTGAGCTCGTCCTTGGTCGTCGCCTTCTTGACCTGTGCGACGAGATAGATCATCGAGACGGTCGGGGTCGGCACGCGCAGCGCGAAGCCGTCGAACGTGCCCTCCACTTCGGGGATCGTGAGAAAGAGCGCCTTGGCGGCACCGGTCGAGGTCGGGATGATGTTGGTCGCGGCGTTGCGCGCGCGGCGCAGATCCTTGTGCGGAGCGTCGAGGATGTTCTGGTCGTTCGTGTACGAGTGGATCGTGGTCATGAACCCCTTGACCCAACCCAGGTGGTCGACGATCGGCTTGACCGCGGTCGCTAGGCAGTTGGTCGTGCACGACGCATTGGAGATCACGTGATGCTTGGCCGGATCGTAGCGCGCGTCGTTGACGCCGAGCACGACGGTGATATCCTCGCCCTTGGCCGGAGCCGAGATCAGGACTTTCTTGGCGCCGCCCCCGTCGATGTGCGCGCGCGCCTTGGCGGCATCGGTGAAGAGCCCGGTCGACTCGATGACGACGTCTGCACCGAGCTGCTTCCACGGCAGCTTGCCGGGATCGCGCTCCGCCAGCACCTTGATCGCACGGCCGTCGATCGTGATGGCGTCGCCCTGCACGCCGACGCTTCCGGCGTACGTCCCGTAGTTGCTGTCGTACTTGAAGAGGTGCGCGCACTCGGCGGCGCTGGTGAGATCGTTGACCGCGGCGATCTCGATCTGCGGATAGCGCGCCATGAGCGCTTTGGCGAAGTTTCTTCCGATGCGGCCGAAGCCGTTGATCCCGATGCGCATGGGCCTGGAGTTACCGGGAACCGTCGCCTCGCCCCTGCCCGTGGCGCAGGCGCTCGGCGAAGCGGGCCAGGGCGCCCAAACGGCTCGAGACGGTGGGCTTGGCGATGGCGGGATTGCAGCGCCGGCCGAGCTCGGCGAGCGACTCGTCGGGGTGGCGCAGGCGCAGCTCCGCGATCTCGCGCAGGGCCGGCGAGAGGCGCCGCAAGCCGTAGGCGCTCTGCAGGTACTCGATGACGCGCCGCTGTGCGGCGGCGGCGGCGGCGGTGCGCTCGAGATTTGCCGCTTCGGTGTTGACGAGGCGATGGATGCGGTTCTTCGTTTCGCGCAACGCGCGCACGTCTTCGAGGTGGAGGACCGCGTTGAAGGCGCCGATGAGCGTGAGCACCTCGGCGATCGCGTCGAAATCCTTATAGTACAGGACGTGGCGGCCCTTGCGCAGCGTCGCCTTGGCGGCGCGCCCGGCGCTGCGCAGCGTCCATTCCAGCCGCGCTTTGCGTTCCTCGTCTGCGAGCACGAACTCCAAGTGATAGCCGTGCGCGCCGGCGGCGAGCGAGCCGCACGCCAAGAACGCGGCGCGGATTTCGATCAAGCGATCGCACTTGTGCGTGGGTTTCTTGGGCATCCCGTGCAGGCGCGCCGGCAGCGCGATCGCAAAGGTCGGCAGCCTTCGCAGGCGCGTCGACGCGCGGGTCTCGATGTGATGCGTCTTGCGCTCTTCGAGCAGCGACCGGAAGAGCCGGGCGACGGCGTTGCGGTGCGTGACGAACTCGCCGCGCGGCGACGTGCCGTAGAGGGCGAGCCCCGCCAGGAGCGCGTGGCGGCAGCACTCCGCCTCGGGAATTTCGCGCGCGAGCGCGTCTTTGGTATCGGCGGAGATCACAGCCAATCGCCGGGGTCGTCTTTACGCGTCGAGAGCACGTCGTAGAGCTCGGCGGGTTTGGTGCCGGGCGTGACGCGCAAGGGCACCTCGCGCACGCGCACGATCACGAACCTGGTGGCGTAGTGGATCTCGAGCACGTCGCCGGGGCGAACCTGATAGCCCGGCTTGAGCGCCTTGCCTTCTTTGGTGATCCGGCCGTGTTCGAGCGCTTCGTGCGCCTCGCTGCGCCGTTTGGAGAGGCGAGAGACTTTCATGAACTTATCCAGACGCACGGCAGGAGAACCCTACTGCGCCGGACGGCCGGAACCATGCCGGCGGAGGTAGGAGCGCTCGCAGCCGCGCACTTGGGGGCACCATGGCGCAGGCGCAGCCGCGGGCCCGCAGGGGCGTCAACGTGTTCGATGAGTCGCAGCCGATGTGGCGGCTGCTCGGTGCGTTCCTGCTGCCGCTGATGGCGAGCAACATCTTGCAGTCGGCCGCGCAGACGGCCGGCAGCATCTGGATCGGCCGGCTGATCAACACGGCGGCGCTGGGGGCCATCTCGGCGGTCTTTCCGGTGCTCTTCCTGCTCATCTCGATGCTGGTCGGAATCGCGAGCGGCAGCACCGTGCTGATCGGCCAGGCGTACGGCGCCGGCGACCGGCACCGCGTCAAGAAAATTGCCGGAACGGTCACCGGAGCCACGCTCTATCTCGGCATCGCGGTCGCGTTCGTGGGCCCGCTGGTCTCGCCGGCGATCCTGGGCTGGCTCGGAACGCCGCAGAACATCCTCGCTCAGGCGGATCTCTACGCGAAGGTCGTCTTCCTGACGTGCCCCGTGCTCTTCCCGTATCTCGCGTACACGACGTTCCTGCGCGGAACGGGGGATTCGGTCACACCGCTGCGGGCGCTCCTCATCGCGACCGCGATCGCGGTCGTGCTCCCGCCGTTCTTCATCCTCGGCTGGCTCGGCCTGCCGAAGCTCGGCGTCGTGAGCGCCGCGGTCTCGAGCGTGGTCGCCAACGCCGTTTCGTTCGGATGGTTGCTGCTGCACCTGCGCCGAACGCAGAACCCGCTGCAGTTCGATCGGGAGACGCTCTCGGACATGGGACTGGATCTCGTCATTCTGCGGGCGGTCGTGCGCATCGGGATTCCGACCGGCTTACAGGTTATCATGGTCTCGCTCGCCGAGATCGCGGTGATCTCGTTCGTCAACCACTTCGGCTCCGACGCGACGGCGGCGTACGGCGCGGTCAACCAAGTGGTCAGCTACGTGCAGTTCCCCGCGATCTCGATCGGCATCGCGGCCTCGATCTTCGGCGCGCAGTGCATCGGCGCGCGGCGCGAGGATAAGCTCGGCAGCGTCATCCGCTCCGCGGTCGCGCTCAACTACGTCGTCGGCGGGACGCTGATCGTGCTCTGCTACGCGTTCGCCTGGCAGATCGTCGGTGCGTTCATCACCAACGTCCACACGCTCGACATCGCCCACCAGCTCTTGATGATCACGCTCTGGAGCTACGCGATCTTCGGCAACTCCGCCGTGCTCAGCGGCATCATGCGCGGCAGCGGCGACGTCATCTGGCCGACCGCGATCGGCATCTTTGCGATCTGGGGCATCGAGGTTCCCACGGCCTTTCTCTTGATGCACCGCGTCGGGATCGACGGCGTCTGGATGGGCTATCCGGCCGCTTTCTGCGCCTCGCTTGCCCTGCAGTTCTGCTACTACGAGTTCGTCTGGAAGCGCAAGACGCACGAACGGCTGCTATGAACGAGTCCGCCGCCGCGGCCGCGCTGATCGCCGCCCTCGATCTCGCCCCGCATCCCGAAGGCGGCTACCAACGTGCGGCGCGGTGCTCCATCCATACGGCGTCTCCCGCCGTTGGATGGTGGTGAAGCGCCGCATCGCCCACAGGGCGATCCCCCCACACTGCCACCCTGTTGACACTCTGCCACGCTAAGGTGAACCTCGTGGAGCTTGTTTCACGCAAGGTCATCTATCGGCTCTATCCTTCGGCATCGCAAGAAACCGCGCTGATCGAAATGCTGCGCCTGCACCAATGGCTCTATAACGCCGCGCTCGAGCAGCGTATCGCGGCGTGGCGATTGCAGCGCAAGAGCCTCTCGGCGTACGACCAGATGCGCGATCTTACCGATTTGCGCGCCGGCGACGAGCGCTATGCCGGGCTCAACGCGCAGTCGTCGCAAATCACGTTGCATCGCTTGCATCTCGCATTTCAAGCCTTCTTCCGCCGTTGCAAGAACGGTGAGAAACCGGGCTTCCCGCGATTCCGCTCGCTCCATCGCTTCGATTCATACCCGGCGACGGCCGTCGACACGGCCGCTTGCGAGTCTCCGGCGTTGGTACGATTCCCGTACGCGGCAAGGCTCGAACGCTTGGCGAGGTCGCGACCTGCGAAATCCAGCATAAGGCTGGACGCTGGTACGCCTCGATCACGATGAAGTGCGCGCCGCAGCGCAAAGGCGGCAACGGTGCCATTGGGAGCGATTGGGGCGTCGAGACGTTTCTTTCGATCGCGCACGAGGACGGCTCGTTCAGCGAGGTCGCCAATCCGCGCTTCTTCAAGCAGATGCAAGCCAAGCTCGAAGCCGCCCAACAGGCTCTCGCTCGCAAAAAGAAAGGCTCGAAGAATCGGACTAAGGCCAAGCGCGTGGTAGTGGCGATCCACCGAAAGAGCGCCAACCAGCGCCGCGACTTTCTCCATCAAACCTCGGCGGCGGTAGTCGGCTCGTCCGATCTGATCGCCGGCGAAAATCTCTCCGTCAAGAATATGACGCGGAGCGCAAAAGGAAATCTCGATGCTCCAGGGCGCAACGTCGCCCAAAAGGCGGCCCTCAATCGCGAGATTCTCGCGACCGCCCCTCGCGCGTTTCACCAGATGCTCGAATATAAAGCGGAGGAAGCTGGTATTCGGTATCTCGTGGCTCCGACCAGAACGCTCAAACCGTCCCAGCGTTGCTCGGGCTGTTGGACCGTTCGCAAGAAAACGCTCGCGGAGCGGCAGCACGTTTGCGAATGCGGTA
>DATJRF010000133.1:0-3250 GCA_035505015.1 Verrucomicrobiia bacterium | reverse complement strand
CGCTGCGGATAAGGGTCGCAGGCAAAGAGCGAGAGCGAGAGTTGCGGATCGTCGCCGCGCGCTCCGTCGAGCACCGCGACGGGAACCCGCTCCAGTTCGCGGACCCAGCGCCGCACGTACGCGCCGCTCGGATCGTAGCGGCGCCGCTGGCGATCCGGATTGTAGATGCGCGGAAACTGCGCCATGTCGGCACCGACGCCGGCGATCCACTGCCAGTTGCCGTCCGCCAGCGCCGGGTCGTCTTCGACCGACCAGCGGTCCCACTCGTCGCGACCGACGCGCCAATCGACGCCGAGATCGAAACAGAGAAACGACGCCGCGACCGCGCGCACGTGCGGATGCATCCAGCCGGTCTCGTGGAGCTGTCGGATGCCCGCGTCGACCAGCGGAAATCCGGTGCGGCCGCCGCGCCACGCGTCGAGCGCCGGGTGCGAACGCTCGAATGCAAAGTCGCGCATCTTCTCCTGCAAGGGCTCGGCATGCGTCTGCGGATGGAACCACGCCAGTTGCAGGAAGAAGTCGCGGTGGGCGATTGCGCGCAGGAAGAGTTTGAGCGAGACGCGCTCCTCGCTGAGCAGAAAGGGATCGTCGAGCCGCACCCGCACCGCACGAACGACGCTGCGCGCCGAGATCGTCCCAAAGCTCAGCTCGGCGCTCAAGTGCGAGGTGCGATCCTCTGCCGGAACCGCCGCAGCGGTCGCGTACTGCAGCGCCGATTCGGCTAAGAACCGCTCCAGGAGGCGCGTCGCCACCTTCGAGCCCGCGGCGAGGGCGTCGCGCTCGGGCGCACCGAACTCGGAGGGCTGCGGCAACGGTTCGCTGTGCAGCTCGGTCGCGGCAAAACGCAGCAGCAGCGGATGCTCGTGCGAGCTCACGGGAAGATCCCGCCAAACCTCCAGGTAGGGCGCGAAGGCGCGGTAGCCGAGCCCGGCGGTCGAACGGGCCGCCGAGGTCTCCTCGAAGGGGACCGCCGCCGCATCGTGGACGACGAGCGCCCGCAGTCCCGCCTCTTCCAGCTCCGACTGGAGCCGGGCGTCGCTCTGCGCCGACGGCGCGTCGTAACTGGCGCTCCAGGCGGCCCCGCCGGCGCCGACCGCGTGCGCCAGATGTTTGATCGTCGCTCCCAGGGCGCCGCGCCGCACGATGAGGCGGGATCCGCGACCGCGCAGCTCCTCGTCGAGCGCGCGCACCGCCGCGCAAAAAAACAGGGCTCGCCGCGGCGAGCGCGCCAAGCGCTCCTCGAGCGCCCGGTCGATGACCAGCAGCGGCAGGACCGCGCCTTGCGCCGCGGCCGCTTCGAGTCCGGCGTGGTCGTCGAGGCGCAAATCGCGAGCGAAGCGATAGATGAACGGCCCGTCCGCCATGAGCCCGTCGTTTCGTCCGAAAGGTGGGCTTCTCCCCGAACGCATAATCAAGCATCGTGGCCGGCCGCAGAATCTTCATTCGGTTCGCGCAGGCGAGCGACGTCGATCGTCTGGTCAAAGACGCGGTCATCGTCGGTCCCTCGCCGACGAAGGAAACGTGGAATCAGCGCATCGTCAAATGGCTCTCGGAGCAACGCGCCGGCCGCCGGGTCATTCTCATTGCCGAAGACGAGACCGGGCTTCTCGGGATGGTTCAGCTCGTCTTTCGCCTCCCGCTCGGATACGACGATCCCGAAGCCGCCAACGGCATGGACATCGCGATGATGGAGAACCTGCGCACGCGCGCCGACGCACCGGCCGAGGTCGGGAACGAGCTGGTCGGAGAGGTTCAGCGCCTTGCGATGAAGCGCAACGTCAAGACGCTGACCTTTTGCCTACCGATGAACAACACGCGCGCGATGCATCAAGCGCGCAGTTGGGGCTTCGAAGAGTTTCGCATCATGGCCGAGCCGACCAAGATGCTCGCCTTCTTTCGCAAATCGATCGAGTGAGTTACGGGGTCGGCGTCGGGGCGGGCGAGCCGTCCGACCAGCGGCGCACCGGAATGTACAGCGTGGTCGGCTGATACGCACTGCCGACGGTATCGAGGATCGGCGAGCCGGGCAGCCCCGCGCCCCATTGCGCCTCTTGGCCGTAGGGAATGAACGGCATCACGTGCGGCAGCCACGGGCCGTGGACGTTGTTGAGGTAGCCCTCCTTGGAGAGCATGAACGCGAACGAGTCGGGCGCGGGCATGCCGAAGCGGTGACTCGCAAACGCCGCCTTGGTCTTGGCAACGATCTGCTGCATCGTATCGCCGGCGAGCACCCACTGCGTTCTGGCAAGGAACGCGGGCAGCACGCTCTTCACCGCCGGCGGGTTCATGCATTCGGGCCCTCGCGATTTCGGATTCCAGAAATCGGGGTCGTCGAAGCCGGCGAACCACGAGTGCGTCACCAGGCAAACGAACCCGTTGTCGCCCTTCACCGCGACGCGGTACCCCTGCCGGCCGAGCACGAGCACCTCGGCGTGGTCGGAGATCGACGGCGGCGCCGCCGTCCGCGCCAGCGCAATTTCGGCGGCGCTCGCCATCAGGTACGCAGCGACCGGTGCCATCGTCGGATAGGGGTTGGGTTTGGCTTGCTCTTGGCCGCGAGCGGCAGCGCAGGCGACGAGCAGGAGCGCGAGTGCAAAGCGTGCGACGTGCTTCATGGGGCCTCCCGATTCGGCGAGCTATTGACGCAGAAAGACGTAGGCGTCGCGGTAGGTGCTAGGGGTAGCGCGGCCGTCGATCGTCCGCGGCGAGAAGCGCGCTCTCATGGCGGCTTTGCAGACCGCCTCGTCGATCGCAAGGATGCCGGAAGGCTTCTCGATCGAACAGGACGTCGGTAAGCCGCGGTCGTCGACCGCCACGGCGTAGACGGTCGTCACCGCCGCCAATCCCTCGGCGGCAAGCTCGGACGCGGCGATCGGCGCGGGATTCGGCGCCGGCATACTCCCCGGCAGCGGGGCAACGTCCCGAACGACGATCTCGCGCGGCCCCATCGCAATCGATTCCGCCTGATGCGAGTAGGTGGGAGCCATCGTCTGCACCGTCTGCATCGCAGCGATCGAGCGTTCGTCCCTCGCCGAGGGAGGCAGGGCAGCGACGACGGCCGGATCTTGCACCGGGCGCGGCGCAAGCCGCCCGCTCGCGCGCGCGGCTTGCGGCGGCTTCGCCAGCGCGACGACGTGGTGCACGATTCGCACCGGCTGGGGCACAGCCGCCGGCGCGGCGAGCGCGCGCGGTATGGATCGTGCAGCCTTGGGACGCGTCTCGAGCGCCACGCGATAGATCGTCTGGTTGG
>DATJRF010000132.1:0-8509 GCA_035505015.1 Verrucomicrobiia bacterium | reverse complement strand
GTCACCGCGACGCTCCCCGCCGGCTCGGCCGCGAATGCGCTGTTGCAGCGGCTAGGGTTCACCTTCGTGGAGCTCTCGCTCGAGACGTACTTCGTTCCCAAGGGCGAGCTGGCGCGGCCGGCGGCTGCGCTGCGCCAAGCCGAGGAGATCGACTGGCCGGGAATCGAGCGAATCGCCGGCAGCGCGTTTCGCCACGGGCGCTACCACGCGGATCCGGGCTTCCCGAGCGAGCTCGCCGACCGGCGCTACATCCGTTGGATGCGCAACGCCCGTGCGGCGACCTCGCACGGCGCAACCCACGGCGACATCGTCTACGTTCTTGGCGAGGCGGGTGCGCCGCGCGCTTTCTTTCACGTTGCACTGCGCGAGGACGGCGTCGGCGATCTGCGGCTCGGGGCCGTCGATCCCCAAGCCTCGAACGGAATGCTGGGGGTCGCGCTCTATCGCGGCGTCATCGCAGCGTTGCGCGAGCTCGGCGCCCGTTCGTTCGTGACCCGTCTCTCCGCCTCGAACACGGCGGTCCTCAACCTCTTCGCGAGCATGGGATTTCTCTTTCGCGATCCGACCTGTATCTATAACCGCCACACGCCGGAGCAACCATGAACAGAGACGAGCTGATCGCGCTGATCGAGCGCGCCGTCGTGGACCAGAGCCCGACGCAGCCACCGCCGCTCGACGAGCACAGTAGGCTCTTCGGAGAGCACGGGCTCCTGGACTCGCTTGGCTTGGTAACCTTGACGCTCTCGGTCGAGGCGCAGGTCAACGAGCTCTTCGACGCTCACGTCACGCTCACGGACGACCGCGCGCTCCTGCGCGAGCAGAGCCCCTTCGCGACGATCGGCTCGTTTGCGGACTACGTGCTCGAGTTGCTCGAGGCGTCTTCGGCGGCGGGAGAGGCGTAAACCAGATTGACGACCTGCGGCCACTCCTGCGGCGGCGACTTCGGAAAGATGCGGCGGTAGCCGCCGCTCGCGAACAGCGCGTCGACGGGCACGCCGTCGAGCCCCAACTCGTGAACGCGATCGCCGACGTACTCCAGCATCACGTAATCGATCGCCTGCGCGGAGAGCAGTCCGGAGGCACCGCGCAGCACCGCCGGCTCGTGGCCTTCGACGTCGATTTTTAGCAGTCGCACGCGCGAGACGCCCTGGCGCGCGCAGCAATCGTCCAAGGTGACCTTTTCCACGGAGATCGCGTCGATCATCGTCGTGTCGGTCAACGAGTAGAAGCTGTTCCGGCTCGACGTTTCGCTCAAATGAAGGACGGCGGTGCCTCCCTCGTCTGATGCGGCCACCGCGAGCATCGCGACGTTGCCGGCAAACGCGTTGAGGCCGATGTTGGCCTCAAGCCGCTCGCGATTGCGCGGATCCGGCTCGAGCGCGAGCACGCGCCCCGCCGGGCCGACCTCGCGGGAAAACGTCAGCGCGTAGAGGCCGACGTGGGCGCCAACGTCGACGGCTACGTCTCCGGGGCGAAGCACGCGCTTGGCGAACTCGAGCTCGGCCACTTCGTAGGTCGGAACGACTCGATCGAAAAAGATGCGCATTTGCACGTACTCGCCGATATCGAGCCGATAGACGATTCCGTCGCGCACCGCCTCGACCTCGGGGCTCCCGGTGCGCAACGACTGCAGCGAGCGCCGCATCGACGCGACCAAACGCATTCCGGCTTCGCCGAGTCTGGAGGCAAACGGCAGCGAGCGGAGCATCCGGCCCAGCCGCCCCTGAGGTGAAATGGGGAGTTCGTCCACAATGCGCTCCTTTCCGGCGTAGGTGGTTATCCGGCGCGCTCCGCTCGAATGCGTTCGAGCCGATCGAGCAGCCCTCGCGCCGCTACCGCTAAGTCGGCGTGATCGATCGCGGTCTGCCGGCAGTCGTCGCTCATGTTACTCGCAAGCGCGGGATCGTCGATGAAGCGCTCGCAGGCGTCCGCGAACTTCTCGACCGAGTGGGGCGGGATGCGAAAGCCGGTCTTGCCGTCGACGATGATCTCCGGCATCGAGCCCTGGTCGAACGTGATGACCGGCTTGCCGGCGTAGAGCGACTCCAGCACGACGCGCGTATAGCCGCAGGGATACATGATCGGCGCCGCCACGACCGTCGCTTCCGCGTACTTGCGCACGAACTGCTCGTAGGGAATCGAGCCGCTGATGCTGCAGACGTCGCCCAGGCCGTCCCGCTCGATGCGGCGGCGCAGCCCCTTCTCGTAAGGGCCGCCGCCGAGGAAGAGCGCGTCGAAATCGCGGCGCCGTGCGGCGAGCTCGCGCACCACCTCGTAGAAGAACAACGAGCCCTTCTCCGGATTGATCCGCCCCGGCGCGAGGATCAACGGGCGGGCCGGCGGCGGCGCCTCGAGCTTGGGGCCTTCCTTGATTGCGATCGTGTAGTAGATGCCGCATCGTTCGGGTGCGACTCCGAGCCGGTCGACCACGCGTTTGCGCAGATAGGCGGTGACGCCGTTGACGAAGTCCATCCGGCGGTCGAGCTGGTTGGCCTTGCGAAAACGGTAGACCAGCACGAACGCGATCGGCCACGGGCGGTACTTGAAGAAGAACTCGGTGTCGACTTCCCAGAGCTGCGTCATCGCAAGCGCGATATTCTGACCGCGCTTGCGCAGCTCTTCGACGGCGGCGACCGCGCCGATGAGGCTCATGTGGTCTTCGATCAGCACGACGTCGGGGCGCCGCCGCTCCCAGCGCCGAATCAGCGCCGCTTTGAAGAGCCGGTCCAGCACGCGATTGCCGAGCCAGAGGATCGCCCAATACGGCACGCGGTCCAGCGGTTCGAGCACGACGCCGCACGGTTCGCCGACCGCGGCCGGGCGCGTGCTGACGACCTCGAGATCGACGCCGAGACGCCCGAGCTCCTGCGCTAAAATGCGCGTCGAGATCTCCGCACCGCCCGGCTCCAGCCCGTACAGCGCGGAAACGATGTCGAGTTTCAAACGCGGTAGAATCGCGCGACGCGCCGCACGGCTTCCACGACCGCGCAGACGTCGGCGTCGCTCATCGACGGCTGGCCCGGCAGGGTCAGGACCTGCTGCGAGAGGGAAGAGGAGACCGGGAAGTCCTCCGGCTTCCAATCGTACGAATCGCGATAGAACGGGTGCAGGTGCACGGCGTCGTAGTGGATGCCCGCGCCGATGTTCTCCTCGCGCAGCGCTGCGACGAACTCGTTGCGATCGACGCGCAGGCGGTCGAGCCGCAGCTTCACGACGTAAAGGTGCAGGGCGTGTCGTTCGCCGTCGCGATTGGGGCGCTCGATCGTCTCGATCTCCGCGATGTCCGCCAGCTCGCGGTCGTACCGCCGCGCGATCTCTTCACGGCGCTCGAGGAAGCCTTCGACGCGCCCGAGCTGGACGAGCCCGAGCGCCGCGTTGAGATCGGTCGAGTTGTACTTGTAGCCCGGGAGGATCGCGAGGCTGCGCTTGAGCGATTTCGACGTGAAGCGGTTCCAGGCGTCGGACGAGAGCCCGTGCAGGCGCATGATGCGCGTGCGCTCGGCGAACTCGGCGTCGTCGGTGACGATCATGCCGCCCTCGCCGGTGGTGAGATTCTTGTTGGCGTAAAACGAGAAGACGACCGGATTTCCGGAGTTGCCGACCATCGCTCCGCCGGTCATGCGGCCGCCGATCGCATGGGCGGCATCCTCGACGATGGGCACGTTCGAGCCGGCCGCCCGCCGCACGCCGTCGATATCGAACGGCCGTCCCGCGAAGTGGACGCCGATCACGGCCTTGGTCCTGGGCGTGACCGCGCGCGCGACCTCGGCAGGGTCGATGTTGAGCGTGACCGGGTCGATATCGGCGAGTACCGGCGTCGCACCGCAGTGCTCGATCACGTTGACGGTCGCCACGAAGGTCATCGGAGTCGTAATCACCTCGTCGCCGGGACCGACGCCGAGCGCCATCAGCGAGAGATGCAGTCCCGCCGTCGCCGAGTTGACGAAGACGCCTTCCTTGGTTCCCGCATACGCCGCCAGACGCCGCTCGAACTCGGCGCACAGGTTCCCCTGGCCGATCCAGCGAGAATCGAGCACGCCGAGCAGCGCGTCGCGCTCCTCTTGGCCGAACGACGGCACGCCGAACGGCAGGAACTCCGTTCTTGCGGGGGCGTCGGCAACGTACTCGGTGGGTGGCACGATGGCGGAATCTCCTGAAATGGGTGAGCCCGGCCTCTTTAGCGGGCCCTCTCCAAATCCCTAGGTTGCCCTGCACGGCGCGAGAGCAGCGCGCCGGCGATCGCACAGGCCGCTGCGACATAAGCCACGTCTGCCAGGGCCGCAACCGGCATCGACCACAGATGGCCTTGCGCGACCAGCAACAACGCGGCCGCCGCCCAAGCGGAGGCCGCATAGGCGACGAGCGCGGCTCGCACGCCGCGAAAGACGCCGATCGCGGCGAGCGCGATGCCCAGCGCCGCGGGCACGATCGTCGAAGGAACCGGGTCGTCGATCTGCCAGTGCAAGAACGGCAACAGGACGAGGAGCGGCCCGGCAACGGCGGCGAGCATCCAGACGACCGTTTCGCGCGCGGATGCCGAGCGAACGCGGTGCAGCGCATGCCTGCGCGGGCGAGACGCGATCAGCGCCGCGATCAGGCCGCACGCCGCCATGATCCAGGCAACGTCGGCGAACGCCGCGCTCAGCGAGCTCTCGAGCGAGCGTTGGAGCGCAAGCACGATCGCTGCGAGCGCGAACGCGCTGGCGGCGTAGACGACGAAGCTCGCGCGCGCGCCGGCGCGATAGGCTGCGATCACGATGACCAATCCGGCCGCGAACGGGAAGACGTTCGCGGCTCCCGGCAAGAACGGCGAGGCGAGCACCAGCACCGGCGCCCCCGCCGCCGCCGCTAGGAGAACGCGCGGCGACCGAAGAGCAGACATCCGACCAGCAGCGCGAGAACGCCGAGCCAGGTGATCAGTTCGGTGATGGGGCGCAGCGCACCGAGCCACATTCGGACGCGAACGCGTCCGGGCGAGTCGACGTAGTACGCTTGCAGATCGAGGTCGGTACGGAACGCCGGCAGCGGCGAGAGGCCGCGCCACGCGCCCCACGCGGGGTCGAAGGCTTGGGTGTAGACGAGCCATCCGGCCTGCGGGAGATCGGCATCGAGGCCGCCGGCGTTCGCCGCGACCGGATGCGGGGCGGCAAGGAGCCCGGCGGCAAAGACGCCGCCCTCTTCGAGCGGTCCCTGCACGCTCAAGCGATGCGCGTCGCCTGCGAGGCTCACGCGGTAGCGATGCGGGCGATCGTCGCGCGGAACCACGAGCGTGCGTCCGTCGATTGCGACGCGCGCAACCGAAGCCGGCGTCGATTCGACGCCGATCGAGGCCTCGTCGAGCGCGAGCACGCAGTCGTACTTGAGGCGTTTGGTGACGTCCGCTTCGAGGGCGATCGCGGGAACCGTCTCGGCTCCGGCGGCGCCGGCTCCCATCGCGAGATCGCCGAGCGGAATTTGGATGTGCGGCGTGGGGTCGTAGTCGGCCGGTCCGTTGGGTCCGTTGGCGTCGGAGATCAGGACGTACGGGAAGATCGGATCGACGCTGAGGATCGTTCCCTCGGGGAGCGTCGACGAGAAGCCGAAGGTCACGCCGGGGCAGATCGCGAGTTGCTTCTCTTCGCCGCTCTTCACCGGCGCGGTCGTCAGCGAGGACGCGACGAGATCCAGTACCGGCCGTTGCGAAAACGCGTACGGCGAAGCGGCAATCGTCCAGAGCGGATGAACGCCGAGCGAGCTCCCCGCCCGCAGAATCGCGTGCCGGCGGCCGGCGATCGCGTGCCAGTCGATCGCGGGGCGAGCCGGGCGCAGGCTGACGCTCTGCAGCTCGGCGATGTCGCGGTCCGACGCTCCGATCGCGACGACGTCGATGCGCCGCACGTGCAGCTGTGCGAGCGTCGCGCGCAGGCACGCACGCCCGAGCGCGGGGCGGCGCCCGATGTCGTCGAACGCCTGCACGACGTCGAGCGTTACGGGCGAGCCCTTGTCGCCGACTCCGGCGACGGTCGCGTTGCAGCCGGCGCCGGCGACGCGGGCGCGCAGCAAAAACTGCGGCGGTACCGGCGCCGCCGCAGCGGAGACCTGCGGGGTGAGGTAGTCGAGCCGAACCGTGGGATATTGCGAGAGCGCAGCGTCGACGTCGAAACCGCGAGCCCAAATCCGGCGCGGCTGCACGTCGCGCACCGGGCGGCCGAAGACCGGCGCGGTCGCGGCCAACGCCGCGTAGAGCGGCGGCTGCGCGAGCCGCGCCGCGCGGCACGGCGGCGGATCGCCGAACTCGATATCCAGATCGTTCTTGCCGGGCAGCAGCGTCGCGTCGATCGCGATCGTCGAGCGCCCCGGCGGAATCGCGTAGCTCGCGCCGAGATGGTCGTTCACCGAGACGCGGCCGCAAGTCGTCGCGGTACGCCCCAAGACCGGTACCTCGAGCGTCGCGCGCGTCGGCCCGGCCGCTTCCGAGACGTACTTCGCCCACGCGCCTTGCGGCTCGGTCGTGTCCTCGCCGCGCACCAGGTCGGTCCCCTGATTCATCACGAGGCCGCCGTCGTCGGGTAAGGGCCGCGCGTCAGGGCCGTTGGGCTTGAAGGAGACGACCGGCTGCATCGCGGCGCGCAGAACGACGTCGTACTCGCCCGGCGGCGCGGAGAAGGCTCCGTCGCGCAGGCCGCGCGGATTGAAGAGGAACGCGCGCATCGGAGCGGCCGCGTCGACGGCGTCTTCGCGCGCGCCGAACTCTCGCAGCTCGACCGCGTGCGGCACCGGATGCTTGGCGGCGTCGGCGATCAGCGGCAGGCCGGTGATGCCGAGCTGCGCGAGATCTTGAAACTCCGCCAGATAGATGAGCGACGGCGCGTAGAGCGCAGCCGACGATTCGTACGCAAACGGAACCGGCCGGACCGCCTTGTAGACGGCCAGCGTGCTCGAGGGATCGCGCACGTAGAACTCGCCGGCGAGATCGCCGTCGCGCCACGCGTAGGTCTCGAAGCCGAGGTACGGCATCGCGTCGTTGCGCAGGATCGCCGCATCGATGCCGGCGCGCCGGTCGAGCGACTCCCGCGCGACGGCGTCGCCCCACGCCTCCCGGTGATAGAGGTGCACGAAGTCGTCGAGGTTCGGCAGATCGATATAGCTGAAGACGGCGTGATGGAAGAGCGGCAGATCGGGAAGATCGTTGAAGAGCTCGTCGTCCGCGCCCAAGAAGCCCCAGCGCGTGCCGATCGCATAATAGAGATCCCACGGCGAGGTGACCGCGCGGTGCGCGCCGGTGCGCGCCATCTCGCCGGCGAGCGCGCCGTAAGCCGGCGGTACGCGCACGTAGAGGGGCGGAATACCGCGCACTCCGGTAAACATGAGTCCCGTCAGCACGAGCCAGCCGCTGCACAGGCAGCCGAGCACGATGCCCGCACCGAGCGCGGCTTTGACCGATACGCGAAAGCGCACGCCCGCGAAGGCGAGGCCGAGCGCCACGGTCATGTCGATGAGCAGCGGCCCGGTCAGCTTTTCGGAGTCGCGGAAGAGCGACATGAGCGGCAGCGCGTTGATCATCTCCGAGAGGCCCGCAAACGGGACGTTGTTGCTCTTGATCAGGAATATCCATCCGAAGACGATCCCGAAGAGCGCGAGCAGCGACCGGCTGCCCCCCTTACGAATCGCCTGCGCGAGCGCCGCCAGCACCACGAAGAACGGCAAGAAGGAGCCGAAGATCAGGAAGGGATCGCGTTCGTACAGCAACGCGTAGTACGTGTAATGCGGATCGCCCCAGTACCAGAACGGCGAAAAGCGCAGCACGTTGATGAGATGCGCGCGCGAGGTGACGAAGTCGTAGCCGGCGCCGCCCGTTGCCACGGAGGTCAGCGGGTGGAGATAGAACGGCACGAGCGGCACCAGCCAGCGCAGGCTGACCAAGAGCGAAACGCCGGCGAGACATCCCGCGACGCGCAGGGCCTCGCTCCAGGGCCTCGCGTTTCTGAGCAGCAGCCAGGTACCGAAGACGGCCGTATGCGCGATGACCAGAATGAAGTACGGCGGATTGCCGGCGTCGGGCGAGAGCCAGAATGCCGCCGCCGCAGCGACGAGCAAGCCGCGATCGAGGCGCCGGCATTCGACCAGCTCCGCGAGCGCCCACGCGTAGAGCGCCGCCGCGCCGAAGGCGTACATCGCAACCGAGCTGGTCCACGAGGCGGCGATGTAGATGTTGAACGAGAGCAGCGCGACGACGAGCCCCGAGAGCACGCTCGGGCGCCCGCCCGTGAGCCGGTCGATACAGAACGCGACCGCGATCGTCGGCACCGCCAGCCACGTGAAGTACTGCAAGGCCTGGCCGAGGCCGAGCGGAAGGTCCAGCAAGTAGGCGGCGTACGGCAGGATCAAGTTCGGGAGCCAGCACGCGTTGTACCATATCTCGCCGAAGTTGTCGGTCGACCACCAGTTCATCCAGTGCGCGAACGTGAGATCCGGACGAATCGGGTAGACGGTATCGCTGAACTCGACGAGCCAACCCGGGTGGTAGATG
>DATJRF010000131.1:0-7959 GCA_035505015.1 Verrucomicrobiia bacterium | reverse complement strand
AGACGGCCAAGTTCACCTCGGGCATGAATCAATCGGCGCTGGCACTGAGCAACGAGCCCGAGATCAGCACGGGGACGAACGTACCGAGCTATTTGCAAAGCATCATGGGGACGTCGCTTCCGGCGTCGGCTTCGCTGAACTTCATGAAGCCGCCGGATCTCCTGACCATCCTGAGCTGTCACAGCGGCATGCAGCAGACGATCGCCGCGTCGCTCGGCCCGACTCCGCCCTCGTCCGAGACGATCTCGACTCCCATACCCGAGCCGGTTCCCTCGCCCACGGCCATTCCCGTTACCTGTTGAGGCGCTACGGCACGTCGATCGTCTTGACGCTGGATTCTTGACCGGCGCCGCGGTCGTACGTTGCGACGAGCACGATGCGCCCGTGAAAGCCGCGGGGAACGGCGATCTGCGCGGCGGTGGCTCCGCCGGGAACGCTCTGCGAGGCGAGCGTGGTGCCGTCGGGCGTTTCGAGCGCCAGGTGGACGTCGCTCGCACCGGGATCGACGCTCACGTGGATCGCGCCATCGGGCCCCAACGTTCCGTCGAAGACCAGGTCGCTCGTGGGCGCGCCCGACGGCGGCGTCTGCGCGGCCTCGGGAACGACGTTCAATCCGACCGACGAGCTCGCGCGCTGGCCGTCGCCTTCCGCGTTGAGGGTGACGCGCAGCTCCTTGGCTTTGCCGAAGTGCGGCAGCGCGAGGACGCTCGCGCCGGAGCGCGAGAGCGGCGCGCGCGCCCAGAGCGTGTTCTGCGCGTCGCGCACTTCCACGTCGCCGCGCTGCGCCGACGTGCGGTAGCGCACGGTCACGCTGCCGCCGTCGGGCACTTGCGACGCATCGACCGCGAGCGCGTCGATGAGCTGGTGCTGCGGCACCGGCGCGGGCATCGCGGTCACCGGCTCCGCGCGGTCGGCGCTGCCCAGGGGTCCGGCGTCGCGCAGGCGCACGACGTAGTCGCGCGCACGATCCGCCGGCGGCAGCGTCACCGTGAAGATGCCGCGCGGCGAGGCGAGCGCCCCGGAGGCGATCGTCGCCCCGCTCGCGTCGGCAAGCGACCACCCCGGCGAGCCGACGCCGCCCGTTTCGTACGAGATTTGAAGCGGCGCGCCCGCGACGCCGAGCGGCGGCACCGCGAAGACCTCGAGCCGCGGTTGCGCGAAGGCGACGCCGAGCGCGAGCAGCGCGGTGATTGCGGCGCCGCCGAGCGCGCCGGCCCAGACGGCCGCGCCGGGCAACGGCGCGACGAGCTCGTGATGCAGCCGCGCGTTGACCATTCGCACCACCAGCCGTCCGCCCGCGAGCGCTTGCGCGAGCGGGACGTCGATGGTGAGATCCGCATGCGAGCGCGGATCGAGCCACAGCTCGCCCGGAGCGATCGGCCGGTCGCCGCCGCCGCGCCGCACGCGAAACGAAAGCAAGAGATAGAGCGGCGCGTCGTTGACCACCGAGAGCGCAAAGCGGCAGCGCCGTCCCGGGATGCGGCGCAGCTCGCCCGAGAGCCGTTTGCCGCCGAACTCGACGAGCACGCTCGACTCCGGCGCCTGTACCGTAGGCGGCGGAGCGACTGGAAGAGGAACCGGGAGCAGTTCGTCGTCGACGCTCACGGGAAGGACGTCTCCGCGGAGCGCGCCGACCGGCGCGCTAGTGCACCGTTCAACCGCGCGGGGGCGAACCCCATCCCGACTGCACGTACGCTCCGTCGACCACGATCGCCGGAACGGTCGGATCTCCCCCGGTGAGCGCGAGCATACGCTTGCGCAACGCGCGATCGTTCTGTGCGTCGTACGTTTTGAACGGCGTCCCGGCGTCTTCGTAGTACGCGATCGCGCGCGCGCAGTACGGACACGACGGGGAGATGAAGAGTTCGAGCTTTGCCCCCGGAGGGAGGTGCTCGACGTCGAACCTTGCGGCCATGCCGCTCGTCTTCGTACCGACGCCGCTCGGGAACCTGCGCGATATCACGCTTCGCGCACTCGACACGCTGCGGGAGGCGGAGCTGATCGTCGCCGAGGACACGCGCGTTGCGCGCCGGCTGCTCTCGGCGCTGGGCCTGCCCGGGCGCGAACTGTGGAGCTATCGCGAGCAGAACGCCGAGGGCGCGACCGCCGGGATCCTCGAGCGAGCGCGCGCGGGGCTCGTCGCCGTCACGACCGACGCGGGCACGCCCGGCATCTCCGACCCGGGGAGCGAGCTAGTTGCGGCGGCGCGGGCGGCGGGCGTCGCGGTCGAGGTTTTGCCCGGGCCGAGCGCCGCGCTCGGCGCCGCCGTGCTTTCCGGCTTTCCGCTGGCGCGCTTCGCCTTCGAGGGCTTTCCGCCGCGAACCGCGGCGGCGCGTCGCGAGGCCTTCCGCCGCGCGCTCGCGCTAGGGGTCACGACGATCTGGTACGAGTCGCCGCAGCGCATCGCGGCCGCACTGGCCGACCTCGCGGCGGTCGAGCCGGCGGCGACGGTCTTCCTGCTGCGCGAGTATACGAAAGTTCACGAAGAGCAGCTCCTGGGCACGCCGGCCGCGGTCGCGGCCCGTCTGGGCAAGCCGGTGCGCGGCGAGATCGCCTTCGCCCTCGCCGCGGGCGCGCTCGCCCAGAGCGAGGCGCGCGAGGCCTCCGATGCCGAGATCGACGCGCTCTTGGCGCAGGGGCACAAGGTGAGCGAGGTCGCGCGCTTGCTCGCCGAGCGCGGCCTGGGCGAGCGGCACGGCCTCTACGCGCGCGCCGCCGCCCGCAAGCGGCGCTAGCAAGGGCAGCGGCCCTGGCGCCGAAGAGGCTAGAAGTGCCCCGCGCCTACTACGTCACCACGCCGATCTACTACATCAGCGGCGATCCTCACATCGGCCACGCGTATACGACGGTCGTGGCCGACGTCTTGGCGCGCACGGCCCGCACCGGAGGTGAGGCCTTCTTCCTGACCGGGACCGACGAACACGGTCAGAAGGTGGCCAACGCCGCCGCCGCCGCCGGCAAGACGCCCAAGCAGTGGTGCGACGAGCTCGTACCGCGCTGGAAGGAGCTCTTCCGCGCCTTTCACGTGCAGTACGACGACTTCATCCGCACGAGCGAGCCGCGCCACGAACGCAAGGTCCAGCGCGTCTTCGAACGCTTGCGCGAGAGCGGCGACGTCTACCTCGGCAAGTACGAGGGCTGGTATTGCGTCGCCGACGAGACCTTCTGGCTCGAGTCGAAGCTCGAAGGCGGCCGTTGCCCCACCTGCGGGCGCGAAGTGCAGTGGATATCGGAAGACGACTGGTTCTTCCGCCTCTCGAAGTACAACGACCGCCTGCTCGCCCACTTTCGCGAGCATCCCGAATGGGTGCGCCCGCGCAGCGTCTACAACGAGATGATGGCGCTGCTCGAAGAGGGGCTCGACGATTTCTCGATCTCGCGCACGAACTTCGATTGGGGCATTCCGATTCCGGGCGGCGGCGTCATCTACGTCTGGTTCGACGCGCTGCTCAACTACATCACCGCGATCGGCTGGAGCGAGGACGAGGAGCGCTTCCGGCATTTCTGGCCGGCTTCGGTGCAGCTCATCGGCAAGGAGATCGCGCGCTTTCACACGGTCATCTGGCCGGCGGTGCTGTGGGCGCTCGGCGAGGCGGCGCCCGAGCTCGTCTTCGCGCACGGCTGGATCACCGTCGACGGGCAGAAGATCGGCAAGAGCCTGGGCAACGCCATCGATCCCTTCGCGCTCGCGGAGCGCTTCGGCGCCGATGCGATGCGCTATTTCTTGTTGCGTGAGGCGCCGTTCGGCAGCGACTTCTCCTACTCCGAAGAGAAGATCGTGCAGCGCTACAACAGCGATCTCGGCAACGACCTGGGCAATCTGCTGCACCGCTCGCTCTCGATGCTGCAGAAGTATCGCGACGGCGTCGTCCCGCGCGGCCCCGGCTCCGGCAGCTTTGCCGCGTTCGAAGCGCAGCCGGCGCGCGTGCGCGAGGCGATCCTCGGGCTGCGCTTTCGCGAGGCGCTCGAGACGATCTGGGAGCTCGTCACCGCGCTCAACCGCGCGATCGACGAGCGGAAGCCCTGGGTCCTCAATAAAGAGGGGCGCGACGAGGAGCTGGACGCGCTGCTCTACGATCTCTGCGAAGGGCTGCGCCGGATCGCGATGCTGCTGCATCCGTTCATGCCGGAGCGCACGGCCGAAATGTGGCGCCGGCTCGGCGCGCAGGGCGCTATCGACGCGGACTGGTCCGCGGCGCTGGGCGCCTGGGGCGAGCTCGCCGGCGGCACGCAGACGCACGGCGGCGATCCGCTCTTTCCGCGTATCGAGCTCGTAGGCGCGCCGACGTGACGCCGCAGCAACGGCAGTTCGTACACGCCGTTGCGAGCATCGCCGCGTTCGCCTGCGCTGCGACGCTGGTCTGCGCCTTGCCGTGGCTGCTGCACCATCGCTGGAGCATCTCCGCGATTCAGGTGACGATGTGCGGCATCGTCGTGATCGCGATCGTCGCGCTCAACGGGCTGCCGATTCGCGGCCTGCGCATCCGGCGCGGCGATTTCTCGGCCGAGGCGCTCTTCCAGGACGCGGTCATCGCGATCCCGCTCTTCGCGCTGGTCGGCGCGGAGCCGGCCGCCATCGCCGAGATCGCCGGCTTCACGATCGCAGCCGGCGTCCAGCGCCCGTCGGGCCGCCTCGACCTGCTCCGCCAGGGCGCGGTGCGCACGCTCTTGATTCTGGCGCTGGCACCGTTTCGCACCTCGCTGCTGACGCTGGCACTCGCGCCGAGCGCGCAGGGCGCCGCCTGGTTTTTCGGCCTGGGCATCTTCGCCTCGCTCGCGATCGTCTTCTTCGTCTCGGTGCCGTTCGTGGCGTTGCGCACCGGGCTTGCGATGACGACGATCTGGCAGCGTTTGGCGCGCGACCGCAAGCTGTGGGGGGGCCTCGCGATCACGGTCTTCTGGAGCTACGTGATCGTGCGCCTGGTGCCCGACGCCGTCCCGGCGGCGATCCTGTGCATGTGGCTGCCGGTCACGCTCTACGCGTGGTTGATGCATCGTCTCGACGATCAGGCGGTCGAGCTGCACCGCTTGCGGCTGGTGCGCGACGCGGTGCAGGCGATGCTGAGCGCACGCGATCCGGTGCCGCAGATCAACGCGATTCTTTCCTCGATTCACGGCGCGCTGCTCGACGGCTCGGTCGCGATCGTCGCCGCCTCGACGCAGCCGGTCGACGAGTGGCGTACGATCGCCTCGCTCGGCCCCGCACCGAACACGAGCGATCTCGAGCTGCGCCGGCGCATCCTCACGCGCCTGAAGTTCGGCGGCAGCCCGAGCGTCATGCTGCGCGGCGAGTACGCGGTGATGCACGCCTTCGGGATTCGGCTTTCCGACGAGAGCGATCTGCTCGGCGCGCTGCTGGTGCGCCGGCGCCACGATCCGATCGCGAGCGGCGATCAGCGCCAGTACGTCGACGCCGCGCGCGACATCGCGCCCCTGCTGCGCGACATGCGCTCGATCGCGGCCGCGCAAAGCGCGGCGACCACCGACGCGCTCACCGGCCTGAAGAACCGCGCCGCGATCCTGGAGCGCCTGCGCGCGATGCTCGACGACGTCATGCGCGGCGGCGCGGTACTGCTGCTCGATCTCGATCACTTCAAGCGCGTCAACGACGAGCTCGGTCACGCCGCGGGCGACGAGTGCCTGCGCCGCGTCTCCGAGATCGCACTGGCTGCGGTGCGAGCCGGCGACGTCGTCGGCCGAATCGGCGGCGAAGAGTTTCTCATCGTCATGCCGGGCGCGGGCAGCGACGCCTCGCTGATGGTCGGCGAGCGCCTGCGCCTGGCGATCTCGCTCTCGGGCCTGCGCCACGGCGACGGCTCGCCGATCACCGCGAGCCTGGGCGCGGCGACCGCGGCGATCGGCGACACGGCCGAGACGCTCCTCGAACGCGCCGACCGCGCGCTCTACGAAGCCAAGCGCACCGGCCGCAACCGCATCGTCGAAGGCCACGCCGAAACGGCATGATCGACACGCACTGCCACCTTCACGACCGGCAGTACGATGCCGATCGCGATGAGGCCGTGTCGCGCGCGCGCGTCGCGGGCGTCGGCGCGATGGTAACGATCGGCTGCGACCTCGCGGACAGCGAGCGGGCGCTCGCAACCGCGCGAGAGTACGGATTGCGCGCCTCGATCGGCATCCATCCGCACGAAGCCAAGGACGCGCCGGACGACGTGGCAGCCGCGTTTGCACCCCTGCTCGCGGACCCGAACGCGGTGGCAATCGGCGAGACGGGGCTCGATTACTACTACGACAACTCGCCGCGCGAAGCGCAGGCGCGCGTCCTGCGCGCGCAGATCGCGATCGCTCGCGAGCGCGACCTGCCGGTCGTTTTCCACCAGCGCGACGCGTTCGACGACTTCGTCGCGATCCTACGCGATGCGTTCGCACCGGGGATGCGCGGCGTCGTTCACTGCTTCACCGGCGACACGAGCCAAGCGCGCATCTTCGTCGAAGAGTTCGGCCTTCTGCTGGGGATCGGCGGCGTGCTCACGTTCAAAACCGCCGACGCGCTGCGCCGCGCGGTGCGCGACGTAGGCGCCGAGTCGATCGTGCTCGAGACGGATTGCCCCTATCTCGCCCCGGTGCCGATGCGGGGCAAGCGCAACGAGCCCGCTTACCTCGCTTACACGCTTGCGAAGCTCGCGGAGGTGCTGGAGTGCGGCGCCGACGAAGTTCGTGCGATCACCGATCGCAACGCTCGCTCGCTCTTGCGCCTGTAACGGCCAAGCCGGCGGAGGCTCGCCCATGAACGCTCGTATCGCCATCGTGGCCGCGCTCGTCCTCTCGTCGGGCGGATGCGCCCTGCGTGGGAGTTCCACGCTGCCCGCCGGCGGGGTCGCGTCGCCGGCGATGACGGCGCGGCATTCGGCGCGGCTGGCACGAGTCTGCCCGGATACGCCGCCGGGCTTCTCACATTGCGATTCCTGGATGCGCACCGACGTTCTGGGCGGCCGCGCAGGTGCGTATCACGGCAGCGATCTCGCTCGCGCGCGCCGGCTCTCCGCCGCGTCGTTCGAGGGCTACGGGCCGGCCGACTTCCAAGCCGCCTACGAGATGCCCTCGAAGACGGCGGGCACCGGGCAGACCGTCGCCATCGTCGACGCGTACGACGACAAGACCGCCGCCGCCGACCTCGCAACGTATCGCAGCGATTTCAACCTCTCCGCGTGCACGAAGGCAAACGGCTGCTTGCGCATCGTCAACCAGAAAGGCCAAAGCTCGCCGCTGCCCGCGGTGGACGCGAGCGGCGAGTGGACCTTCGAGACCTCGCTCGATCTCGACATGATCTCGGCGCTCTGCCCCAACTGCCGCATTTTGCTCGTTGAGGCAACCAGCGACGCGAACGCCAATCTCGCAGCGTCGGTCGTCACCGCGGTGAAGCTCGGCGCAAGCGTCGTGAGCAACTCGTACGGCGGACCCGAGTACGAGGCCAGCGACCCGAGCTATACCTTCCCCGGCAAGGCGATCCTGACCGTGAGCGCGGGCGACTACGATCTGAACCCGCAGACGCCCGCCTCGCTCTCGACCGTCGTCGCGGTCGGCGGAACGCGGCTCGTCAAGGGCGGGGGCGGCAAGCGCGGGTGGAGCGAGTCGGTGTGGAACGATCCGGCCGACGGCGTCGGGACCGCGAGCGGCTGCAGCAACTGGGTCGGCAAGCCCGCTTGGCAAAAGGACAAAGGCTGCGCGACGCGCGCCAGCAACGATATCGCAGCCTCCGCCGACTGCTCGTATTACGCGCTGATCTACGACGGATCGCCGTACAACGGCAAGCGGCTCGGCTGGACGGGCGCCTGCGGAACGAGCGAATCCTCTCCGCTCGTCGCGGCCGCCTACGCGCTGGCCGGGAACGCGAAGAGCGTCTCCAAGACCTACGCCGAGTCGATCTACGAGCACGGCGGCACTCGGGCGCTCTACGACGTGGTCGTGGGCAACAACTGGTACGGCGCGCCGTGCCCC
>DATJRF010000130.1:0-11725 GCA_035505015.1 Verrucomicrobiia bacterium | reverse complement strand
GGCGACGGCAAGGAGCTCACCGAGTACATGGCAGGGCTCGGCTTCGCACGCCTGAGCTGGACGGTCGATTTCAGCGGCAGCCGGATCGTGAGCGATCTGCTCGCGACGCGCAGCATGAAGCCGCACGCGATGGAGCCCGCTCGGGGAGCCTAGCGTGCGCACGTTGGCGTCGCGCTTTTACGAGGAGCGGAGCTGGCCGTACCAGCTCGCGCGTTACCTCACGATCGGCGGCTTGGTCTTCGTCGTCGACATCGGCGCCTTCACGCTCTTCCTGCGGCTGCACTGGTGGCTGCCGGCCGGTACGGCGACCGCCTACGCTCTGGGCGTGATCGCGCATTTCACGCTCAACAAATACGTAAACTTCCGGGCGCACGATCGTTCCGTGCACAGCCAAGCGGTGACGTACGGTGCGGTGGTCGGCTTTTGCCTGCTCACGACGCTCGCCATCGTGAGCGGCGCGGTGGCGCTGGGGCTGCCGCCGCTGGCCGGAAAGCTGCTGGCGGTCGCCGCCAACGTGCCGATCGGATTCCTCGGCCATCGTCATCTCACGTTCGGCCGCGGGATTCTCGCGTCGCTGCGTGCGTTTGCGGGGCGGCGCGCGCGATGAGCGTGCGAGGCAGGCGCATCGGGATCACCGGGGTGGCCGGCTTCATCGGCAGCAACTTGGCCGACCGGCTGCTGGCCGAAGGATACGAGGTCGCCGGCTACGACAATCTCGCCTACGGCGTGCGCGAGCAAGTTCCCGACGGCGTCGCCTTCCATCGCGTCGACGTGCGCGGCCGCGAGATCTACGAGCTCTTCCGCGGCGTCGACGTGCTCTTCCATCTGGCCGCCAAGAACTGCATCGCGGATTGCCAAGAGGATCCGCTCGAGACCAGCGACGTCAACGTGACCGGCACCGTCAACGTTTTCGAGGCGGCGCGCCGCGCCGGCGTGGGAAAGATCGTCTACGCGGAGTCGTCGGCGCTCTACGAGGGGTCGACGGTGCTTCCGACGCCGGAGAGCGAGGTGGCGCCGCAGAGCTTTTACGCGGTGAGCAAGCTTGCCGGGATGGCGTTCGCGCAGGCGTACCGGCGCTTCTTCGGGCTGCGCACGACGGCGCTGCGCTACTTCTGCGTCTACGGCCCGCGCCAGGATTACCGGCGAACGATTCCGCCGGTGATGAGCGCCTTCATCATCAAGCTGCTGCGCGGCGAGCGCCCGACGATCTACGGCAGCGGCGAGAAGCGGCGCGATTTCGTGTACGTCGACGACGTCAACGATTTTCACCTGCAGTGCATCGGCGACGAACGCACCGACGGCGGCGTCTACAATCTCGGCAGCGGCGTCAACTACGGCATACGCGAGATTTACGACGAGATCGCCGCTCTGCTGGGCAGCTCGATCGCGCCGGAGTACCGGCCCGACCTTCCCGGGGAGGCGCAGGCCAACTTGGCCGACATTTCGGCGGCGCGCGCCCTGGGCTGGGCGCCGCGCGTCGGCCTGCGCGAAGGTCTGCGCCGCTCGATAGACTATATCAAGGCGGTAGTGTTCTAACGTCGAGGAGGCAGCCCGTGATCGACTATAAAACCATCGCAGCGTCGATGGCCGAAGGTCTCAACAACATGCAGCGCGCGATGCGCGCCATCCCTTCACCGAAATCGACACCCGAGCTCGAGCGTTGGACGCGAGAGATGGGCGAAGCTTCGAAGCACATGATGATGGCCTTCGGCCTCGATCCCGAAGCCGTTCGCCATCCCTCGATCCCGTGCGGCGGCGGCTGGTTCGTCGAGCGCCAAGAAGGCGACTCGGGCGAGTGGCACGCCGTCCAAAAATCATAAGAGCGGGACATCGGGCGCGGCGTCGCGCGGCAGCTCGCCCTGCAGCCGCGGGTCGTCGTAATACTCGATCGCGCGCTTGAACGCAACGAAGCCGGAGCGCTGGTAGAAGGCCAGCGCCTCGGGATGGTCGAGCGAGCACGTGTGCACCCAGAAGCGTGCGATCGGCTGCGACCACGCGCGCTCGAGCGCGCGGTTCATCAGCCAGCGGCCGAGGCCCCGGCCGATCGTGGCTTGCGAAAGGCCCAGGAAGGCGAGCTCGCATTCGCCGGCGACGCGAAAGTCGAGTTCGAGTAAGCCCTCGTCTCGGCCGTCGATCCGCACGGCATAGATCTCCACGAGCGGATCGTGGACGATGGCCGCGAGCCGGTCGTCGCTCATGACCAGCCGCGAGAACCACAGATAGGGTTCGCCGATCCGCGCAAAGAGGCGCCGATACCATGCGAGCTCCGGCCGCTGCACGTGCACGAGCGCCGCGCCGGGGACGGCCGGCCCGGCGTGCGTTGCCGGGCGCGCCGTCATCTCGAGATAGGTGACGATGTTGGCGAGCTTGCCCGGCGGAAGATCCGTGTAGCCGTCGTGCAGCACGAGGGATTCGCTCACGCGATGGGTACCACCACGCCGTCGCGCGCCGACGCGTAGAGCGCGTGAATGGTGCGCATCACCGCGAGGCCCTCGGCGGGCGTCCCCAAGTAGGCGCGATCGTGGAGAATCGCTTCGACGAAGTCCTCCCATTCCAGGCGCCACGAGAGATCGGGCTCGGGGAAGTGCTCTTCGTGCATCTCCGGTGCGCCGCCGCGCGGATTGCGTTTGGCGATCGTGAGTCGCTCGGTGCCATAGCTCCCGCCCAGTCCGTCGATGGCGAGCGAGCCGTCGCGGCCGAAGAGCTCGAAGCTGAAGAGATTCTTCCATTGCGTCCACGAGGTGTGCAGCGTCGCAACGCAGCCGCTGCGATAACGCAGCAGGCCGAAGGCGTTGTCCTCGAGCGGAGCGATCGGCCAGACGGCCGTGCTCAGATACGCGAACGCCTCCTGCGGTATCCCGGCGAACCAGGCAATGAGATCGACGACGTGGACGCCCTGATCGGTCAGCTCGCCGCCGCCGGCGAGGTCCGCGTTCCCGCGCCACTCGCGCTCGTAGCCGGGGCGCGCGCCGTGGCCGTAGCGCGCGCGAATCGCGATCGGCGCGCCGATCTCCTGCGCGCGCGCGTGCGCGCGGCGGATCGCGGGATGGTACCGATGATTGAACCCGATCTTCAGCCGGCCGCGAGCGCGCGCGGCAACCGCGGCGATCGCTTCGGCGTCGGCCAGGTCGCGCCCCATCGGCTTCTCGATCAGCACGTGCTTGCCGCCCTCGAGCGCCGCAATCGCGATCTCGCAGAGAAACTTGTTCGGCGTCGACGCGATGACGACGTCGACGGACGGATGCGAGACGGCGGCGCGCCAGTCGGTTGCGGCGGCGCAGCCGAAGCGTTCGGCCGCAGCGCGCGCCGCCGTTTCGTTCGTATCGACGACCAGCACGAGGTCGCTCGCCGGATGGCTCGCGGCTTGTTCGGCGCGGCGCGTCCCGATCAGGCCGCAGCCGACCACCGCCGTCCGCAGCGCGCTCACTGCCACTCCATCCCGCGCTCTTTGGGAAGGATGCGGCGCAGCGTGAAGACGTCGGTCGCGCTCAGCTCGTCGAGGTGCTCCGGCCAGCGCGCGTAGTCGTCGTAGCTCGGCGCGACGAACTTTCCGGTGATGCCGCGCGCCGCATCGGAGACCAGAAACGCGGCCGCGCGCGCGCCGCGTTCGGGCGGAACCGGCGTCATACCGCTGGGCTGCGCGACCCCCGAGCGCCGCGTCTGCTCCACCATGCGCGTCGCGACCAGCCCGGGCGCGAGCGCGTTGATCTCGATGCGATAGGCCGCCATCTCCGTTGCAACGCTCTCGGCGAACCGAACGACGGCGACCTTACTGCAGGCGTAGGCCGTAAAGTTCGGATACGCGCTCGACGCGCCGCCGCCCGAGAAGAGCACGATGCGGCCGCCGCGCTCGCGCATCCGGGCGCAGGCCGCGCGCGTGACGAGAAACGTTCCGTAGAGATCGATCTCGACGGTCCGCAGCCAAGCGGCCGGCTCGACGTCGAGAATCGAGCCGATCGGTTCGAGCACCGCCGCCGCGTGGATGACGCCGTCGACGCCGCCAAAGCGCGTGCACGCCGCGTCGAAGGCGCGCTCCACCCCGGCCGGATCCGAGACGTCGATCGAAGCGCTCGCGATCGCCTCCGCGTAACCGGCCGCGGAAAAGCGCGCGGCGGCCGCCTCGAGCTTCGCGCGGCCGCGGGCGCAGATCGTCACGCGCGCCCCTGCCTCCAAGCACGTTCGCGCGGCAACCTCGCCGATGCCCATGCTCCCGCCCGTCACGAGGATCGATTTTCCGGAGAGATCCGGCGCGGCGTCGTCCATCCCTGGGAGTATACCAGAGCGCGTGCAGGGGCGGGCGTCGCCGATGCGAACTAGGCCCGCCGTGCGGAGTGTGATAAAAACCTCGATCTGGGCGCTGCTTTGCGCGCTCGCGCTGGCGTCGTGCAGCGGAAGCGTCGCGAGCGGCGTTCCCGCCGCGACGGCCACCGCGTCGCCGCCGGAACTCCTCTTCACCTGGCACAAGTCCGGCGGCGCGTATGCGATCGAAGAGTACGCGGCGGCGACCGGAAAGCTCGTTTTGCGCATTCCGGGCTTCTCCAAGCCGATGGGCGCGGTCGTCGACGCGAGCGGAACGCTCTACGCCGTCGTCGCACGCGCGGACGGGTACGGCGTAAACGTCTATCCGGCCGGCAGCACGCAGCCGGTCCGTACGATAACCGAGGGCATCGGTCATCCGAGCGGGTTGAAAATCGGGCCGGCCGGCGCGCTTTACGTCGCGAACGCCGGCGGGCCGATCGCCAAGTATGCGGCCGGCGCCGGCTCGCCGTCGTTATCGATCCATCCGCGGGGCTGCCCCGCTCAAGACGCGCCCGAGTTCACGGTCGATGCTGCGGGGACGATCGACGTCATCTGCGGCGCGCCTTTATCAGCGCAGCGCCAGCAGATCGTGGAGTACGACGATTCGCCCGCGATCGCGCGGACGATCGAGGTGCCTTCTTCCCGCAAGCCGCTCAACGTTACGACCGATCCGCTCGACCGCCTCTACCTGGATTACGTCAAACTGGGCACGGTGGGAGCCGGCATCTCCGAATACGATGCGGGGCAGACGTCGCCGCTGCGGTCGTTCGTATTTTCGGAGAACGAGGGGATCGGCGAGCTGCTCTACGACTCCTCGACGAATCAGCTCGTCGAGGCCGCGGGCATCTGCTTCTCGTTCAACGGCGGGCCGTGGACGTGCGAGTCTGCCATCGATTTCACCGATCGCAACGCCACGAAGGTTGCGCTGCAGATCCTTCCTCCGCGGGGCTGGATCTTCGGCGTTCCCCGGTTCGACGCATACGGGGACGTCTACGTCGGAGTCGGCTCGCCGACCGATTCGCTGGAAAGTATCCGCGAGTATCCGCCGCGCTCCGCAACCGGATGGCGCACCGTGCTGCGCGCCACGGGATTGAGCCTGATCGCGGTCTGGCCCGCCGGCGCGGCCTCCTCTCCCGATCGGTCGTTCGCCGGCGACGGCTGCGCGAATCGAGCGAGCACCCGCACGTACTCCGCCGACCCGTTCCCAGCCCCAGCCTGCGGCCGCTAAAGTCCCGCTTCGCTATCGTTTAAGCGAACGCGGCGAGGGTGCGTTCGTAGTCCTGAGGCGAGTCGATCCACCACAGCTTCTCGCTCATGCGGTAGCCGTAGAGTTTGGCGCCGCGCGCGAGGAGTTCGGGGAGCAGATCGCGCCCGACGTCGGAGGGGCGACCGCCCGGGATGACGCCGAGAATCCAGGGCTTGGCGACGGCGTAGCCGGCGTTGACCCAGTGGCTAAAAACCTCTTCGGGGCGAGGCTTTTCGAGAAAGCGCGTCAGGCGGTCGCGTTCGTCGATCTCGACGATGCCGCTCGCGCCGACGTCTTCCCGGTGATAGAGGGCCATCGTAAGGTCCGCGCCGGTGCGGCGGTGCTGCGCGATCGTCGCGCCGAGATCGATCGTCGAGAGATTGTCGCCGTAAACCAGTACGAAATCGTCGCCGCTCAGGTACCCGGCGACGTTGCGCGCGGCGCCGGCGGTTCCGAGCAGCTCCGGCTCGTCGACGTACGAGAGCGAGACTCCGAACGCCGAACCGTCGCCGAAATACGCGCGGATCACCTCGCCGTGGTGGTGCAGGTTGACGATCGCCTCGCGAACGCCGGCGCGGGCCAGCAGCTCGACGTTGTACTGCAGGATCGGCTTGCCGCCGATCTCGATCATCGGTTTGGGGCGGTCTTCGGTGAGGGGGCGAAGCCGTTCGCCCGAGCCGGCGGCCAAAATCAGCGCGCGCACGCAGGCGCGTTCCACGAGGTCCGTTGCGCGCCCTACGTCGAACGGCGTGGGGCGTGGCCGTGTTTCTTCCCTACTATGCCGCGGCGCTCGCATTGCTCTACCTCGAGCTGCGCGGCGCGCGCCCGCGCGCGATCGCGCTTCCACGCCTCTCGCCGGCGATTTGGACCGGCGTGCTGCTGCTCGCGTTCGCGGGTCAACTCGCGTGCTTCTGGCACGCGGCGCAGGCCGCCGCACGGGCCGAGCCGTGGCGCGCCGCGCTGCCGATCGGTGTCGCCGTGGCGAACGTGCCGCACGCGCAGCTCGTCGCGGGAACGCTGCTCGCACTCGCGCTGGTGCAGTCGTTTGCGCTGCTCGCGCTCCACCGCGCGCCGCCGTCGCGGGGGCTAGTCGTGGCGGGGAGCGCCGCGCTCTTCGCGCTCGCGCTCGCGGCGCCCGCATTCGTCAGTCCGGATCCGTACGCGTACGTCGGCGACGCACTCTTGGGCGTGCGCTCGTATGCGCCGCCGGCTCAGCCGTTCGCGGGCGCGTTCGGGCTCGTCAACCGCCTCTTCGGGGCGCCGATGCTGCCCTCGCCATACGGTCCGCTGTGGACGGCGTGCGCGACGCTGGTTACCGCGGCGTTCGGCTCGCTGCTCGGAAAGCTCTTCGCACTGCGCCTCTTCGGACTAGGATGCGTGCTCGCGCTGCTCGCCGCGCTGCGCGCCTTCGGTGTACCGCGTCGCGTCGTCGCGCTCGTCGCGCTCAATCCGGCGATCGCGCTGGAATACGTCGCGGGCGCGCACAACGATGCCCTGGGGCTCGCCGCTCTCGCCGTCGCCGCGGTGCTCGTGCGGCGCAGCGCCGTGCTCGCAAGCGCGACGATCGCGATTGCGGGGCTAGTCAAGCTGCCGTTCGTCGTTCTGGGCCTGCCGCTGCTGGCGGCGATCGAGCCGCGCGCGCGGCGTTACGCCTGCGCGATCTCGGCCGCGGTGGTGGCGCTGGGCGTCTCGTGGTGGAGCGGCGGCGCCGCCTACTTCGGCGGCTTAGCCGTGCACGTACCGGTACCCGGACCGGCCTATCCGCTCAACGTCGCCGTCGCGTTCTTCGCACTCTGCGCCATCGGCATCGCCTTTCTCGGCGGCCCGCGCCTGCGCTCCGCGCTGTGGCTCATTGCGATGGCGAGCTCCTACGTCGCGACCTGGTACCTCTTCTACGGCGCGCCGTACGCGCTCGCGCGCCGGCGTCTCTTCGCGTATCTCGCGATCGCGCTGCCGTTCGCGGACGCGCTGCTCGACGCCAAGTTCATGCAGTGGTGGACCTCGGCGATCGTTCTCCCGCTCGTGGTTGCCTGCTCCTTCACCTTGGCGCGCCGCCGGCCGCGCCCTCGCATCGCATGATCTTCCTGCTCGTTCCGTACGCGGCGGCGCTCGCGCTGGTGGGGCTCGAGCTGGCCGGGCGCCTCTCGACGCGTGCGGTGCGCCTTCCAACGCTGCCGGTTCGCTTTTGGACCATCGGGCTCGTCGCGAGCTACGCGCTGGATTTGGCGCTCTTGCGCTACGCCGCGCTGCACGAGTTTCCAATGCCCGCCTGGCGCGCAGCCATGCCGATCCCCGTGCTCTTCCTAGGCGTCGAGCACGCGGATGCGATCTGCGCGATCCACCTCGCGATCGCCGGTGCCCAAACGCTCGCGCTCGTCGCGCTCTATCGCCTGCGGCCGTCGCGCGCCGAGATCGCGTGGCCGCTCGCGGCGCTGCTTGCGCTCTCGGTCGCCGCGCCGGTGCTCGGCAGCTTCGACCTCTACGGCTACGTCCACGACGCGCTGCTGGGCTTCGCCGGCTACGCACCGACCGCGGCGCCGCTTCCGGGCGCCTATCACCTGATCGATCTCTGGTTCCAGACGCCGCGCGCGGTCATCTACGGCCCGCTGTGGATCCCGATCGTGCGCATGATGACCGCCGCGGGAGGCACGCTGCTCGCAAAGCTGATCGCCTATCGCCTTTGCAGCGCGGGGGTCTTTCTGGCGGTGCTCGCGTTGCTGCGCTCGCTCGCCCCGCGGCGCGCTCTGGTCGTAGCGGCGCTGGATCCGGCGCTGCACTTTCAGTACGTAGCCAATGCCCACAACGACGTCATCGCGATCGCGATCGTGCTAGCCGCGGCTGCGCTCGTGCGGCGAAACGCGCTCGCGGCGTTCGCGCTGATCGCCGTCGCCGGACTGTTGAAGCTCCCCTACGCGGTCCTCGCCCTGCCGGTCGTCGCGAGCGTGAGACCGGCAGCCCGGCGTTACGCCGGCTGCGCGGCGGCGCTCGCGGCGACGGCGTTCGTCACCTGGATCGGCGCAGGCATCGCGTACGTGCACGCGATCGCCGGCTATACGCACGCGCTCGAACTCGATCTCGCGCACGCACTGCCGTTCGCCGCCGCACTGGCGGCGATCGCGGTTGCGGTGGCCGGCGGGCGCCGCCTGCGTACGGCGGTCTGGCTCATGCCGGTCTTCGGCGCGTTTCGCCTGCCGCTGATCTTTCCGTGGTATGCGATCTTCGCGCTGCCGTACGCGCTGGCGCGGCACGACGTGCTGCGCTATCTGCTCGTCTCGTTTCCCTTCGCGACGGCGGTGCTGACGCCCGAGTTGATGCGCCCCTGGACGCTGCTGCTCGTCATCCCGGCGTGCGTGCTCCTGTCGCTTCGAAGACCTCCACTTGCACCGGCGTTATCCACGACGGCACCTTGACGCCGAACTGCAGGACCGATTTACCCTTGGGAACGTTTGAGACGCGGCACGACGCGAAGTGCCTCAGGAGCATCGCGTGCAGCCGCTCCTTTGGGTATTGGAGCGTCACCGGGTGCGAGATGGCGGCGTCGAGCACGCGCGAAGCCAGCGGAAAGACGGCGCGCTCGAACGCGTAGAACCACGCCGGCACGCACGACTCCACGATGACGAGGCGCCCCTGCGGCCGCAGCACGCGGCGCGCTTCCGCGATCGCGCGTTCGACGTTGGCCAGCGATTCGTCGACGCTCGCGCCGACCAAATGGTGCAGCAGCATGACGATCAGCACGGTGTCGAACGATGCCGCGGGCAGCGGCACGTCGAGGGCGCTGCCCTGCACGAAACGGACGTGGGCGGGGTAGTCCGCCGGATCGATCCGGTCGAGGAAGAGGTCCAACGCGACGAGCGAGGCCGGCAGGCCGACGTCGTAATCGAAGACGCCGCCGTTGCCGATATCCAGCATCTCCCCGGGCGAGCCGAGCGCCGCGTCGATCGCCGCGCGAATTCGCGCGTACGTATCGATCGACGCGACGTCTTCGCCGTAACTCGCGTTATCGCCGAACCACGAGCGGTTCTTCGCGACGCTCGACTCGGATTGCTTGGGCACGTCGTGCGACTTCGCTGCGGTGCAGCGCAGGGGCCTCCTCGCGCCGGCGCCGAAGATCCCCCGCAAACGCCATGGAGCAACAGTTTTTCGAGCAGTACCTTGCCGAAGCGAAACGCGTCATCGACGGGCTCGACGCGGGTGCGGCCGAGCGGATCGCCGACGCGCTGGCGGAACTGCGCGAGCGCGGCGGGCGCCTCTTCATCCTGGGCGTCGGCGGGAGCGCCGGCAACGCTTCGCACGCGGTCAACGATTTCCGCAAGATCGCGGGGATCGAGGCGTACGCGCCGACCGACAACGTCTCCGAACTGACCGCGCGCACCAACGACGAGGGCTGGGCGAGCGTCTTCGAGGAGTGGCTCAAAGTCAGCCGCCTGCGCCCGCAGGACGCGGTGCTCGTCTTCTCGGTCGGCGGTGGAAGCGAAGAGCGCAACGTCAGCCCGAACATCGTGCGCGCGCTCAAATATGCCAAAGAGGTGGGCGCGACGGTGCTCGGCGTCGTCGGGCGCGACGGCGGTTACACGGCGCGGGTCGCCGACGCCTGCGTCATCGTCCCGACGGTCCATCCCGATCGCGTGACGCCGCACAGCGAGGCCTTCCAAGCCGTCATCTGGCACGGACTCGTCTCGCATCCGAAGCTGCAGCGCGCCGCGACGAAGTGGGAATCGGTGCGGTGAGACGCGCCGTCTTCTTCGATCGCGACGGCGTGCTCAACGAAGCGCCGGTTCGCGACGGCGTTCCGCATCCGCCCGCGTCGCTCGCGGCGCTGCGCTTCGTCGACGGCGCCGAAGCCGCCGTGCGCGCCGTGCACGAAGCCGGGTTCCTCGCGCTGGTCGTGACGAATCAACCCGACGTCGCGCGCGGCACCGCCAGCCGGACGAGCGTCGAGGCGATCGACGAGGCCGTGGCGCAGCGGCTTCGGCTCGACGGCGTCTACGCGTGCTTTCACGACGATGCAGACGCCTGCGAGTGCCGCAAGCCCAAACCGGGACTGCTGCTGCGCGCTGCGGACGAGTGGAAGCTCGATCTGGCCGCGAGCTATCTGATCGGCGATCGCGTGAAGGACGTCGCGTGCGGCCGCGCTGCGGGCTGCACGACGATCTTCATCGACCGCGGCTACGCGGAGACGACGGCGAGTCCCGGAGCCGACGCGAGCGTCGCGACGTTGACGCAAGCCGTCGCGATCGTCGTCGAGAGGGCTCGAGCCCAGGGAGCGCGGGCGTGAAGGCGAGCGAACTGCGAATCAAGATCTTCGCCGACGGCGCCGATCTCGCCGGGATGCTCGAGATGTACCGCAATCCGCTCATCGCCGGCTTTACCACCAATCCGACGCTCATGCGCAAGGCCGGCATCGCCGATTTCGAAGGCTTCGCGCGCGAGGTGCTGGCGGCGATCGCGGACCGCCCGATCTCGTTCGAGGTCTTTTCCGACGACTTCTCCGAGATGGAGCGCCAAGCGCGCCGGATCGCGAGCTGGGGCGAGAACGTCTACGTGAAGATCCCGGTGACCGACACGCGTGGAACGAGCAGCGCTGCGGTGATTCGCCGCCTCGCCGCGGAGGGGATTAAGCTCAACGTCACCGCGCTCTTGACGGTCGAGCAAGTCCGCGTCGTTGCCGAGGCGCTGGCGGGCGGCGCGCCCTCGTGCATCTCGGTCTTTGCCGGCCGCATCGCGGATGCCGGCGTCGACCCGCTGCCGATCGTGCGCGACGCGCTCGCGATCATGGCGCCGCATCGCCATCTCGAGCTCATCTGGGCGAGCCCCCGCGAACTGCTCAACATCGTACAAGCCGACGCGCTCGGCGCGCACATCATCACCGTCACCAACGACCTGCTCGCAAAGCTCCCCACCCTCGGCAAAGATCTCGCGCAGTTCTCGCTGGAAACCGTCCAAATGTTCCACCGCGACGCCCAAACCGCCGGCTTCACCCTGCCAGGCTGACAGGGCGGCGTTACTCGGCGTTGGCGGCGTCGAGTTGGGCGAGCTTTTGGTCGAGGAACTGGATGGCGTGCTCGAGCTGTTGGTCGCGCGCCGGGTTCCCGAACTGCGGCTGCTTGTTCTCGGCGACGATCACGTCGGGGGTGATGCCGAGGTGGTTGATGTCGCGGTTACGGGGCGTGAGATAGCGCG
>DATJRF010000129.1:0-11572 GCA_035505015.1 Verrucomicrobiia bacterium | reverse complement strand
CGTCGCGCGCAAGGCGATGAACGCGCGCCTGTGTGCGGCGCACATGCGCGACGGGGTCACGATCGTCGACCCGGACGCGACGTATCTGGAACCCGAGCTTGCGATCGGGCGCGACACGGTGATCTATCCGAACACCACGATCGGATTGCTCAGCGAGATCGGCCGGGGATGCGCGATCGGGCCCAACAGCCGGCTCTCCGACGCGAAGCTCGGCAGCGCGGTGACCGTCCGCGAGAGCGTGGTGATCGAGAGCACCGTCGGCGACGGCGTCACGATCGGGCCCTTTGCCCATCTGCGCGGCCGGACGGCGCTCGGCGACGAGGTGCGCGTCGGCAACTTCGTCGAGATCAAGAACTCGCGGCTCGCGCGCGGCGTCAAAGCCAGCCACCTGACCTATCTGGGCGACGCCGTGATCGGACAGGATACCAACGTCGGCGCCGGGACGATCACCGCCAACTACGACGGTACGAACAAGCACGTCACGACGATCGGAGAGAACGTTCGGATCGGCTCGAACTCCTCGCTGATCGCCCCGGTGACGATCGGCGACGGCGCGCTCACCGGTGCCGGTGCCGTCGTCACGAAGGACGTGGCACCGGGCGAACGCGTCGCCGGCAACCCCGCAAAGCCGTTACCCGAAAAGCGCTGAAGGCTCTAAGCCCGGCTCGCGAGGGCCAGCTTTGCGAGGCGGCGGAGCTCGTCGAGGGTGATCGTGAGATCCTCCTCGCGGGTGCGGTGGTTGACGATGCAGATGCGAATGGCGCGGCGGCCGCCGACGCTGGTGGACGAGGTCACCGCCACGCCGCTCTCCTGAAGGGCGACGACGAGATCGTCGTTGAGGCGGTCGATCTCGCCGTCCGGCATGCCCGGCGGGTGCGCGCGGAAGCAGACGACGTTGAGCGCGACCGGAGCGAGCAGCTCGAAGAGCGGATCGGCGTCGACCATCTCTCCCATACGTTTGGCCTGGGCGACGTTTTCCTCGATCGCCTCGCCGAACGCGCGCGTACCCTGCTCCTTGATGACGAACCAGACCTTGAGCGCGCGAAACGCGCGCGAGAGATCGATCGTGTAGTCGGTGAACCACGGCGTACCGCTGGCCAGGCCGCGCGGCATGCGCGTGAGATACGAGGGCGTCGAGGCGAAGGTGGCGCGGTGGAGCTCGCCGTCGCGCACGAGCACGCAGCCGGCGTCGTACGGCGCGTGCAGCCACTTATGGAAATCGAACGCGATCGAATCGGCTCGCTCGATCCCGCGCAGCCGAGGTGCGACGCTCGGTGCCAGGATCGCCGTCGCGCCGAACGCACCGTCGACGTGATACCACAGATCCTCTTGCGCGGCCAGGTCGGCGAGCTCGTCGAGGCGGTCGATCGCTCCGACGTCGACGGTTCCGGCGTTTCCCACGATAAGAAACGGGCGAAGCCCGAGCGCCCGATCCGTCGCGATCGCTTCGCGAACCGCGGCGGCGTCGGTCCGGTGCAGAGCGTCGGTCGCAAGAACGCGCAGCGAGGCGCTGCCCAAGCCCGCGACCTCGAAGGCTCTTCGCACGCAGCCGTGCGTCGCGCTCGAGCAGTACCCTACCAAGCGCGGCGCGCCAAAGAGCCCGTCTTCGCGGACGCCGGCGCCGAGCGCACGGGTACGCGCCACGAGAATCGCGATGAGATTGGCTTCCGACGTGCCGACGGTCATGACGCCCGAGGAATCCGGCGGAAAGCCGAAGAGATCGCGGAACCAGCCGACGACCTGCCGCTCGACGTAGACGGCTGCGTGATCGCGGCCGCCGACGTTGGCGTTCATGGTTGCGGCGAGGAGATCGGCGAGCGCTCCGGTCGGAGTCCCGCTCCCGTGCACCCAACCGAAGAAGCGGGGATGGATATTGCCGGTGGGAAAGGGCAGCACGTCGCGAACGAACTCGTCGTAGACGGAGGCGAGCGGTGCCGGCTCGGCGGGCATCGGCTCGCGCAAGCGCTCGCGCACCCGAGCGGGTACCGCTTGCCAGGTGGGGCGCTCGCGCACGCCTTCGAGATACGCGATGGCGTCGTCGAGTGCCGCATGAGCGAGCGCGCGAAACGCGTTCCAGTCCTTGGGATCGAGAATCGGGTACTCTCCAAAGCGCGATGGCGACGTTGCCGGTGGTGCTTTCGAGTTCGTTGCTGGTGCTCCTCGGCTGCGGACTCTGCCTTGCCGTTGCAAAGAGCGCCGCTGCCGAGCGGCGCTTGCGCGCGTACCAGGCGCGCCGGCACCTGCTGGAGCGCTCCGCTCGCGCCCTGGTCGAGGCCTCGCGGCGTTCCAGCGACGCCGTCCTCGCCGCGCTCGACGCGAACCTGCGCGAGCTCGACGGCGCGCTCGACGTCGTGATGGTCTTTACGCCGGGCGGCGAGGAGCTGGCTTGCGTGCACGCGAGCGGCCCGCGCGCGGAGCACTTCCGGCGGCTCTGCTTTCGGCGAGACGACGGCGAGCGTTTGCCGGCGCGCGCGGCGGCCGCCGGCTGCCGGATCGCCCTCTCGAACGGGGAGCGAGCGCTCCTGCCGACCGACCGCGCCGCGGTGGCCGTTCCGCTGCTCGACGCCGGCGCGCTCAAAGCCGTCGTCTACGCCTCCTCGGCCGACGCCGGCGCGCTGCGCGACTGCGACGCCGTGGTGCGGGCGGTCGCCGACGCGGCCGCTCCTCTGGCGATCGCGCTCGAGCGCGAGGCCGACCGGCTCGACGCAACCTACGACGGTCTGACCGGCGTGCTGACGCCGCGCGCCTTCCGGCGGCGCTTACACGAAGAGATCGCCTCGCTTCGCAGCGGCACGCTCTCGCTATGGTTCGTCGATACCGACCATTTCAAGCGAGTCAACGACGAGTTCGGGCATCGCGCCGGCGACGGCGTCCTGGTCGCGATGGCTTCGCTGCTGCGCGCGCATGCGGTGGACGGCGTGGATTTGGTGGCACGCAACGGCGGCGACGAGTTTTGCGCGCTGCTTCGCGGCGCCACCAAGAGCGCGGCCATCGAGCGCGCGGCGCGCTTTTGCGAAGCGGTTCGCGCTTACGACTTCGGCTTGCCGCTGCGCGTGACCGCGAGCGTCGGCGTGGCGGCGTTTCCGTACGACGCCGCCGCGTCCAGCGACCTGCTCGAAGCGGCGGACGCCGCGATGTATCACAGCAAGCGCGAGGGCCGAGATCGCGTCGCGTTCGTCGTCGAGCGCGGGCGCTGCGCCATCTTCGAGCGTTAAGGATTTCCGGCGCCGGTCGCGAACCCCGGTGCGGATGATTCGCCGGCTCCTCCTGGTATTGCTCGTAGCGGTGGTTGCGCCGTGCTGCTGCGGCGCCGCGCGCGCCGCGGTCGTGCGCCCGAATGCGCTCGACCGGCGCGTCGACAAGCTTTCCTCGAGCGCGCTGCTGACGCTTCCGGCGACTCGGCTCGTCGATCCGGATCGCCAAGTCGCCGCCGAGCGGTTGGTGAACTGGAAGCTGCCGGGCTGGCTCTTCGGCGTCGCCTGCGAGGCGTTCGCGCTGGCGTACTTCTGGCGCTCCGGCGGTGCCGCGACGCTGCGCGATCGCTTGCGCCGCCGCCTGCGTTCCGAAGCGGCGGTGCGCTTTCTCTTCGGCGCTGCGCTGGGCGTGCTCGCGCGCCTCGCCGCGTTGCCGGCCGAGTTCTACCTCTATCGGGTCGAGCGCGTGATGGGGCTTTCGATCATGCTGGCACGAACGTGGGGCGAGTACTGGCTCGGCCATACGCTGCTCGCGGCGATCGTCGCCGGAACGATCGCCGCGGTCGTGCTGTGGCTCGTCGATCGCACGCATCAATGGTATCTCTACACCGTCGGTGCGATCGTCGTCGCCAGCGTGGCCTGGGCGTACGCCGCGCCGTATGTTGCGATGCCGAGCAGAGGCGCGCCGTTGCACGGGCCGCTGGCCGTCTCCCTCGACGCGCTGCTGGACCGGGCGGGCTTTCGCGGTACGCCGGTGCTGGTCGGCGGCGGCAGCTCGCCGTTGGCCGGCGTCGTGCTCCAAGGGACGGGCAGCGTGCGCCGGGTGCTGATCCCGGCGCCGCTGCTCGCCGGAAATACGCAGGCCGAGACGATCTATCACGTCGCCTCCGCACTGAGCGCCGATCTCGGCAAAGATCCGTTCTGGATCGCCCTGATCGAAGCGGGGATCGTCGCGTTGGGCTCGGCGCTCGCGGTCGTGGTTGCCGACCGGATCGGCTTCCGGCGCGACGACGACGCGCTCTCGCGCCTGGCACTGGTCGGCGCGCTGATGGCCATCGTCTACGTCGGCGCCGTCCCGGTCCGCGACTTCGCCGTGCGCCGCTACCAGATGGGCGACGACGCGGCCGCCGTCGCGCTCACCGGCGATCGTGCCGCCGCCGTTCGCGCGATCGTGCGCGTCGCCGATCAAGAGATGCGCGAAGTCTGCCCGAGCATCGCGGCGAGCGCTTTTCTCGATCTGAATGCCGGCACCGGCACGCGCGTAGCCGCGATCAACGGCGTTCCCTCGGCCTGCCCGTAGCGGCCGGCTTCAGGCGGCGAAGTAGATGCTGCCGCTTACCTGCGTGCCGACGTGGCGCGCGGTGATCAGCTCGACGATCGCCGCGTGCGCGATGCGTCCGTCGACGATCTGCGCTGCGGCGACGCCGGCGCGCACCCCGAATGCCGCGGCGCGGACGGCGGCGCGCAGGTCTGCGGGCAGTGCCGGATCGCGCGCCAGCGCCAGCGCCTCGGCGGGGGTCAGCTCGTCGATGAGCTGCAGCGTCGCGGGATCGGCGACGCCGCCGGCGGTGTGGAAGAAGATCGCGCGCACCGCGTCGACCGCCGAGGCGACCGCGCTCGCGACCTCGTCGGCCGCGACCAGCGCGTCGTCGGCGGCGAAGACGGCGAAGGCCGTCGGTTCGATCACCGGGATGTAGCCCGCTTCGGTGAGCGTGAGCAGCAGCGCCGGCTGAACGTTGCCGATCCCACCGGCTTGCGACTGCGGCAGCAACGCGGCGTCCGAGCCGCTCAACGCGACGGCGACGTTGGCGCTGCGGTTGACCGTGCGAACGATCTCGCGCGCGCCGGCCGGATCCGGGGCGACGACGATCGGGCGTACCTTTGCGTCGGCGAGCACGTGGAGGTCGTCGGCGAGCGTCGAGCTCGCCGCGTGAACGCTCTCGTCGTCCACGCGCACCACGAATGCTCTTCCCGCAAACTGCTCGCTCATATCCTTATTGAAGATCTTCGGCAGTTTCTACCCAGGTGTTGACGAAACGCATCGCCGCGTCGAGCCCCTCGGCGAGCCAACGCTCGGCGCCGGTGGCCGCGGCGGCGACGACGGCCGGCAGCCCGCGCCGCTCGGCTGCGGAAAACTGGCCGAGCACGTGATCGATCGAGTCGCTCTCCGGGCGCCCGACGCCGACGCGAATCCGCGGAAACTTCTCGCCGATCGTCGCCACGATCGAGCGCAGGCCGTTATGGCCGCCGTGGCCGCCGAACGGCCGCATGCGCAGCTTGCCGAAGGGCAGATCCATGTCGTCGGCGACGACGAGCACGCGTTCGGGGGGCGTGCGGTACCAAGACGAGATCAGGCGCACCGGCGCGCCGCTCAGATTCATGTAGGAAGCCGGTTTTACCAAGACGGCGCCGCGCGCCGAATCGAACGCCTGCTCCGCCCCGTCCTTCTTGCGCCAGCTCGCGATACCGAAGCGGCGCGCCACCTCGTCGGCGACCATGAAGCCGACGTTGTGGCGCGTCGCCGCATACTCTTTGCCGGGGTTGCCGAGCCCGACGATCAGGCTCGGCGGCGTTCGTGGCGCTATTCCGAAGCCTCGGTCGCCGCTCCGACGATCTCGGGCTCGGCCTGTTCGACCGGACCGAGCGCGGCTTCCTCGAGATCGCGCTCGGTGCGCGACGACTCGATCGAGACGACGATCGTGTCGGCCGGGGTGAGCATCTTGAAGCCGTCGGGCAGCGGGATGTCGCCCGCGGTCAAGTGCCCGTGGAGCCCGAGCGAGACGACGTTGGCCTCGAGGTGGTCGGGGAGCCGGTTGGCGGGCCCGGCGACTTCGAGCTCGTGCACGATCACGTCCATGACGCCGCCGTGATCCTTGACGCCGGAGGCGACCCCGACGGTGACGACCGGCAGCTTCGCGTGCACCGCCTCGTTGGCGGAGACGCGCAGCAGATCGGCGTGGATGACGCGCCGCGTCACCGGATGGATTTGGACTTCGCGCACCAGCGCCGTCTCGCTCTTGCCGGCACCGCCCGTCAGCGTGACGAGCGAGGTGCGCCCGCCGTGGTGGAGCAGGTCTTCGAAGGCGTGCGCGTCGAGCGCGACGTGTTCGGGCGCGGTGCCGTGCCCGTAGATGACGGCGGGGATCTTTCCGGCGGCGCGCAGGGCGTTGGAACCGGTCGTGCCGGTCTTGCTGCGCGGTTCGATCGCGAGCGTGAGTTCTTTGGTGGACATGCGTTCCTTTTTCGTGTCGGTTTAGCCGGCCGCGACCGCTTCGAGGGGCGTGGCGGCCGGTTTAGGGTTTTCCTCGTCGCCGGTAAAGAGCTCGGAGACGGAGCGGTTGGTCGTAATGCGGCTGATCGCGTCGGCGAAGGTCTGAGCGATCGAGAGCTGCACGAACTTGGGATGGCGCTCGATTGCGGGCAGCGGAATCGTGTTGGTCACGACGACCTTCTCGATCTCCGAATCCTCGAGCACGGAAACCGCGTCGCCGGCGAAGATCCCGTGCGTCGCGACGGTGTATACCTTGGTCGCACCGCGCGCTTTGATCGCCTCGGCGGCCTTGGCGAGCGTTCCGCCGGTCGAGATCATGTCGTCCACGACCACCGCGACCTTCCCGTCGACCTCGCCGACGATGTCGGTGACCTCGGAAACGTCGGGCTCGGGGCGGCGCTTGAAGACGATCGCGAGCGAGCTGCGCAGCCGCTTGGCGAAGAGCTCGGCCCGGTGCACGCCGCCCGCGTCGGGAGAGACGACGACGATCTTGTCGTCGCAGAGCCCTTCCTTTTTCAGGTAGTTCACCAGCACCGGCATCGCCATCAGGTTGTCGACCGGGATGTCGAAGAAGCCCTGGATCTGCGCGGCGTGCAAATCCATCGTAACGATGCGCTTCGCGCCGGTGACCTTGAGCAGATTCGCGACGACCTTGGCCGAGATCGGCTCGCGGCCTTTCGTCTTCTTGTCTTGCTTTGCGTATCCGTAATATGGGATCACCGCGGTGATGCGGGCGGCCGAAGCGCGGCGCAGCCCGTCGATCATGAGCAGCAGCTCCATGAGCGAGTCGTTGACGCCTTTGCCGGCCGGCGATTTACAGATCGGCTGCACGACGAAGACTTCGGATCCGCGAACGTTCTCGCCGATCTCGACCCGCGTCTCTTCGTTTTTGAATTCCGTTACCAAGGCCTTGCCGACGTGCAGCTTGAGGCGTTTGGCGATCTCTTCGGCGAGTTGCGGATTCGAATTTCCGCTGAAGATGAGCGGGTGCTGACTCACGGCTGTTCTCCCCGGGGCGAGTAGCAGCGGAGCGCACTTGGTTCCCGCGAACACCCCCGCGGTCCTCGCGGGCAGGCGAACCCTGCCGAAACCGGCCACCCGCGCCCCGGGTCGAAACGTACGCATGCCGCAGAAATTCTCGCTCGTCGCCCCCTACGAGCTCGCCGGCGACCAGCCGGCGGCTACCGCCGCTTTGGCGGAGGGCATCCTGCGCGGCGACCGGACGCAGACGCTGCTGGGCGTCACCGGCAGCGGCAAGACGATGGCGATGGCGCGGGTGATCGAGCTGGTCCAAAAGCCCACCCTCGTGCTCGCCCACAACAAGACCCTCGCGGCCCAGCTCTGCGCCGAGTTCCGGGAGTTCTTCCCGAACAACGCCGTCGAGTTCTTCGTCTCGTACTTCGACTACTACCAACCCGAGGCGTACGTCCCCTCGACCGATACGTACATCGAAAAGGACAGTTCGATCAACGACGAGATCGAGCGCCTGCGCCACTCCGCCACCCAATCGCTGCTGACGCGCCCGGATACGCTGATCGTCGCCTCGGTCTCGTGCATCTACGGCTTGGGGTCGCCCTCGGACTACATCGAGATGTCGGTGAAGCTCGAGCTGGGCCAGTCGATCGAGCGCGACGCGCTGCTGCGCAAGCTCGTCGACATGCAGTACCGGCGCAACGATCTCAATCTGGTCCGCGGAACGTTCCGGGTGCGGGGCGACGTGCTGGAGTACGTCGGCGTCGACGAAGAACTGGTTCACCGAATCGAGTTCTTCGGCGACGAGATCGAGGCGATCAACGTCGTCAATCTCATGACCGGCGAATACGTCGAGAGCAAGGACGAGCTGCTGATCTTTCCGGCCAAGCACTTCATCACGCCGGAGGAGAAGCTGCGCCGCGCGATCGCCTCGATCGAGGTCGAGCTCGAAGAGCGCCTCGGCTACTTCCGCTCGCACGGCAAGCTGCTCGAAGCGCAGCGCCTGGAGATGCGCGGGCGCTACGACCTGGACATGCTGCGCGAGGTCGGATACTGCAACGGCGTCGAGAACTATTCGCGCCATCTCGCCGGGCGCGAAGCCGGCTCGACTCCCTGGTGCCTGCTCGACTTCTTCCCGAAGGACTGGCTGCTCTTCGTCGACGAGTCGCACGTCTCGCTCCCGCAGGTGCACGGCATGTACGCGGGGGACCGCTCGCGCAAGCAAATCCTGGTCGAGCACGGTTTCCGGCTGCCGAGCGCGCTCGACAACCGCCCGCTGACCTACGAGGAGTTCGACGATCACCTCAACCAGGCGATCTACGTTTCGGCAACGCCCGGGACGTACGAGATGGGGCGCAGCACGCAGGTGGTCGAGATGATCATCCGCCCCACGGGGCTGGTCGATCCGGAAGTCGAGGTGCGCCCGACGCGCAACCAGGTCGACGACCTCATGGAAGAGATTCGCGCTCGAACCGCGCGTCAGGAGCGCGTGCTGGTCACCACCTTGACCAAAAAGATGGCCGAGGATCTCACCGACTTTCTGCTCGAGAACGGCCTGCGGGTGCGCTATCTCCACAGCGAGGTCGACACGCTCGAACGGGTCGCGATCCTGCGCGACCTGCGCCTGGGCGTCTTCGACGTCTTGGTCGGCATCAATCTGCTGCGCGAAGGGCTCGATCTCCCCGAAGTCTCGCTGGTCGGCATCCTCGACGCGGATAAGGAAGGCTATCTGCGCAGCGGGACGTCGCTCATCCAGACGATCGGCCGGGCCGCGCGCAACGTCGAAGGCAAGGTCATCATGTACGCCGACGTCGTGACGGAGTCGATGGCGCGCGCGATCGGCGAGACGCGGCGCCGCCGGGAGAAGCAGCTCGCCCACAACGCGGCACACGGCATCGAGCCGCGCTCGGTGCGCAAAGAGGTGCGCGACATTCTGAGCATGATCTCCACCGGCGAGGCGAACGTCGAGAAGGCGCAGTTCGAGAAGCTGCCGCGCGACGTGGCGCTGAAGATGGCGGCCGATCTCGAGCGCAAGATGCGCGAGTTCGCGGCGAACTTGGAGTTCGAGAAGGCCGCGGCCCTGCGCGACGAGCTGATCGAGCTGCGCAAGCACGTCGGCGGCAACGAGTCGATCCTCTTTGGCGGCAAGGCGCCGAAGATCTTCGACAAGGCGCTCGCCGAGCTGGTCGGCATGTGAAGCCCCCGGCGGCCTTGAACAAGGCGGCATGAAGCGTATCGCCACCGTCGCCTTTGCCGCGCTCCTGCTCGCCCCCGCGCTGGCGGCGGCGCAAGCCCCGACCTTCCCCACCGCGGCGCCGGCGGCGCCGACGCCGACGCCCGACCCCGCCGTGCAGGCCCGCGCACAGAAACTCTTCGCGCAGATTCAAGCCGGGAACTTGGACCGTTCGCAGCTCAACGCGGCGGCGGCGGCGGACATCACCGCCGACAAGCTCAAGACCGCGCAGGGCGCGGTGGCCTCGCTCGGCACGCCGGTCACCTTCGAACAGGAGCGCGTTTTGCAGCGCGACGGGCTGACGGCGTACGTCTATCTGGTGACCTTCGGGAACTCCGAGAAGCTCGATTTCTCGATGATCGTCGACGGCGCGGGCAAGATCGCCGGCCTGCAGATCTTTCCGCCGCAATGAACTCGCGCGCCGCCGCGCTCGCCGTAGCGCTCGCCGTGCTTCCGAACGCGGCCTTCGCGCAGGCGACGCCGGCGCCGGCCGCCTCGAGCCAGGCCGATCAGGCGGCGCTCGACCGCGCCAAGGATTGCTTTCGCAGCCTGCAAGCCGGCACGCTCGACCGCTCGCAGCTCGACGACTCGGCGAACATGAATCTCGACGTCGACACGGTCAAGGACATGACGGCGCAGCTCGCTCCGCTCGGGGCGCCGGCGACCTTCGCGCAACAAGACGTCTCGACCAAAGACGGCTTGACGTACTATACCTACGCGCTGGCCTTCAAGAACGGGTCGAAGCTGAACTTCGTGATGGTCGTCGACGGCGCCGGCCAGATCGCCGGCCTGCTGCTACAGCCCGCGCCCTGACGCGAGCCGAGCGCGGTGAAGTGCGTGCTGCGGGAGCGGCAGCGTAGCGACGATCTCGTCGTGCTCGCGGCGGAACTGCCGCCCTCGGCGCATCCGCTCGCGCTGCGGTACCGCACCGAGCTCGGCGCCGTCGTGCGCGCGAACGGGCGGCTGGCGGGAGCCTTTGACCGCGAGCACGACGTCGTCGCGCTGCCGGCCCACGGCGAAGCGCTCGCCCTCACCCTCGAGGTGGAGCGGCGCTCGCTGCCGACCAACGGCCTCCCGCCCGGACCGGGCGTGCGATGGTCGTTGCTGCTGGCGCGCGCCCGCGCCGAGCCCGAGCGGCGCCTGGAGATCGAGGCCGCCGAGCCGCCGCTGCCGCATGCTTGGGGTGGCTCGCTCGCGCTCTGGGGGCACGGCCATCTCGACGTCGCGTGGCTTTGGACGTACGCGCAGGCGCGCCGCAAGGCGGTCCGCACGTTCGCCAACGCCCTGGCGCTGATGGAGCAGGATCGGGGCTTCGTCTTCGTGCAGAGCCAGCCGCAGCTTTACGAGTTCGTGCGCGAGGCGGACGCGGAGTTCTTCGAGCGCGTTGCGGCGCGCGTTCGCGACGGCCGCTTCGATGCGAGCGTTGCCGCACTCTGGGTCGAACCCGATTGCAACGTCCCCTCGGGCGAATCGCTCCTGCGGCAGATGCTCTACGCGCATCGCTACTGCGTCGAACGGTTCGGGATCGAGCCCTCGATCGCGTGGCTGCCCGACACGTTCGGCTTCGCGCGGACGCTGCCGACCCTGCTCGCGCACGCTGGCATCGGCTGCTTCGCCACCACCAAACTGCAATGGAACGACACGACGCGCTTCCCGTATCCGCAGTTTTGCTGGCGCGGACCGGACGGGAGCGAGGTGCTGGCGGCTTCGATCGATCGGATGGAAGGGGATGCAACCGGCGCACGCGTGCGGATAGCAAGCGATCGCGGCGAGCCGCTGATCGTGGGATACGGCGACGGCGGCGGCGGCCCGACGGCTCGGCAAGTGCGCGAGGCGGCGTCGGCGGGGAGTTGGGAGCCGGCGACGGCGTGGTTTGCTCGGCTCGGCGCGCGCCGAGCCGAG
>DATJRF010000128.1:0-2915 GCA_035505015.1 Verrucomicrobiia bacterium | reverse complement strand
CGGCGCCGCCTCGGCCGACCAGCCGGGCGGCATCGTCGGGTCGGTCTTCCAAGTTGGCAGCGGCAGGCTGATGCCCGGCGTGCTCATCACGATCTCGCGCGTCGAGAGCCATCCCCTGGAGCGGGTCGTCAAGACGGATCGAAACGGGCACTTTGCCGACATCGGGCTTCGGCCCGGACGCTACATCGTCATGGCGACGCTGCCGGGCCAGACGCTCGGCTGCGCGATCGACGACGTCTACGGCGGCCAAACGGTGCAGATGCGAATCGGCGTGGGCAGCCCGCAGCCCCTCTGTATCGGGCCGCGCGTCCATCCCTCGCTGGTCGATCCGTCGGCGACCGCCGACGTCTACCGCATCTTCTAGAGGCGGTTAGACCGGCGGCGCCTGCACGTTGTGGGCGAACGCCTCCAGGCGAGCCCGGTCGATTGCTTTGACGCGCCCGCGATCGAGCTCGACCGCACCCGAGTTCTTCAGGCGCAGCAGCGCTCGCGCCGCCATGTCGCGGACCGTCCCGGCGGCGGCGGCAATCTGCGCCTGCGAAAGGTTCTCGACGCCCGGCAGCCCGCGCGTCATGCCGACCGACGCCCGCGCGTAGCCCAGCAAGAACTTCGCCACGCGCTGGAGCACGTGGGCGAACGCGAGGTCGGCGATCGTGTCGATCGAGCGGCGCCGCGCTTGCGAAGAGGCGATCAGGAAGCCGAGCGCGAGCTCCGCGTCGTTGCGGGCCGCGTGGATGACGGCTTCGCTCGGCAGGGTGATGATCGTCGCGTCGGTGAGCGCTTCGGCGCGCGTCGTGGCGCCGCCGCCGTCGAAGCTGCCGCTCTCGTTGAGCGTGTCGTGGGTGAGCCGCTCGCCGATCGTGTGGGTCTTGCCGTCCGGCGAAAGCAGCGTGTAGATGACCTTGCCGGTCTTGACGATCCCGAGGTACGGCCACATCTCGCCTTCGTCGAAGATCGTGTCGCCGGACTTGTAGCTGCGCTCGCTCATCTGACCGGCCAGCTCTTTGATCGTGCTCGCCTTGGCGGCCGTGAACTGCGAGACGTGTTGGAGGAAGGTCTCGCCGTCGGCGTGCTCGTCGATGCGCTCCAGGCGGATCGTCCAGCGGTTGCTGCCCAGGTTGCGTGCGTCCCAGGAGAAGCGGCCGGAGCGCAGCTGCGTCATCTCGTTGCGCAGCGCGCGCGGATCGGTCTCCTCGTTGATCTCGACCGCCGTGCCGACGGCGAGCTTATCGAAAGCCTCGAGGATCTGGTCGGTCTTGGTCGCAGGCGAGAGCGACCGGGCGTCGAGCGTGACCGCGGCGGGCCGGTTCATCGGTGGCATAGCCCGCCAGGTTTAGGGAAAGGCGGGCTTCGCGCCTGCCGGGAATAGAGCCGTCCCTATGAAGAGCACAGTCCAAGACAACGATATCGTCATCGTCGCCGGCGCCCGCACGCCGTTCGGCAACCTGGGCGGCGTCCTTTCCGATCTGACCGCCACCGACCTCGCGGTGGCGGCTTCGGAGGCGGCCATCGCCCGCAGCGGCGTCCCCAAAGAGCGGTTCGACGAGGTGGTGTTCGGCAACGTGATCCAGTCCAGCGCCGACGCGATCTATCTGGCGCGCCACGTCGGCTTGCGCGCGGGTCTGCCGATCGGCGTTCCGGCGCTCACGCTCAACCGGCTCTGCGGCTCCGGGCTGCAGGCGATTCTCTCGGCCGCGCAGTCGCTGCGCCTGGGCGAGGCCACCTACGCGCTCGCCGGCGGAACCGAGAACATGAGCCAGTCTCCGCACGTCGTCCGCGGCGCCCGCAAGGGCTTCGCCTTCGGCGCGAACGTGCAGTTCGAGGACTCGCTCTGGAGCGCGCTGACCGACTCCTACGGCAACACGCCGATGGCGATCACCGCCGAGAACCTCGCCAAGAAGTACGGCGTCTCGCGCGAGGAGTGCGACGCGTTCGCACTCGCGAGCCAGGAGCACGCGCTCGAGTCGCAGGCCAGCGGCTATTTCTCGCAAGAGATCGCGCCGGTCGACGTGCCGGGCCCCAAAGGCACGACGACGCGCGTCGAAAAGGACGAGGGCCCGCGCGCCGGGCTCTCGATGGAGAAGCTGGCGAAGCTGCCGGCACGCTTCGTCAAGGATGGCGTCGTCACGCCCGGCAACGCGAGCGGCATCACCGACGGCGCTGCCGCGGTCGTGCTCACGACCGCGAAGCAGGCGAAGGCTGACGGCGTTGCGTGGCTGGGACGCCTGGTCAGCGGCAGCGTGGTTGGCGTCGATCCCTCGATCATGGGAATAGGGCCGGCGTACGCGATCCCCAAGGCGCTGCAAAAGGCCGGTATCGCCGAGAAGGATCTGGGCGTGATGGAGATCAACGAGGCGTTTGCGCCGCAGGTGCTCGCGTGCTTGCGCGAGATGGGGACCGGCAGCGTGCGTCTCAATCCGCACGGCGGCGCGATTTCGCTCGGCCATCCGCTGGGCGCCTCGGGCGCGCGCCTGGCGATCACGACCTTGCACGATCTGCGCGCGCGCGGCGGCGGTCTGGGCGTCGCCTCGGCCTGCATCGGCGGCGGCCAGGGGATAGCGGCGGTCCTCCAAGTGGAATGAGGTCCTGGTTCACGATCGGCCGGTTCTGGGATGCACTCGCGATCCTGGCCGTCGCGTTCGTGGGATGGAAGCTCTTCATCGCGCCGCGGGACCTCGACGTCGCCAAGGCGCATCCCGCGCCGCGTGCGGTCTATCCACGCCTGGGCGGCGGCACTTTCAGGGTCGCCGACCAGCGTGGAAAGCTCGTGTTTTTGGACTTTTTTGCGTCGTGGTGCGAACCGTGCAAGATCGAGCTGCCGCAGGTGGAGAGCTGGGCGCGCGAGCATCCGGCGGCGGTCGTCGTAGCGGTCGACGTCGGCGAGCCGCGGGTCGTCGCGGCGGAGTTCGCGCGCA
>DATJRF010000127.1:0-2975 GCA_035505015.1 Verrucomicrobiia bacterium | reverse complement strand
CCGGGCAGCGAGATGTTCGTCGAGATGCGCGCCCCCTTGAGGCCGCGCGGCTCCTTGACGATCTGGACGAGAATGTCGTCGCCCTTCTTGACCTTCTCGCTGATCGTAAAGCCGCTGTGGCCTTGGGTGATCTCGACGTCGCCGATGTTGAGCGGCGCTTTGTTGATGTCGTCGACGTACAGGAACGCGTTGCGCCCCAAGCCGATGTCGACGAAGGCCGCCCCCATGCCGGGAAGCACGTTCTGGACTTTGCCTTTGTAGATCGAGCCGATGACTTTCTCTTCGCGCTCGATGTAGAGTTCGGCTAGCGTGCCGTCCTCGAGTATTGCGACCCGGTTCTCCCAGGGGTCGCTGGAGATCAGAATCTCACTCGACAAATTTTTCCTCGGTTACTCTATCGGGGCGGCCGTGCGGCGCCGGTTGGGACTCTCCGCGGCAACGACCCTGCGGGGCGCGAGGCTCCGGGATCGGCGCTGGCGGGGCGTCCGCTGGCGGCAGCCCTCGAAAAAAATTTCAAAACTTCAATGGTCCGGCGGCCTTCTCCGCGCTCTGGGCTCCTCGCCCGAACAGCGGCACCAGCCAACCGGTTGGGGCCTGGAGTTTCACGCGAGCGCGAGGGGCCCCTCCCTCGGGGTGCGTATTGGCCAACCCGTGATGACCGCCCGCCGTTGTGCCCCCCTGCTCGCCGCCGCGCTCGCCGCCTGCTCCGGCGGCGGCCCGCCGCAGCCTTCTCACGTCACCACGGCCTACCGGATCAAGGTCGACGATGCCGTCCGCGAGGCCGCCTCCGTGGAGCTCGTCACCACCAAGAGCGTGGTGATCTCTCCGAACTGCGAGCTCCTCGGATCCGGTAATGAGGCAAGCGTCGGCCGGGCGATCGCAGAGGGCCTGGCGGCGCGCCTGCCGGCCAACGTGACGATCTACACCATGCCCTACGTTCCCCTCACGACCAGCGCCCAAATCGACGTCGTCACCGACGACGGCTACGGCGGCCGCCTCTGCACCGCCCACGCCTTCGCCCCGTACAAGGGCTCGTAACCGCTAGCGCTCTTGGCTCTACGACGCCGAGCTCGCCCCAATCGACGTGCACTTGCTGACTCGGTCGAACGAAAAATCGCCGCTCTGCAGGCTTTGGCTTGCGACGCAGCGGTTGGAGATAATCCTTGAGAAGTTGGAGTTCATCGAAGATTCGCTCGCCGATGAGTGACCTCGTTAAATGACGGGACGAATATCGCCGCATGCTACTAGGATTTCTCTGACGGGTTAGAGCGGGAGCGGCTCGGCGAAGAGCCGGCGGCGGTACAGCTGCGCGCTCATGCGCCTGCCGCCGAGATCCGCGCGAAGGCGATACAGCGAGGGCATCGCGAGCGCAAACCCTGCCTCGCCGGCGCTCAAATGCCACATCCCCCGCAGATCGAGCGACTCGAGACGATCCAGGCTTTCGAGCGGCCGCAGGTGGTCGAGAAACGTGAGCCCGTCAAGTGCAAGCGCGCGCAGCGTGAGGTGGCGCTCGAGCGCGTGAAGCGAACGAATGACGGGAATCTGCGAGAGCCTCAAGGCGCGTAGCGGTAAGCGCAGGACCGTTTCCCCGTCGGAAAGCACGGTCGCGCCGAGATCGAGTGCATCGAGCCCGGGGGCGCTCGCGAGCGCGCCGGCATTTTCCAGCGCGCCGCCGCGGAGCACGAGGCGCTTCAGGCAGGGCAAGGCCGCGAGCATCCGGCCGTCGATCGGCGCTCGGCCGCCGGCGCGCACTCGCAACGTCGTGACGCCGGGAAAGCATTCGAGCAGCGACGCGTCGTGGAGCCAGCCTCGCAGGCGCAGTTCGCGCACCTGTGGGAAGACGGGAAGCGGCGTCGTTAGCTCCGCTGCATCGAGCTCCAGCCACTCTAGGCCTTCCCACGCCGCCAGCACGCCGGCTTGCGAGCATGCGGCGCAAGAGAGGCGGAGCTGCGTCTGCGGTCGCGTCGCGACGAGATAGCGGATTCGTTCGAGCTGGGCGGTGCCGAGCGGCGATCGCCATTGCAAACGCACGGCGCCGTCGTCGGGCATCGGCGGAAGCGGTGCGCCGCCGCGAAGATCGTGGACGCGCAGGTCGCGCGGCGGCACGCGGTCGCCGCTCGCCTTCGCGAGGAGCGCGCGCTCGGTCCAGCCGGGTTCGAAGACGTCGCCGTCTGCGAGCGGCGGCCAGTCCGCGCGGCAAAAGCGCGGCATCGCACCGACGACGTGCCACCGCTCTTCGACGAGCGCGCGGTCGGAGCAGCGCACGCGCCAGGGCTCGCCGGCGACGAAGAAGGCCATCTCGATCGCCTTATGCGTACCGCGCGTCACGATACCGGCGGTCGCACGGCCGTCGCCGAGCGGCACCAAGAACGCGCTGCCTTCGCGATAGGGTCGTTTCACGTCGGAAACGAGCTTCGCCCACCCGGCGTCGAAGACCGCGCGAATGGCCGATTCCCAGCGTAGCGGAGGGCGGCGCTTCGACCGCGACCACGGCGTGACGACCCATGCGATCTTTTTCCTTTCGGAGCTCGATCGCGATCGCCGCAGCGAGGCGTACGCGCACGCGACGCACTACGAAGCGGTTCCGGTCGGAGATTTTCGGGCGCTCATGGCTTGCCTCGACGCAGAGGTGCTTGCGCGTTCGACCTTCGTAGACGTCGGCGCAGGCATGGGGCGGGCGGTTATGCTCGCCATGGAGTTTCCGTTCGAGCAGGTTTGCGGAATCGAGCTTTCGCGCAGTTTGCACGAGATCGCGCGGGAGAACCTGGCCGGCGTGCACGACTTGCGCGTGCGCTGCCGCGACGTGCGGCTGCTGCGCGGCGACGCGAGGAAGGCGCGTTACCCAAAGGGGGATCTGGTGCTCTTTCTCTTCAATCCGTTCGATGCACAGGCGCTGGGCGCCACGCTCGCGCGCGTTCGCGAGACGCGCGAGGCCGGCGACGAAACGTACGTCGTCTATCACACGCCGGTCCATC
>DATJRF010000126.1:0-8371 GCA_035505015.1 Verrucomicrobiia bacterium | reverse complement strand
TCGAAGAGCTTCGCGTGCCTCCTACGGACTTTGCCGGGGTATCGCCGTTCATCTATAGTCTACGGGTCGTCGACGGCAGCAGAGACGAACTGGTGGCGCATCTGCAGAGGCGGAGAGTCGATGCAGGCATACATTTTATTCCAGTCCACAAGCATGCGTTTTTCAGTGGCAATCCGCGGGGCGATATGACCGTGACGGAGCGAGTCTCAGGCCAAGTTGTGACCCTCCCGCTTCACTCGAATATGCGCGAGAGCGACGTCGTGCGGGTTATCGAGGGAGTCCTAAGCTTCTTTCGCTGACGGCGGGCGCCGGGGGGCGAGGTGCACGGCTGGGTTGCCGGCAACGACGGCACCGGGAGGAACGTCGCGGACGACCACGCTGCCGGCACCGACGACGCTGCGCTCGCCAACGCGCACGCGCGGCAGGACGGCCGCTCCGGTACCAATGAAGGCAAATCGCCCGACGTGAACTTCGCCGGCAAGATGTGCCCCGGGCCCCACGTGCACGCCCTCCTCGAGCCGCGAGCCGTGATCGACGCTCGCCGAGGTATTGACGATGCAGGCGTCGCCGATATCGGCGCGGGCGGCGACGGCGGCCATCGCCAGGACTTGGCTTCCTTTTCCGAGCGTGGCGTCGCGAGCGATGAAAGCGGTCGGATGGGTGGCGGTGGCCACGGCAATACCATGAGCCTCGAAGAGCGCGTGAATCTCGACGCGGTCCTCTCCGCGGCTGCCGCCGATTGCGGCCAGCCCCGCGACGTTTCGAAGATCCGTGGAGCGTGCCCACCGCGCTAAGGCGTCGCGGCCGTAGAAGAGCGGAACCCCCGGAAGCGGTGACTGCGCCTGGGGGTCGTTGTCGAAGAGCGCGGCTATCGAGAGTCCCAGGCGGTCGTAGAGCTCCGCCAAAACTACGGCTTGACCCGTCGCTCCCCACAAGACGAGTCGCATCTACGGCGCGGCTACAGGCGGAAGTAGGCGGTGCAAGTATCGAAGGGAAGCCGCTTCAGCTCGACCCGATTGAGGTCGAGAACTTCACGGAGCGCCTGGGTCTCCCCGGGAAAGTTTCGATAGCAGGCTTCATCGAGAACGACGACGCCGCCCCGCGGCATTCGGGGTAAAAAATGCTCGAGCGCCGTCTTGGTGGGCTGATAGAGATCGGTGTCGAGAACGAGCATTGCGACGCAGAGTTCGGGCCGTGAAGCCACGAAGGCCGGTACCGTTTCAACGATGTCGCCTTGTACGATTTCGCAACGCGGGATGCGGTTAACCGGGCGTACGAGATCGTTGATCTCAATGGCTCTGCGCAGTACCGCAGCGTTCGTCTTCGAGAAAGTGGTCTCGTCGACGTCGTTCGGGTCCGCCGCGGCGTCGATGCTGCGAAAGCCCTCGAACGTATCGAAGCCAAAGAGAGAGCGATTGATCGCGTACGGTTCGAGGGCGATCGACAAGTGAAGGTAGAGCATGAGCGCATTGCCGCGATAGACACCGCACTCCACGATCGCACCCGGTACGTCCATGACCATCTTAAAGAGCTCGATGCGCGAGAGGAGCTGTGTCACCTGAATGCGATTGGCAAAAAGAAAGGGTGCTTCGGCGACGTAGTCCGGGGGGCAGGATGCGGTCAACTGGGAGAGCTCGTCATAGTACCGCTGCTCCTGCTCGGTGATGCGTCTCTTGGTCACGCCTTCGCGCTCCGGGCGTATGACGCAAAGGTGTCGAGTTTGAACGTCGCGCCCATCCCGAAATCGATGCTGGTGGCGGCGCAGTCGATGTTGTCCGGCGCCTTTGCCGGGCCTCTTCCGCTCGACGTCACGTCTTCGACGTTAAAGAAGCGAAAATCGACGCTGAAGCGGGTGCGTTGCGTACGATTGGGGATGGTAGCGTGTAGGTGATGCCCCGAGAACATCATGACGTTTGCCGCAGCGCCCGCAAAGCGCACTTGAGCGCTTGTGTCGATCTCTTCGAGCGGAAGGGGATGCAGCCTGGTCTCGGCGTCGAGATGTTCGACGGCCTTGGGCCGCTCGACCGCCACCCAGTGCTCCAGATCGAAGTTTCTCGACGTATTCGCTACCGGCCTAAAGAAGTAGGACGGATAAAGCGCCATCGTTTGCTGCGGTGATATCGCCAGTACCGGCATCCAGAAGTTGATTTGATACTGAGGGCCGCCGTACCAAGGATCGCGATGGGGAGCGTACGCGTAGCTAACTCCGGCGTGGAGATAGTCGTAGTTCGGGACGATTCGCAGGCGCGGAACGTCGAAGTAGTACCGACTCGGGTCCATTCCGAGTTCGGCCGCGAAATCGCGAAGAAGGAGCTTGATTTCGTCGCTGTTTGTGAATCGACGCTTTGCCGCCTCGGCGAGACGGGCAAAATCGGAAGTGGATAAATGATGGTAGGCTGTCTCGAGGTCGTCCGTCTCGAAGGTTTCGCGAGAGACGGACAGGGCAAAGTCGCAGATCGAGCGCGCGCGAGCGAGCTCCGAGAAGATGAATATCGCGCCGGAGAAGAGCGCTTGGCGCGTCTCGAGATCGCCGACCCACTGGTTGAGGTAGATGGAACCGGGGTCGGCGGCGAGTCCTGGTTGCGCGCTCATGATGATCGGGCTATTGGCCCCGCTGGGTTCGCCACCTCCCACCGGCGTTTGGGCGGCTTCTATGGAACGCCCGCGGCGGCGAGAGCGTCGCAAAGCCGCGCGACGTCCGGGGAAGCGAGCTCGACGCCGATCGGCCTGCCCTCGACGGGCGCGTGGAAGTCGGTTCCGCCGGTAATGAGGAGGTCGTTTTCGCAGGCAAAGAGCCGCAGCGTCGCCTCTGCGCTGGGATCGGCCGTGGGATGGATGACTTCTACGCCGTCGACGCCTAGCGCCACCAGCTCTCGGAGATGGCGTTCCTCGCGTAATCGCTTGGGATGGGCAACCACGCTCACGCCGCCGGATTCGTGGGTGAGGTGGACGATCTGGGCGCTGGTGAGCCGGCGCAGAGCGACGAAGCCGCTTCCTTCGTCGCGCAGATAACGGTCGAAAGCCTCCTGCACGGTTGTAACGTAGCCGCGTTCGACCAGTACTCGCGCCAGATGCGGACGCCCCAGGCTCACCGATCCCTTGGCCTGCGCTCGAACCTCGGATAGCTCCACCGGCAGCCCGAGGCCGCGCAGGCGCTCGATCATCTCGCCCATCCGCTCCTCGCGCGCGATCCTCTGCTTGGTCAAAGCCTCGAGCAGTGGAGAGCGCTTATCGCCGACGCCGTAGGCGAGCAGGTGCACGGTGTGCCCGTCGTGCTCGGAATCGACCTCGAGTCCCGGGATCGAGCGCGCAGCCAGATCCTCCGGCATCGGATACGCGTCGAGCGTGTCGTGATCGCTGACGCAGAACAGCTCGAGCTCGCGGGCGCGAATCTCGTCGAAGAGGCGCTCCGGCTCCCACACGCCGTCGGAGCGCGTGGTGTGCATGTGCAGGTCGACGAGCATTACGGGGTTCCCATCCGCTCGTTGGCGACCAGCTGCCCGGCGCGGAAAAGCGACTCGAACTGCCCGGCGTCGGTCCACCATCCGTGGAGCACGTCGTAGTAGAGGTCGCCGTCCTGGATGTAGCGGTTGTTCACGTCGGTGATCTCGAGCTCGCCGCGTGCCGACGGCTCGAGCGTGCGGCAATACTCGAAGACGCGCTCGTCGTACATGTAGATGCCCGTGACGGCGTAGTCGCTCTTGGGGTGCTCAGGCTTCTCTTCGATGCGCACGATCCGCCCGCCGTGGAGTTCGGGCACCCCGAAGCGCTCCGGGTCGTCGACCTTCTTGAGCAAGATGCGGGCGCCGGACTGCTGCGCTTCGAAGGCGCGCACGAACGGGGAGATGTCGTCCTGCACGATGTTGTCGCCGAGCACGACCACGATGCGGCTGCCCTCGGCGAAGTGCTCGCACAGCTTGAGCGCGTCGGCGATGCCGCCCTCGCCCTCTTGGTAGGTGTAGGAGATGTCTTTGAGCCCGAACTCGCTGCCGTTGCCGAGCAGGCGCAGGAAATCGCCGGCCGAGTTGCCGCCGGTGACGATCATGATGTCCCGAATCCCGGCCTGGCAAAGGGTCTGGATCGGGTAGTAGATCATCGGCCGGTCGTAGATCGGGAGCAGATGCTTGTTGGTGACCTTGGTGAGCGGCCGCAGCCGCGAACCGAGGCCCCCTGCGAGGATGACGCCTTTCACAGGGCCTGCTTACCCCGCGGGTGGGGGCGCCACCTCGTTGCGCCCGCAAGGCCGTTCCTCCTGAGGAGTGGCCGCGGGGCGGCCGAATACTGGGGGCAATGGACTCGGATCTGGACGAACTCGAATCGCGGACGATCTTTATCCTGCGAGAGGCTTTCGCGTGCGCCTCGCCGCTGGCCATGCTCTGGTCGATCGGCAAAGACTCGACGGCGCTGCTCTGGATGGTGCGCAAGGCCTTTCTCGGCGACGTACCCTTTCCGATCGTGCTCCTGGACACGGGCATGGAGTTCGACGAAGTCTACGCCTTCCGCGACTGGCTGACGACGGAGTGGACGCTGCCCGTGCGCAACGAGCTCTGCCCGCCCGAGAGCAGCGTCGATCAGAGCCTGCCGCCGGCCGCGCGCCACGCCGCGCGCAAGACCGCCGGCCTGCGGGCGATGCACGAGCGCGAAAAGTACCGCGGCATCATCTTGGGCATCCGGCGCGACGAGCAGGCGATCCGCGCCAAGGAGCGGATCTTCAGCCCGCGCAACGCCGACGGCTCGTGGGATCCGCGCATGCAGCCGCCGGAGCTGTGGGACTACTTCACCTACGACGTTCCCGACGGCGCGCACGTGCGCATCCATCCGCTGCTCGACTGGACCGAGATCGACATCTGGCGCTACACGCGCCGCGAAAACATTCCCTACGTTCCGCTCTATCTTGCCAAGAACGGAAAGCGCTTCCGCTCCCTGGGCGAGAGCAACATCACCTCGCCGATCGAGAGCGATGCCGACACGATCGATAAAGTGATCGCCGAGCTCGAAGGAACGCGGCAGCCGGAACGCGCCGGCCGGAAGATGGATCACGAGAGCGAGGACGCGTTCGAACGCTTGCGCACGTCGGGGTACATGTGAGTCAACTTCGTATCGTCATGGTCGGCGACGTCGATGCCGGAAAATCGACGATCCTGGGGCGCCTGCTCGTCGACCTCGAGCAAGTCATTCCGGAGAAGCTCGCCGAGCTCGAAGCGATGAGCTCCAAGCGCGGCGTGGCCGTCGAGTACTCGTTCCTGCTCGACTCGTTCCAGCTCGAGCGCGATCAGGCGATCACGCTCGACGTCTCGCGCGTCTGGCTGCGCACGCCGGAGCGGGATTTCGTCTTCGTCGACGCGCCCGGCCATCGCGAGCTGGTCCGCAACATGCTCAGCGGCGCCTCGGAGGTCGATGCGGCGATCCTGGTCGTCGCGGCCGACGAGGGCATCCAGCTCCAGACGCGCCGCCACGCGCTGTTCCTGAAGTGGTTCGGCTTTACCGAGGTCGTCGTCGCAATCAACAAGCTGGATCTGTGCGACGACCCGCAGCGGGTCTTCGAGGAGCGCAAGGCCGAGATCGGCGCCTTCCTCGACCGCCTCGGCGTATCGCCGACCGCGATCGTTCCGATCGTCGCGCGCACCGGCGACAACCTCGCGCGCCGCGCGAGCGCGATGCCGTGGTGGAACGGGCCGACGCTCATGGAGGTGCTTGCGCCGCTGCGTCCCAAGGAGGGCGCGAGCGACGGGCCGCTGCGCTTCGTCGTGCAAGACGTCTACCGCCGCGACAACGATCGCCTCATCGCGGGGCGCGTCGAGTCGGGGAGATTGCGTGCGGGCGAACGGTTGGTTTTCTGGCCGCTGCAGGCCTCGGCCGTCGTGCGCGAGATCGTGCGCTGGCCCGACGTGGTCGAGGAGGCTGCCGCTCCGGCGGCCGTCGCCATCGCGCTCGACGAGCGCATCTTCGTCGACCGCGGTGCGGTCGCGAGCCACGCCGGCGACGGGCCGCCGATCGGGCACGCGCTGCAGGCGACGGTCGTGTGGCTCGGCGCGCAGCCGCTGCGCGCCGGCGAAGCGCTGCGCATGCGCGTCGCCACGCGCGATATTCCGGTGACGGTGCAGCGGATCGACGAAGTCGTCGACGAGGAGACGCTCGAGGGCGCGCCCGCCGACGAAGTCGCCGCCAATCACATCGCGGTCGTCACGCTGGCGGCGCGCGAGCTCATCGCGGCCGACGACGAGACGAGCGGCACGAGCATCGGGCGCTTCATCCTGACTCGCGAGGGGACCATCGTCGCCGGCGGAAGCGTCGACCGCGTCGTGGGGCGGCCGCGCTCGGAGGGCGCGACCGACGTCATCGCTCAGATATCGTCGGTGAAAACGCACGAGCGCGCGATGCGCAACGGGCACTCGGGCTCGGTGTTTTGGCTTACGGGCCTGCCGAGCGCCGGAAAATCGACGGTCGCGATGGCGGTTCAGCGCATGCTCTTCGATCGCGGCCGGCACGTCTACGTGCTCGACGGCGATACGCTGCGCACGACGCTCAACGTCGATCTCGGTTTCTCCGACGACGATCGCGCCGAGAACGTCCGTCGCACCGCGGCGGTCGCGGGCGTTCTGGCGGACTCCGGCCACGTCGTTATTTGCGCGCTTATCTCGCCCTTTGCGGCGGAACGCGAGCGGGCCCGTGCCGCCTATCCGCAAGGCTTCTACGAAGTCTACGTTTCGTGCGATCTGCCGACGGCGGAGAAACGCGACGTCAAAGGCCACTACAAGCGGGCGCGGCTCGGCGAGATCCAGCACTTCACCGGCATCTCCTCGCCGTACGAGATCCCGCAGAGCCCGGAGTTCGTCGTCGACACCACGCGCCACAGCGTCGCGGAGTCGGCGGCTGCGCTGCTCGAGTTCATCGAGGAGCGAGTCCGCCTGCGCGAGGGCGCACCGGTCTAGGAGCGCTTAAGAGACCCAGACCGGCCGCCCGCGGTCGCGCAGCGAGTCGCTCGCAGCCTCGAGGAGCTTGACCACGCGATGGCCCGTCTCGCCGTCGACGACGGGGGCGTCGCCGCCGCGCAAGGAGTCGGCAACGTTGCCGAGCTCGACCGCCAGGGCCTCGTAATTGTCGAGCCGCGGGGCGAGCATGTCGCCCTCGCGATATTGCACGAGGCGCTGGTAGACGTCTTCCTCGCTCGTGACCTCGACGCCGCGGTCGTAGACGCGCAGCTTCTCGGCGACGGTGTTCTCGTCGTAGACGAGCATCTTGGCGTCGCCGCAGAGCAGGACCTGACGAATCTTCACCGGGGCGATCCAGTTGGCGTGAACGTGCGCGATGAAGCCGTCGGCATAGGCCAGGGTCACGTATGCCTGGTCGGCGAGTTTGGAGTAGTGCGTCGCGCCTTGACACGAGATCCACTGCGGCAGTTCGCCGTCGCGCAGATAATCGAGGATCGAGAGGTCGTGCGGAAGGAGATCCCAGAGCACGTCCACGTCGTGTTGGAAGAGCCCGAGGTTGATTCGTGTGGAGTCGTAGTAGAGCGGCCGGCCGAGGGCACCGGAGCGCAAGAGCTCCTTCATCTTTTGCACGGCCGGCGTGAACACGAAGGTGTGATCGACGAAGACCCGCCGTTCGCGCTCGCGCGCTCGCGCCAACAGCGCGTCCGTTTCCGCCGTCGACATCGCCATCGGCTTTTCGAGTAGCAGATGCTTGCCGGCTTCGAGGACCGCCATACCGAGGGGAAAATGCGTGGAGACGGGGGTCGCGCAGGCGATCAGGTCGATCGACGGGTCGGCGAGGAGGTCGCCGAGCTCTTTGGTCGTGCGAACGCTCGGATAGAGCGAGGCAGCGCGCCCAAGGCGCGGATCGCTGGTGTCGCAGATTGCGACCACGCGATACTTCGAGGATGCCATGAAGTTGCGCACGAGGTTCGGTCCCCAGTATCCGAAGCCGACCACTGCGACGTTTATCGCGTCTGAATTAGTAGCCACGCGGTATCTCTTCGGAGCGTTGCGCGCCGTGCTCCTGTGCGGGCGCAGGTAGGCCGAGCGCGTCGAAGAGCGGCGCCAAGAGGTGTGCGTACGGGCGCCATCGGCCGATCGAGCTGCGGTAAATCGGCTTGCGGACTTGGCTCGCACTCGCGGTCTTGACCGGGCGTTTGGTGCGATAGAAGGCCAGACAGGCGTCGTTCCAGGGCAACCCGCAGTGCGCGACGATGCGCCGGGCTTGCGCTTCGACGTCCCCCACGACCTCTTCGTACCGCACCTCGAGCATGGTGCCGGGCGGCAAGACGGCGCTCCAGTGGTCGCCGAGCGCCTCGTGCGCGCGATAGTAGCGGCCGAGCTCGGCGAGATCGTACGTGAAGTCCTGGCCTTCTCCAAAAAGCAGAGAGAAGCAG
>DATJRF010000125.1:0-8709 GCA_035505015.1 Verrucomicrobiia bacterium | reverse complement strand
CGAAACGACGCCGGTGACCTGGGCGTGGTAGAGCGGACCCGGCGCGTGGATCGGGCGCTCGCCGGTAACGCAGAACGGGCGCGTGCGATTGGCGTACGCCAGCACGTCGCGCCGGACTTGCGGGCTCGGATCGATCGCGGCTTGCAGCGGGACGTTCAAGCGCGCGCGCATCGCGTCGACGTACGGCGCGTAGTTGAGCAATCCGTACGTGACGACCGTTACGTCCGGCCGCCAGCCCTCGACGCCTTGAAAATACTGCGGCGGCTGATCGACCGGATCGCCGGCCGTGAGCAGGATGGCGCCGGGCGGCAGCGCGTTCCCGATGTCGCGAAAGAGCGTACGCGGCCCATGCTCTCCCGCAAGCGAGTAGCTCGGGAGCGCGATCGCGCAAGCCAGGGCCGTCGCGCACGCGAGCGCCGCGACGCCGCCGCTGCGGACTCGCTGCGGCAGCGCATCCTGCGCGGCGGCGATCGCGCACGCCGAGAACGGCGCAAGCGCGGTGAGCGGCAGCAGGGCGAACCGCTGGAATACCGCGCGCAGGAGCTCGTCGTCGACGCGAATGTTGGCGGCCGCGCAGAAGAGCAGCGCCGGCAGCACGACCAGCGCACCCAGCACGAGCTCCCGCGTACGCCGCGCAGCGGCGAGCGCGACGAGTCCGGCGAGCTCGAGGACGACCGGCCAGCCGCCGGCCGCCGCCAGCGCTGCGGCGCGCGCGAGCGCGCTGCCGCCTTGATCCGGCGCCCGCGCTACCAGTTCGAAGCCGCCGTAGGCGCGGCGCCCGATCAGATCGAGCAGTTCGCGCGGCGTGCGCGCCGCGCCGAAATGCCACGGCATCGCGCGCGAAGCGAGCAGCGTGTGCACGTACGGCAAGCAAAAGCCTGCGATCAGCAGCGCGGCGGCGAGGACGAGCGCGGCGGCGAGCCGGCGGTCGCGCGGCAGCGCATGCCGGCCGCACCACGCCGGCCACAGCGGCAACGGCGCAAGCGCGATCAACGATTGCTGGTTCGAAAGGCCCAAACCGAAGAGCGCGCCGAGCGGAACGATCAGCCGCCAGCGCCGCCCCTGCCCCAACCAAAGCAGGCAGAGCAGGAGGATCGCCGCCGCAAACGCGTCGTCGAGCGAGAAGACCTCGGCTTGCAGCGACCAGCTCACGAAAACCGGAGAGCCGAAGCCGAGCGCGAGCGCGGCGATCAGCGCGGCGCCGCGCCGGCGAACCAGAACGAAGGCGCTCGCGTAGACGAGCGCGACCGCCACGGCGTGATAGAGGGCCGCCGTGAGATTCACGCGCAGCGCGAGCGAACCGAGCGGCAGCAGCGAGGCGGCGTGGCCGAGCAGAATCCAGAGCGGGTAACCGGGCGGGTGCGCGACGCCGTTGCGGATCGCGGCGGCGGTGAGCTCCGGACCGTCGCCGAAGGCGACGTCGCGCGCCGCCATCGCAGCGTAGGCGGCCAGCGCGACGGCACCCAGCGCGGTTGCGACGACGTACGGACGGCGGCCAAGCGATTGCGGCACGCCCTTCTCTACCCAGAAGGATGGAGTGCGGCCTGCTTTACCGAATGGCAGGCGCGCCATGAAGCGGCCGAGTGTCCATCCGTTACACACGATTCGTCGCGCATTCGCAGCTTGGGCGGGAGCCGCGCTGTTCTGTTCGGGCTGCGCGAGCCTTGCCCAACCTGCCGCGCCGCCGTCGGCGGCGGCGGCGATGCTGCCGCGCGAGGGGGCCGCGGCGCGGAACGCGCATCAGCCGTGCGACTCGCTCTCGACCTGCATCAAGCACGTCGTCGTCGTCGTTCAGGAGAACCGGACGGTCGACAACCTCTTTCAAGGCTTTCCCGGTGCCGACACGCAGAGCTTCGGGATCGATTCGAACGGGCGCGCCGTTGCGCTCGCGCCGCTGCCCAATGGGTTCGAATCGCGCGATATCAAGCACCTTCGCTCGGATGCGCTCGCGGCGATCGGCCCCGACCTCGGTGCCGGTGCGCCTTGGCCGATGAACGGATTCGACCGCGAGCGCCTGCCGGGCCACCGCCCGGCCGGAAGCTTCCCGTACGCGTACGTTCCGGAATCGTTCGCACAGCCGTATTGGACGATGGCGCGCCGGTACGCCCTCGCCGACCATCTCTTTCCCACGGAGCTCGGGCCGAGCTTCACGGCTCACGTCGATCTCGTTGCGAGCTCCGAAGAGATCGACGACGGCGTCTCGCTCATCGACTTTCCGATGTATCAAGGCAGGCCCTTGAACGCCCTCTGGGGCTGCGACGATCCGCAGGGCACTACGACCCTAACCGTCTCGGGCTTCGTCGAAGCGAGCCCCTCGCCCAACGGCCCCTTCCCGTGTCTCAATCAGGGTACCCCGCAGCTGCAGCCGCTCACCGAAACGCTCGACGCGGCCGGCCTCTCGTGGCGCTATTACGCACCGGTCGTCCAGAGCTACGCCGACAGGGCGACCGGGGCGCAATGGTCGGTGCTCGACGCCTTTGCGAACGTGCGCTACGGAAGCGATTGGAGCAACGTCGTCTCGCCGCCGTATCGCGTGCTCGACGACGCGCGCGCCGGCAAACTCGCCGCGCTCTCGTGGATCGTTCCCGACGAGCACGATTCCGATCACGCCGGCGGAACCAAGAACTCGGGGCCCGCATGGGTCGCGCAGATCGTCAACGCCGTCGGCGAGGGCGGCGATTGGGACTCGACCGCAATCGTCGTCGTCTGGGACGACTGGGGCGGCTGGTACGACCACGTCGCACCGCCGAAGCTCGATTACCGCGGCCTGGGCATTCGCGTGCCGTGCATCGTCATCTCGCCCTACGTCGACCAGGGCGTCGTTTCGCACGCGACGTTCGAGTTCGGCAGCATCGCGAAACTGATCGAAGAGACGTTCGGCCTTCCGCCGCTCGGAACGACCGGCGGCCCGTTCGATACCGGCTACGGTTACGGCTACACCGACACGCGCGCGACCAGCCTCGGGATTCTCTTCGACTTCGCCCGGCCGCCGCGCACCTTCGTGCCGATCCCCGCCCCCGCGTGGACGCCGTCCGTTTCCGGCGTCGCTCCGGACGACGATTGAGCCTCTGCCGCTACGACGAGAGCGTGTAGTTCTTCTCGTCGAAGCGGCGGGTGGCTCGGCGGAACGAGAGCGTGAAGCCGGGCCACAGGGTCGTGTTCTTCCCCGAGCGGTCGAGGTACCAGCTCGAACAGCCGCTGCTCCAGACCGTTCGTTTCAACCGGCGCTGCAGGCGCTCGTTGTAAGCGGCCTGCGCGCCGGCGAGCACGTCGAACTCGCGCGCTCCGCGACGGCGCAGCGAACGGAGCGCGCAAAGCACGTAGCGGTACTGCGCTTCCATCATCAGGATCATCGAGTTGTGCCCGAGTCCGGTATTGGGGCCGATCAGCATGAAGAGGTTGGGGAATCCGGTCGCCGTGCTGCCCAGGTACGCTTCCATGCCTTCGCGCCATGCATCCGCGAGCTCGCGCCCGCCCTTGCCGAAGATGCGCACGCTGCCGAGCCCCTCGGTCGCGCGAAATCCGGTGGCGAAGACGACGGCGTCGGCGGGACGCTCGATCCCGTCTTCGGTAACGATCGCGCGCTCGCGCACGCGCGCAATCGGCGCCGTGACGAGCTCGACGTTCGGGCGCTGCAGCGTCGCGTAATAATCGTCGGAGAGCAGCACGCGCTTGCAGCCCAGGCGGTACTGCGGCGTCAGCTGCCGGCGCAGGTGCGGATCGGCGATCTCGCGCTCGAGGAAGCGCAGCGCGAGCTTCTCGCCCGCCGCCAGCAGACGCCGGTCGCCGAGAAATCCGAGCGCGCGCAGTTCGAGCGACCAGAAGACCAGCGCTCGCATCAGGCCCGCGATGCCGGGGACCCGCCAGGCGCGCCGCCCCAGATCGCCGACGGCCCGATCGCCGCGCGGCAGGATCCACGGCGGCGTGCGCTGGTAGAGAACGAGCGAGCCGGCGAGCGGCGCGATCTCCGGGACGAGCTGCACGGCGCTCGCGCCGGTGCCGATCACCGCGACGCGCTTGCCGCGCGGATCGAACGCCGCGTCCCACTGCGACGAGTGGAACTGCGCGCCGGCGAAACGCTCCAGGCCTGCGATCGGCGGAACGGCCGGGCGGTTGAGCGCGCCCATCGCGAGGATCAGCCAGCGCGGCGAGAGCCGTTCGCCGCCGGCCGTGCGCAGCTCCCAGCGGGCTTGCGCCTCGTCGTAACGCGCCTCGATCAGTTCGCAGCCGTACGCAACGTGCCGCTCCACGTCGTAACGGCGCGCGCAGTCGCGCAGATAGTTCCAAATTTCGTCGCGCCGCGGGAAGCGCCGCGTCCAGCCGTCGCCGCGCGCGAACGAGTACGAGTAGAGAACCGATGGAATGTCGCAGGCGCAGCCCGGATAGGTATTGTCGCGCCAGATGCCGCCGACGTCGCCGGCGCGCTCGAGGATCGTAAAGTCGTCGATGCCCGCGCGGCGCAGTTGGATCGCCATGCCCAGGCCGGCGAAGCCGGCCCCGACGATCGCAATCTCGGCGCCGCGGTTCACACGGTATCGCTCAGCAGCGAGACGTCGTAGTTCGTCCAGGGACCGAGAAAGGCCAGGAGTGCCTGCGCTTCGGAGAGCTTACCGGCCGTGATCACGCCGACGGCGTGAACGCCCAACGCCGCCGCGGCACGAAGCGCGCGCGAATCCTCCTCGCGCCGGAGCTCGCCGGCCAGCACGATCTTCGCTCCGATGCGCAGCGCGTGCTCGACCAGGTCCTTCGGCGTGTGCGGTTCGGGACCGACGATCTTGAGGTTGCCGCGCTTGAGCCGCGCGGAGGCGGTACCCAGGATCCAATCGCCCTCGCCCTGCGCCTTGGCGTGCACGATCGTCACGCCGTGCTTGATCGAATCGCTGCGCAGACGTGCGAGCAGCTCCGGCAGATTCGGAACCGACATCCGCATCGTCGGGAAAGGGTCGTTGGTGGGGTTCATCATAGCCAACACACTACCACAGGCAGACCGCTTTCTTCGTTCCGGGCGACCGCACGCCCGCTTTGCGTCCGGGCCGCTTCACGGCGCTTCGACGCGGAACCCGGCGTGCAGGAATCCTTGGCGGAGGCGCCGCGCGAGAGCGAGCGCGTACGGAGCGTCGCCGTGAACGCAGATGCTCTCGACGCTTCCCCGCGCGACCAATGCGAGCGCTTGACGCTCGGCCACGAGCGGATCCTCGATCGACGCACCCGGTTCGCCGCGCGGGACCAGGGTGCCGTCCGGCGCATAGGCGCGGTCGGCGAATCCCTCGCCGACCGCGCGCAGCCCCGCCGCGCGCGCGACCTCGAGCCCGTCGCTCCCCGCTAAACCATAGAGCAGCAGCGACGGGTCGATCGCGAGGACCGCTTCGGCGACGGCCCTCGCGACCACCGGGTCCCGGGCCGCAAGATGGTAGAGCGCGCCGTGCGGTTTGACGTGGCGCAGGCGAGCGCCCGCAGCGGCAGCGATCGCCGCCAACGCCGTCACTTGCCGGCGCACGTCGTCGAATATCTGCTGCGCGGTGCGCACGATGGCGACGCGGCCGAAGCCCTCGCGATCGGGAAAGGCGGGATGCGCGCCGATCGCGACGCCCGCGGCGAGCGCCGCCTGCACCGTGCGCGTCATCGATTCTTCGTCGCCGGCATGGCCGCCGCAAGCGACGTTGGCCGAGCTCACCAGTTCGAAGAGGGCGGCGTCGCTCGAGCAGCCTTCGCCGACGTCGGCGTTGAGATCGACGCGTTTCACGAAATCGCGTGCAGGTAGGCGGCGAGCTCCGCGCGCGCGCGCGCAGCCTCCTCGTCGCCGCATGGCTGGAATCGCAGACGAGCACCGGCCGGCAGCTGCGCGACCTTCCAGAGATCGGCGGCGATCGCGACGCCCGCTTTGGGATACCCCCCGGTCGCCGGCGCGTCGGCGAGCAGCAGGATCGGCTCTCCGGAGGGCGGCAGCTGAACGACGCCGGGAAACACGGCATGCGAGCGCATCTCGGGGAGATCGTTCGCGATGCGGGCTCCGCAGAGCCTGTAGCCCATCCGATCGCTGCGCGGCGAGACCGAACGGATCTCGTAGAGCCGATCGCGCTCGTCCGCCGCGAGCGAGGCGAGCTCGCGGCAGGGCAGCAGCCGCACGGGCATCGCCTCGGCGGCGAACGCGTCGCGAGCGAAATCCCATTGCGGCGGCTTGGCGCGACGGCGAGCCCCAGGCTCGAACGGCACGCGCCGGCGCACGCGGAGCGCGTCGCCGGCTCGCAACGCACGTCCCTCCAGCCCGCCGAAACCGCCGCTGCAATCCGTACTGCGCGAGCCGAGCACGAGCGGCACGTCGAAGCCGCCGCTCACGCCGAGGTAGGCGCGCGCTCCGGCGACGGGGGCGCGCAAGCGCAGGATCGCACCCGGAGGCACATCGCAGGCCGACCACGCGTCGACGCGCGCGCCGTCGAGCTCCGCTCGGCATTCCGCGCCCGTGAGTGCGAGGCGCACGGGTGCGTCGAAGCGCACGCAGAGCTCGCCCAGCGCTTCGATCGCTGCATCGTGCGGCGCGTTATCGAGCAGACGATTGAGAACGGCATAGGCGAGCGCGTCGAGCGCACCGCCCTGCGCGATCCCCTCGCCGCGGCGCCCGGGGCGTCCCGCGTCCACCACCAGCGCGAAGGGGCCGGGCTCGAGGATCTCGACCAGCGCGCTCACGTCAGCGGAACGAAGCGCACCCGATCGCCTGGCGCGAGCAGTGCCGGCGGTTCGCGACGCGGATCGAAGAGCGTCTCCTCGGTGCGCCCGATCAGGTGCCAACCGCCCGGCGTGCTACGCGGATAGACGCCCGTGTAGGTGCCGCCGATGGCGACCGAACCCGCCGGAACCGCGGCACGCGGCTCCGCCCGGCGCGCCGCGTGCAGACGCTCGTCCAAGCCGCCGAGGTAGGCAAATCCCGCCACGAAGCCGAGGAACGAGACGACGTACTGCGGCCGCGCATGCAGAATCACGAGCTCGGCTTCGGCCATCCCGCAGATGCGCGCCAGCGATGCGGCGTCCGGCCCCGATTCGCCTCCATACGCGACCGGGATCTCGACGCTGCGCGCCGCGCCCGTCTCGAGCATCGCGCCCTCCTTCCATGCCGCCTGCAGCGCGCGTTCGAGTTCGCGCCATCGCTCCGGCTCGCGAAGGAAGAGCGTGAGATTGTTGGCGCCGATCACGGCGTCGTCGACTCCCGGCAGTTGGCGCGCGGCGCGCGCCAGCGCCCACATGCGCCGCTGCGATGCGAACGTCTCGGGCGTTCCCGCATCGGCGACGAGCGCCGATTCGCCGAGGCGCTCGACCTGCAGGCTCACTCCTTGCTAAAGCCGTTCCAGTCGCTTGGATCGTCGAGATCGACGAACGCGCCGCGGTGCTCGTACGGGATCGCCACGCGCGCGAGCGACTGCGCGTCGCGCGCCGTCGAGAGCGTGTCGCCGTCGGGTAGGGCGGCAATCGCGGCGCGCGCGCGCGCCGCAAAAAGCACCGGATGACCCGGCTGCCCTCCGGCGTCGACCGGGTACGCGACGTCGGCCTCGTCCCCGAATCCGCGCTCGATCGCCTCGAGCAGCGGCTCGTCGACCAGCGGCATGTCGCCGAGCAGCACCGCAAAGTGCCGGTCGGGCGGCAACGCGTTGAGCGCGACCTTGAGCGAGTAGCTCATGCCGCGGGCGGGTTGGTCGTTGACGATGGTCAGCGCAAGCGGCGCCTGCCGCACCGCGTCGTCGATGCGCTCCGGCGGGACGACCACGAAGGCGTCGCGTTCGCCGAGCGCCGAGGCGATGCGCTCGAGCGGCGACCGGCCTTCCAACGGCTCGAATACCTTGTCAAAACCCATGCGGCTCGAGGCGCCGGCAGCCAGGACGATATAGACGATCTTGCGCACGCCTGTATAGCTTCGCCGCAACGGCGGCAGACCCCGCGATAACCGAAGATTTACGGCTGGTTGCGGTAACCGGAAGGGATTGGTGGCACAATAAGAGGCAGCCACGCCGATGAGACACCCCGTACTTGCCGCGACGACCGCCCTACTCGGCCTCCTGCCCCTCTGCGCGCTCGGCGGCGCCGGTTCGGTCGCGCCCGAGCAGGCATACGCCCGGAACGACGACTTGCGCAGCTACACCTTCTCGGTCGACGTTGCGATGGCGATGCACCACTTCCCCTGGCTCCACTTTCACATGCGCGGGGTCGGCGATTACGAGCGAGGCACCCGCTACGTCGTCCACTTCACGCACATGCCGTGGTTCGCACCGCATCAGAACGACATCGACCTCTCGATGATCGATCCGCAGATGTGGCCGCAGAACTACACCGAAGAAGTAGCCGGCACGCGCGACGGCGACACGATCTACGAGCTGCACGCGCTCAAGGACGCCAATCTCGCACGGGCGCAGGTGGCGATCAGCCCCGTAAACGGTACCGAGTGGGTCGATGCCAGCTACACCGACGGCACGCAGATACGGATGAACGTGACGTCGCAGCCGACCGACGGCTTTCTGCTGCCGTCGCACATCAGCGCCGAGATCGGGTATCCGCACATGCCGCTCTCCGCCAACGCGGACTTTACCGACTACGCCATCGGCACCGACGCGGCGCAATAAGCGCCGCGGCCGGCCGCACGGCTGGCAGGCAATTGCGGTCGCGGCCGACAACCGTCCGGCCTGCACGCCTTCCAACGCAATGCAACGAACGCAAGAGGGAGAT
>DATJRF010000124.1:0-4592 GCA_035505015.1 Verrucomicrobiia bacterium | reverse complement strand
AGAAAGAACAGCATCAGGAAGATAATCAAAGCACTGATGATCGCAGCGACCAGCGTGACGCCGCGAAGCACCGACTGCGAGCCGGTGCGTTGGAGGATAGCCGGGGACGCCGTTTTCACGGCGTCCCGTAGACTCATTGGGACTGCAGCCATTCAGACCAGCTTACTGAATTTTCTCGACTTGTGCCTTGCTCTTTGCAGCAATCGATTGGGGAAGCGGAAGGAAGTGCACGGCATCCAGGAATTTGCCGCTCTGTCCGTCCGTGAGTGCCCAGTTGAGGAACTTCTTCAGTTCCGCAGCTTTGCCGGAATCGGCCTGCTTCGGATTCACGATCGCGTATTCGTAGTTGATGATCGGGTACGATTCGGCTCCCGGAGCGAAGATCAGCGAGATGCGCTCGTCGCCCGGGGTCTGCGCGTCGAGCGCCTTGGCGGCGGCACCGATGGTCGTCGCGGTCGGCAGCACGAACTTGCCGGCCTGATTCTCCAGCGCCGCGTAGCCCAGGCCCGCCTTGTCGGTCTGGCTGAGGAAGCTCACGCCGATGTACGCCACCGAGTACGGCGTGTTCTGGCAGGTCTGCACCATGCCGGGGTTGCCGGTCGCACCGACCGCGGTCGAAACCGACGGCCAGCTCACGGTCGTGCCGTAGCCGGGGCCCTTCGACCACGACGGCGTCGACTTCGAGAGGTACTGCGTGAAGATGAACGTGTCGCCCGAACCGTCGGCGCGATGGATCGGCGTGATCTGCTTGTGCGGCAGCTTCCCGGCGACCGACTTGTTGATCTCCTTGATCTGCGCGTCGTCCCAATACTGGATCGTCCCGGAGTAGATCCCGGCCAGAACCGGCCCAGAGAGGTTGAGGTGCGTAGTGTTGAGGCCCGGAACGTTGTAGTTGATCTGCTGCGCGCTGATCGCGAGCGGGATGTTGAGCATCGGGGTCGCCTTCATCGCGCCGTCGGGCATGTACGCATCCGAAGCGCCGATCTGCGCGACGCCCGAGATGGCTTGCGAGATGCCGGTACCGCTGCCGGTACCCTGTGTCGTGATCTGGACGCCTGAGTTCGACTTTTGATACCCCGCGACCCAGAGGTTCATCAGGGGATAGAGCAGCGTGGAGCCCGTCTCGAGCAGGCGCGTCGCCGCGAGTGCCTGTCCGCCGGTGCTCAACGCGAAGAGCGCTGCCAACGCCAGCGCCATCGACTTCCGCATTCCAACTCCTATGTATAAGGGAGAGTAGTAAAACACTCCCATTCTCCGGTCAAAAGGCTAAGGGAAGATTAAGACGGTATAGGCACGCCTTTAAGAGGACCACCCTTCGCCCTTCCCCTGTCATCGTGAGCGTAGCGAGCGAAGCGCCCGTCATCCTGAGCGTAGTGAGCGAAGCGAACGGAGTCGAAGGGCATCGGCGTTGAACGCTGCGCCGCTGCCCTTCGACTTCGCGCCTGCGGCGCTACGCTCAGCCCTTCGACTTCGCGCCTGCGGCGCTACGCTCAGGATGGGGGGGTAGGATGACAGTGGGGGGTGGGGTTTGAATCAGGGTGCCCTATGCCCGAAACGCGGACCTCACTGCCCGAGCTGCGCCACACGGCGGCCCACGTCTTGGCCTATGCGGTCCAGGACCTCTTTCCCGAGGCGAAGCCGACGATCGGGCCGGCCATCGAAAACGGCTTCTACTACGACTTCGACCGGGGAACGCCGTTCACGCCGGAGGACATCGAGCGGCTCGAGCGGCGCATGCGCGAGATCGTCGAGGCCGATTACGAGATGACCGGTCGCGCGGTGACGCGCGAGGAAGCGATCGAGCGCTTCCGGGGCAATCCGTACAAAGTCGAGCTCGCGCGCGAGATCCCCGAAGGCGAGCCGATCACGCTCTACACGATCGGCGAGTTCACCGACCTGTGCCGCGGCGGGCACGCGCACACGACCGGCGAGATCGGCGCGCTCAAGCTTACGAACGTTGCCGGCGCTTATTGGCGCGGCGACGAGAAGCGCCCGATGCTGCAGCGCATCTACGGCACGGCCTGGTACGAGCAAGACGAACTCGACCGCTACCTGCACCAGCTCGAGGAGGCGCAGAAGCGCGATCATCGCCGGCTCGGGACCGAGCTCGATCTCTTCACGATCGAAGACGACGCCGGCGGGGGCTTGGTCTTCTGGCATCCCAAGGGCGCCATCGTCCGCGGTATCATCGAGAACTTCATCCGCGAGGGGCTGCGCGAGCGCGGTTATCTGCCGGTCGTGACCCCGCACGTCGTGAGCGAGAAGCTCTACGCGATCTCCGGCCATCTCGAGAACTATTCGGACAACATGTTCGGGCCGCTCGAGGTCGAGGAGCAGCGCTTCCGGCTCAAGCCGATGAACTGCCCCGGCCACATCCTGATTTACCGCAGCCGCCTGCACAGCTATCGCGAACTCCCCATCCGCTTCTCCGAGTTCGGAACGGTTTACCGGTTCGAGCGCTCCGGCGTGCTGCACGGGCTCACGCGCGTACGCGGCTTCACCCAGGACGACGCACACCTCTTCTGCACGCCCGAACAGCTTCAAGGCGAGTTCGAGCAGACGCTCGAGGAGGCGCTGCGCCTGATGAAGGCGTTCGGCTTCAGCGACTTCGAGTATTTTCTCTCGACGCGCGACGCCGGCTTGCGCGAGGATACGGACGCGATCGCCGAGGACGCGATCCGGCGCGCGCTGGCGAAGTTCGAGCTGCCGTACGTGGTCGACGAGGGCGGCGGCGCCTTCTACGGGCCCAAGCTCGATATCAACGTGCGAGACGCGATCGGGCGCAAGTGGCAGCTCGGCACGGTGCAGGTGGACTTCGTGCTCCCCAAGCGCTTCGACCTCAAATACCGCGGCAGCGACGGCGCCGACCACACGCCGGTGATGATCCACCGTGCACTCGCCGGCTCCCTGGAGCGGTTCTTCGCGATCGTCATCGAGCATTTCGGCGGCGCATTCCCGGCCTGGCTGGCCCCCGTTCAGGCGATTCTCACCCCGATATCGGAACATCAGCTGGAGTACGCTCGCGAGGTCGCGGCCCGGCTTGCCTCACTGGGCTTCCGCGTCGAGGTCGACGAAAGCAACGAGAAGCTGGGGTACAAGATCCGCCACTGGAAGACCCAAAAGGTGCCGTATATTCTGGTCGTTGGGAAACAAGAAGCCGCCGAGGGGAGCGTCAACGTGAACGAGCGTGGCAGCGAGGAGAAACGAACGCTCTCCGTCGACGCCTTCGCCCAGGAGCTGGGCGCCGTCGTGGAGGCGCGCCGGTGAAGCTCGACGTTCGCGCCCTCTTCGCGGTGGTCGCGCTGTTGCTGGCTGCCTGCCAGGGCGGCTTAGACAGCGGCGCCGGCGGAATGGGTGGATTCGGTTCGAGCGGCGAGGTGGGTCCGCCGGTCAACGGACAAGGACCGCTCGGCGGGCAGCAGCAGCCGATCGGCACGAACACCGGCGGGCCGACGGCCGGTCCGAACGGGATCGCAGAGCTGGCCAACCCGGGCGCGACGCTGGCGCCCGATCAAACGCAGTACCCGGTCGCCGACGGCCCGAGCGGGTTGAAATGCGCTTCGGTCGGCGGCTTCTCGTGCACGTTCAGCTTCAACGTCCCGAGCCCGTCGCCGTCGCCGTCGGGCAGCTCTTCGCCTTCGCCGAAACCTTCGCCGACGCCGACGCCGACGCCGACCGCGAAAGCTTCCGGCGACGACGCCGAGGACGACACCTCGGACGAACCGACGCCGACGCCGACGCCGCCCGGCACGCTCACCATGCAGATGGAGCCGCTTCCCAGCGACGTCCCGGTGATGACCAACCCGGATCCGCGCGCGCTCAAAATCGTCACGCTCGTGGGAATACGGATACAGAGCGACACCGACTTCACGCTCGACGGCACCGCGATCGCTCATTACGTTCTGCCGCGCCAGCAGTTCGCCGGGCGCGGGTTTGCGCTGCAGCTCTATAACGAGAGCTTCCCGCGCGTCGGGCGCAGCTCCAAGCGCATCGACACCTTCGTCGGCAACTACTCCAAAGCGGTGCTCGGCAATTCGACCGTCGACTTCACCTTCACCATTCCCAAAGTCGAGGTCAAGCGCGGGCAGATCTGGCTGTTGGCCTTGTACGGCTTGACGTACCCGCCGGGAACGACGCCCTCGCCGTCTCCATCGCCCTCGTCGAGCGGTTCGCCCGCACCGTCGGCCTCGCCAAGCGGATCGCCCGCACCCTCACCGAGCGCTACCGGGCACGCGTGAGCGGAGCCTCCGCACTCGCGGAACTCTCGCCGGCGGCGCGCAAGACGTTCGTAGCGTGCTTCCTGGGCTGGACGCTCGACGCGTTCGACTTCTTTCTGCTCACCTTCGTCGTCGCGCGCGTCGCGACGGAGTTCTCGCAAAGCATCCCCGGCGTCGCTTTTGCGATCACGCTGACGCTGATGTGCCGCCCGCTCGGCGCGCTGATCTTCGGCTGGTTCGCGGACCGGTTCGGCCGCCGCAAGCCGCTGATGATCGACGTCGCGCTCTTCTCCCTACTCGAGCTGGCGACGGCGTTTTCGCCGAACTTCACCGTCTTTCTCGTCCTGCGCGCGCTCTACGGCGTCGCGATGGGCG
>DATJRF010000123.1:0-9351 GCA_035505015.1 Verrucomicrobiia bacterium | reverse complement strand
ATGCGGCGTGGCTGCAGGGAGCGGGCGGCGCGCACCTCGCCGAGTTCGTGGCGCAGGCCGTCGCGCGGCCGCGCGCGGCCGAACGCCCGCGGCCGGCGCCGGTAGTCGTCCCCGATCGCGTCGTCTACGGACCGGATTCCGATTGGACCTATCTCAAGCTCTATTTGGGGGGACAAGCCGTCGACGGTTTCGTCGCGACGGCACTCTTCGCGCAGATCGAGGCGCTGCGCGTGAGCGGCGCGCTCGATCGCTGGTTCTTCGTTCGCTATGGCGACGTCGCGAATCATCTGCGGGTCCGCGCTCACGCAACTCCCGGCTGCGGCGCGCGAGCGCGCGAGGCGCTACTAGGCGCCGCCGGCGCCTGGCTGAGCGCGGGAACGGTCGCGCGCTACGCAATCGATACGTACGATCCCGAGTACGAGCGATACGGCGGTGCGGAGCGCCTGCTGGACGTCGAACGCTTTTTCACCTTCGATAGCGAGCGCTGCGCCGCCGTGCTCGCCGAGGGTATCGGCGAGCGCGGCGCTCGGATCGAGGCCGCCGCGGCGAGCTTCGACGATCTGCTCCGGGGCGATCCCGAGCTTGGCCGGCTCGTTCTCGAGACGTACGAAGAGACGGCCAAGAAGAAGCTCGGCGATCGCGATCGCGAGTCGCTGCGGCGGCTCGGTACGATGCAGACGCAGGCGCAGGCCGGAGTGCCGCTGCTCCAGCGCGCGCTCGAGAGCGAACGCGCGCACAAACGGCTCGCCGATCTCGTGCATCTGCACTGCAATCGTTTGGGGCTGCTGGGCGAAGATGAGGAGCGCGTCTGCCGCCTATTGCGCGCGCTCGCGCTCGCACGCAGCGCCCGCGCAGGGCGCCGGGAGCCGCAGCCGGTCGGTTAGCGCAGGCTGGGATCGACGGCGCGCAGCCACGCCAGCGCCGCGACGACCAGCAGCGCGATCCCGATCGCGATGAACCGCGGCACGCCGCGCGGCCTCACGAAGCGATCGGCGTCGTCGTGATGGAGCGGGCGATCGTCGTCCTTGCGATCCACGACGAGGCCTTCGTGGGTCTGCGGCGAGATTCCCAGCCGGACCGGCAGGGGTTGGCGTGGCCGGAAGCACAGAGACGCATCCCGTGACGCAGTACGTATATTCGATGTATCGCCTCGGCAAGGTCGTTCCGCCGAAGCGCCAGATTCTCAAGGATATCTCGCTGAGCTTCTTCCCCGGCGCCAAGATCGGCATTCTGGGGCTCAACGGCTCGGGGAAGTCGTCGCTTCTGCGGATCATGGCGGGTATCGATACGGAGTTCGACGGCGAGGCGGCGCCGATGCCGAACCTTTCGATCGGCTATCTGCCGCAGGAGCCGAAGCTCGACCCCGATCGCACGGTGCGGGAGACCGTCGAGGAGGGGCTCTGCGAAGTCAACGCCGCGCGCAAGCGGCTCGACGAGGTCTTTGCGGCGTACGGCGAACCGGAGGCGGATTTCGACGCGCTCGCCGACGAGCAGGCGAAGCTCGAGGCGATCCTCTTCGCGCAGGGCGGCGACGACGTGGAGCAGCAACTCGAGATCGCCGCCGATGCGTTGCGGCTCCCACCCTGGGATGCGAGGATCTCCACGCTCTCCGGCGGCGAGAAGCGCCGCGTCGCGCTCTGCCGCCTGCTACTCTCCAAACCCGACATGCTGCTGCTCGACGAGCCGACCAACCATCTCGACGCCGAGAGCGTCGAGTGGCTCGAGCAGTTCCTGGCGCGCTTCCCGGGGACGGTCGTCGCGATCACGCACGATCGCTACTTCCTCGACAACGCCGCGGAGTGGATCCTCGAGCTCGACCGGGGGCGCGGAATTCCGTGGAAAGGCAACTACAGCTCGTGGCTCGAGCAAAAGGAAGACCGGCTGCGGGCGGAAGAGGCGGCCGAGTCGGCGCGGCAAAAAGCGCTCAAGCGCGAGCTCGAATGGGTGCGCTCCGGCGCGAAGGGGCGGCAGTCGAAGAGCAAGAGCCGGATCGCGCGGTTCGAAGAGCTCTCCAGCTACGAGTATCAGCGCCGCAACGAAACGCAAGAGATCTTCATTCCGGTCGCGGAACGGCTGGGCGATCGCGTCGTCGAGTTCGATCGCGTGCGCAAAGCCTACGGCGACCGGCTGCTCGTCGACGAGTTGAGCTTCGCGGTCCCGCCCGGAGCGATCGTCGGGATCATCGGGCCCAACGGCGCCGGAAAGACGACGCTCTTTCGCATGATCGCCGGCAAGGAAGCGCCCGACTCGGGCGAGATCCGCGTCGGCCCGAGCGTCAAGCTCGGCGTCGTCGACCAGAGCCGCGAGGCGCTCGACGATGCCAGGAGCGTCTTCGAAGACGTCGGCGGCGGGCTCGACATCGTCACCGTCGGCAAGTTCGAGATGCCGACGCGGGCCTATCTCGGCCGCTTCAACTTCAAAGGTGCGGATCAGCAGAAGCCGGTCGGGACGCTCTCGGGCGGCGAGCGCGCGCGCTTGCATCTGGCCAAGACGCTGCTCTCCGGCGCGAACGTCCTGCTGCTCGACGAGCCGTCCAACGATTTGGACGTCGAGACGCTGCGCGCGCTCGAGGATGCGCTCGCGGAGTTCGCCGGAACGGTGCTCGTGGTCAGCCACGACCGCTGGTTCCTCGATCGCATCGCCACGCACATCCTCTCGTTCGAGGGCGATTCGAACGTCTATTTCTTCGAAGGCAACTACCGGGAGTACGAAGAGGAGAAACGCCGGCGCCTCGGCGAGGAGGCGGCGAAGCCGCACCGCATCCGCTACCGGCCGCTCGTGCTGTAGGGTTGTCGGCTCCCGCACCGTAAAGGGTGGGCATGCGCCGCATCTTCTGGCTTCTCGCCGTCGCCGGTATCCTGAGCGCCTGCTCCGGCACCGTGACCGGCGTCTCGCCGACGGCCGCGCCCACGGCCGAACCGACGGGCGGCCTGGACGTCGCGACGCAGCGCTACGAGGCGCAGGCCGGTATCGTTCTCGGCGAAGGCATCCAAGCGGCGTCGCTCGCGGCGATTGCCGTCGCAACCCTAAACCCGCAACGGCGCATGCACTCCGCTCCGGTCTGTCGGGACGGCGTCGAATATACGGTGAAGCCGGTCAACCCGGAGCAGTACGTCGTAACCATCGACGTCTTTTACGACGCGAAGTGCACGACGAAGCTGGCCCACTCCGTGCTCGACGTCACGTTCTTCCTTCCGGTGGAGCTGAGCTTCAGCGGAAAGGTCACGACGTACGACCAAGCGGGGAAGGCCGTCGCGTATGGGACCCTGAGCAACAAGACGACCCTCGGCTCGGCGACCCAATCGGTGACCCGCGGGCAGCTCTCGCGCACCGCCGACGGGCCGGCCGTCGCCGCGTTCGGTCTTTCGTGCACGCTGGCAAAGAAGAACGCCTGTGGTTTCGGCGGCCTCGTCGCGGTCTCGCAGCAGCAATCGATCGGGGTCACCGCGATGCTGCAAAACTTCGTCGAGTCGGGCTCGGCGAGCGACGGCGTCGTCGCGATGACCGGCTACACCGGCACGCCCGCCTCGCTGGCGCTCGCGCGGGGCAAGGGCAACGCCTGGGTGATTCGCGGCGGCAGCGTCGTCGCCGACTGGAACGGCACCTTCACCGAGAACGTCGACGCGCAATCGCTCGAGGTCGACGGCACGCTTGCGATCCGCGATTCGGTCGCGGGTGCGGACGTCGCAGAGAAGTTCGGCTTGCGCAGCGGCGTCGCGGATGGAAGCGTGGGGCTCGCCTCGACCGGCCGGCGGCTCGCAACCTACGCTACCGACGCGGCCGGCACCGGCTCGATCACCTATTCCGACAAGTCGACGGGGAACATCACGTTCTTCATCATCCGGAGTTGAGGCGAGGTCGATGGGCTTGACGCGGGGAGAGTTGATTCGCACCGGTATCGGGGGCGCCGCGCTGCTGGCGCTGGCGAGCTGCGCGCGCTCGAGCGCGCCCGCCGCACCGCCGTTCGACGACCCGGGCTACCACTATGCGATTCTGGGCCCCTCCGATCGCGTCATGTTCGCGGCACTCGCATCCGCGATGCTCGCCGGTGCGCTCCCAAGCGGCTCGCCGGGCGGCGTGCCGCCGCTCGTGCAGGTCGTGCGCGGCGTCGACGTGGTACTCGCCGGTTTATTGCCGGCGCAACTCGCCGAGGTGCAGCAGCTCTTTAGCTTGCTCGAGTTCCCCGTGACGCGGGCTCTCGCGTGCGGGATTTGGAGCGGCTGGCGCGAGGCCGGCCCGGGCGACGTCGCGCAGTTTCTGGAGCGCTGGCGCTTTAGCGGCGTCGAGCTCTTTCGCAGCGGTTACCAAGCGCTGCATACGATCCTGAGCGGCGCGTGGTACGGCAACGCCAACTCCTGGCCGAGGATCGGCTATCCGGGTCCGCCGCCGCTATGACGATCGTGGACCCGATCGCCGAAGGCCTGCGCAGCGGCTGGGACGTTCGCGACGCGTCGAAGCTCGAAAGCAACCTCCATCTCGATGCCGACGTCGTCATCGTGGGAACCGGCGCCGGGGGCGGAACGGCCGCCGAGATCCTCAGCGAAGCCGGTTTGAAGGTCGTCTTGATCGAGATGGGCGGGCTGCTCTCGTCGAGCGATTTCCACATGCTCGAGCGCGAGGCGTACCCGCAGATGTACTGGGACTCCGCCAACCGCCAAACCAAGGACAAAGGGATCACGATTCTGCAAGGCCGGACCGTCGGCGGATCGACGACGGTCAACTGGACCAGCAGCTTTCGCACGCCGCCGGAGACGCTGGCCTATTGGCGTACGAACTACGGTTTGCACCGCTACACGCCGGAGTTGCTGGCGCCGTGGTTTGCGATGATGGAGCGCCGGTTGAGCATCCACCCGTGGCAGCTGCCGCCCAACGAGAACAACGCGGTGCTGCAGCGCGGTGCGGCCAAAATCGGCGTCCCGACGGCGGTGATCCCGCGCAACGTCAAGGGCTGCTGGAATCTCGGGTACTGCGGCGTCGGCTGCCCGACCAACGCCAAACAGTCGATGCTCGTCACGACGATTCCCGGCGCGCTGCGCAAGGGCGCGACGCTCGTGACCCGTTGCCGCGCGGAGCGTTTCGCGATGAGCGGCGACGCCGTCAGCGGGCTCGTTTGCCAGGCGCTCGACGGCAGCTCCCAGCGCAACCGCCCGTACAACGTCACGGTCACCGCGAAGGCGTACGTCGCCTCCGGGGGATCGATCAACACGCCGGCGCTGCTGCTGCGCAGCAACGTCCCCAACCCGCACAAGCGCACCGGAACGCGCACGTTTCTCCATCCGGTTGCCGTCTCGGCAGCCGTGATGCCGGAGGTCGTCGACGGTTTCTCGGGCGCGCCGCAGTCCATCTACAGCGATCACTTCCTCTACACGCAGCCGCTCGACGGGCCGATCGGCTACAAGCTGGAGGTTCCGCCCATCTATCCGCTCATCTACGCGTCGCTCACGCCCGGTTTCGGCGAGCGGGCGGCGGCGCTGCTCGAGGACATGCCGCACAAGCAAGTGATCATCGCGCTGATGCGCGACGGCTTCCACGACCAGAGCCAAGGCGGTACCGTGGAGCTGCGCAAAGATCACGCGCCGGATATCGACTATCCCATCACGGACTACGTGTGGGACGGGCTGCGGCGCTCGCTGTTGACGATGGCTGAAATTCAGTTCGCGGCCGGTGCCAAGACGGTGCTGCCGATTCACGAGTCCGCCTCGCCCTACACGTCGTGGGCGCAGGCGCAGGCGCAGATCGCCGCGCTGCCGATGGAGATACTGCTCATGCGCGTCGTCAGCGCCCACGTGATGGGCGGCTGCGCCATGGGATCGGACGAAAAGTCGGCGGTCGTCGACGGGCGCGGCCGCCACCATCAGGTCGAGAACCTCTACGTCTTCGACGGTTCGGTCTTTCCGACGAGCCTGGGCGTCAACCCGCAGCTCTCGATCTACGGGATCGTCGCGCGCAACGCTAACGCCCTGGCCGAGTCGCTCACGGGCAAGACCTTCGCGCCACTGTCGTAAAGGAGGAAAACGTGGAGCACACCATCGTGCATCTCGCCGAAACCGCCGCCTGGTTCTTCGCGATCGTCTTCGCCTTCGCAATCGTCGGCGTCGTCGCGACCATCCGCTGGATCGTCGGCCTCTTCGTGCGCACCGAGCAAGCGGTAGAATCCGGTATCGAAAACGTCGAACGGCGTCTCTAGGCCCGATCTATTCGGCCTAAAAAAGCATCGTGCGGTATTCGGAGGCGGTTTCGAAGCCGACGCGTTCGTAGAGGGCGATCGCCGGAGCGTTGAAATCGTTGACGTAGAGCGAGAGCGTCGGCGAGTCTTCCAGCAGGCGGTCGCAGATCGCCGCGAGGGCGGCGGTCGCGAGGCCTTTGCCGCGCATCTCCGGCGGGGACCAGATGCCTTGGAGCTGCGTCGTCTGCTCGCACCACGGGCCGATGTTGCAGAAAAAGACCAGGCGGCCCAGCGACTCTCCGACCCACCATAGGCGCTGTTCGATCATGTGCCGCACGTTGGGCCCGAAGTCCGGGGAGAAGCGATGCGGATCGTAATCCAGCTCGCCGGCGATCATCGCCGCCGAGTTGTCCGCGACCGCCGTCCACTCGTCCAAGCGCGCGGGCCGTACCGTGACCGCCCGTTCGTTGCGCCGCAGCCGTTTGCGATCGACGGCCATGACGAGCTGGCGCTCGCGCACCGCGCGCGGCGGAACGTGCCACAGGTGCACGCGCGCCCAGTACGCCTCGATCGCCTCGCGCGGCCCCATCAACATGCGCTCGCCGCGGTGGCGGTGCGCCTCGGCGGCGAAGGCCGCAATCGCCGCCGGCTCGCCGGCGAGCGAGACCTGCCGGCCAAAATAGGCCGCGCCCGTGACGCCCGAGTCGTCGATCGCGACGAAAATCCGTTCGCGCGTCGGCGCCGAGAAATCGGAGCGCAGCAGATAGGTGATGAAGACGTTCTCGTACGGCGAGCGCGCCAGGTACGCAAGAGCCCGCCCTTCCGTCGCGGGCGAAACGCGCTCGACGCGCACTCGCCCGGCGTCTTCGATCACCGGCCTAAGCTTCGCTCCATCGTCGCCGTGCCCTCGATAGAGCGAGCGCGCAAGCCGCTCCGGCAGATTCCCGGCGGTCCGGCCGGTCGCTCCGGCGAAGCCGGCGGAGTGGAGGAACTTCTCTCGCGCCTTCGCGCGGCTCGTTCGGTCTTCGTCCTGACCGGCTCGGGGATATCCTCCGACTCCGGCCTGCCGACGTTTCGCGGTGCCGGCGGTTTGTGGCGCGACGAGCGCGTCGAGGAGCTCGCCTCTCCCGAGGGCTTCGCGCGCGACCCGGTACTGGTTTGGACGTGGTACAACGAGCGCAACGCCGCCCACCGCCGAGCCAATCCGAGCGCCGGCCACTACGCGCTCGCAGCGCTCGAGGACCGCGTCCCCGATTTCACGCTTGCGACGCAGAACGTCGATTCGCTGCACAAGCGCGCCGGTTCGCGCAATCTCCTGGAGCTGCACGGCAACCTGCGCGAAGCGCGCTGCACCGGATGCTCGCAGCGCCGCACGCTCGACGCGCTCGGCCTTCCCCTCTCGGAGATCGAGCACGCCTGCGGCGGGCGGATGCGCCCCGACATCGTCTGGTTCGGCGAGGCGCTGCCGCGCGACGCCTGGGAAGCGGCGACGGCGGCTGCGGCGCGTGCGGACGTCATTCTCGTCGTGGGAACGAGCGCCGTCGTCTATCCGGCCGCCGCCTTGGCCACGCACTATAACGCGGGCGCGTTCGTCGCGGAGATCAACCCGGAAGCGACGGCGATCAGCGAGCGCGTCGATTGCGCGCTGCGCGGGACCGCCGCCGGCGTGCTGCCGAGCATCGTGCAGTCGCTCTAACGCGCTCGGCTTTAAAGCTATGGCGGGAGCTGAATCGGCGGCCCTTGGCCGTCTTCGTAGGTTTCGATGATCGGCAGCTCGGGGAGCGCGGGCTCGTTCGAGTCGACGCTCGAAAAGCGCGGGCGCTCCACCGGCTCGGGGGCGGGCTTTCGCGCCGGATCGGCGACGAGCGGCGCGGCGACGCGATTATCGACGAGCGTCTGCGGGGTCGACGCGGCGTCGACGCGCCCGGCGTCGCGGAACATGGCGGGATCGACGCGCTCGATCGGCGGCTCCTCCGGCGCGACGACGGTCTTGACGAAGGAGCGCAGCGGCGGAAGGGTCAGGCGGTCGTCGGTGCGCCCGTGCCGGGTGACGCCTCGTATGATGTAGGCGCTGTGCAGGCGGCGCAGGCCGCGCAGCGGCAGCGAGGAGGTGGGAACGCCGACGAACGCGTCGCGAACGACGTCGTACGTCTTCTGCGAGGCGACGATCGTTGCGTTGAGCTCTTCCGATGCCGCTTCCAGCCGCGCGGCGACGTCGGCCGGGTTGCCGATCACCGCAAACTCGCGGCGGTGCTGGAACCCGGTGTCGCCGGCCACGATCTTGCCGCTGTTGACGCCGATGCCGACGGTGAAGGCCTTACGGTTATGCGCGGCCCAGCGCGCCTCCATCGCCTTGACCATGCGCATGATGTCGAGCGCCGCGCGCAGGGCGCGGTCTTCTTGGAGCGTCTCTTCGAGCAGCACGCCGAAAACGGCGACGACCGTGTCGCCGCGCAGCGACTCGATCATGCCGCGGTGGCTCTGCACGGCCTTCCCGACGATCGTGTAAAACTCGTTGAGATAGCGCAGCGTCTCTTCCGGGGCGAGCGATTCGCAGAGCAGCGCAAAGTTATGGATGCGGCAGCAGACGATGGTGGCGTAATACTCGCGCGCCTGGAAGAGCCGGGGGTCGCGGCGCGCGAGCAGCTCTTGGACGACCGGCGCGGGGACGTAGCGGGAGAAGAGCTCCACGACGCGGCGGTGCTCCTGGCGCTCGTCGAGGTAGCGCCGGAACACGACGCGGGCGTAGATGGCCGCGGCGATCGCGGCCAGCAGGAGCAGGATCAGGACCGCCGTCATCGTCTCATATTACTGTACGGCAGGCGGGCTATGGAGGCTTAGCGTAGCCACCGGAAATGGACTCTTTGGCCTTGCTTTCCGAGCGCATCGAGGGCTTTCCGGGCTACGCGACCGATGCCGACCGCCGGCGCTCCGACGAGCTGGTCCGGGCGTTCTTGGGCGAGATGCTCGCCGACCTCCAGGAACGCTGCAAGCCCGCCGACCCGGCCGTCGCCGAGCGCCTCGGCGACCTGATCTTTCGCACCGGGTTCACCAACGTGGCGGCCGTCCGCCAATTCGAGAGCGCCCGGCTCGACGACGCCGCGCGCGATGCGATTGCCGCGGCCGACGTCGCGGCGGTCAATCTCGCCGACGTCGCGGCGGGGCTCGATCCGCGCGACCTCGCC